>CAIQQO010000001.1 GCA_903873965.1 uncultured bacterium
GAAACGGCCGAAGATGTGCTGTGGGATCACGGCTTTCGCCAGTTCCGCGTCCGCCATCATGGCGAGGTAGCACGCATCGAGATCGAGAAGGTGGATATGCCGCGCATGCTCGAAGAGGCCGATGCGATCACCGCCGCGATCAAGGAGCACGCGCGTTTCACCTATGTGGCGCTGGACATGGACGGTTACAAGCGCGGCAGCATGAACGCGACGCCCATGAGCGGTAATCTCATCCCGCTCGATGTCATCACATTGAATGTCGCCTGATGCTATGAAGTGCCTTTACCTTGACTGCTTCGCGGGCATCAGCGGCGACATGACCATCGGCGCGCTGCTCGATCTTGGCCTGGATCTGCAGACGCTCGAACGTGAGTTGGCGAAACTGCATCTGCGCGGGTATCGACTGGAAGTGCAGCGCGTGGACAAGCGCGGTTTACAGGCCACGCAGTTCAAGGTGCTTCTTGTTGCCGATGACCACGACGCGGGGCGCGACGCCGACAGCGGATTTGTCGAAACATCCTCTGTGGCGCACGACCATGAACACAGCCATGAGGCTCCGCACGAGCATGACCACACGGGCGCGCATGACCAGCCTCATCAGCACGAACACCGTTCGCTGCGCGACATCCTGCACATCATTGCCACAAGTGATCTATCCGACCGGGTGAAGGAACGCGCGAGCGCCATTTTCACCCGGCTGGGGCAGGCTGAGGCCACGGTGCATGGCGTTGATGTGCAGGAAGTGCATTTTCACGAGGTCGGCGGCGTCGATGCCATTGTCGATATCACCGGCGCCGTGATCGGGCTGGAGTTGCTCGGCGTTGAGCAGGTGATCGCATCACCGCTGCATCTGGGCAGTGGGTTTGTGCGCATGTCGCACGGCACCTATCCGATTCCGGCGCCGGCGACGGCGCAACTGGTGCGCGGCGTGCCCGTGTATGCCACAGAAGCCAAGGGCGAGTTGGTCACGCCAACGGGCGCGGCCATCGTCACCACGCTCGCGCAGAGTTTTGGGCCTCTGCCCATGCTCACGATCGAACAGGTGGGATATGGCGCCGGCAGCCGCGATCGTGATTTCCCGAACGTGGTGCGCGCCTATCTGGGCGAATTAACGCCGCGTGAACCGGCATCACTTGCCCCGCTCCCATCCGGCCGTGAACCGCGCGCGCCACACCCCGAACAGCACGCGATGCCGCTCAACGCGCAAGGGTATCAAGAGCAGACCGCTACGGTGATCGAGGCCAACATCGATGACATGAACCCGCAGCACTTCGAGGTATTGCTGGCGGCACTGCTTCAGGCTGGCGCGCTCGATGTAATCCTGATCCCTGCGCAGATGAAGAAGCAACGCCCCGGCACGTTGTTGCAGGTGGTGGCGCACACGGCCGATGTCAACGACCTGATCGGCATCATCTTCCGCGAGTCCACCACGATTGGGCTGCGCACCTATGGCGTTCAGCGTTATATGCTCCCGCGTGAGACGCGACAGGTGGTCACGCCCTATGGCGCGGTACGCGTCAAGGTGGCGCGGCATGGCGATGCCGTGATGAACATCGCGCCCGAGTACGAAGATTGCCGCGCGTTGGCGCAACAACACAACGTCGCGCTCAAACTCGTCTACGCCGCTGCCCTGGCTGCCGCGCAGACGCTCCCGGAATGATCTTAAATTCCGGGAGTGCGCGTGTCAGCGCGTAAATACCCCGCAGTGGTTGTACGTGTAGGGCAGGAAACGGCACTGCCACGCGACCAGAAACTTATCGATGGGCACTGACGGCGCCCAACCGCAGTTGCCCATATAGACGTTCCCGCCTTCGATGCGATACACAATCGGCCAGTGCGCAGTGAACATCGGGCCGCCGATGTCGCCGAGGTGGATCAGCACCGGCACCGGGATGCCCGCACTCACATACTGCTGCAGGCTGTCCCAGATGCCCTGCCAGCCTTGGAACAGAAAGCCCGAGTAAGCCGCATCCGCGCGCACGCCCCACTTGCGCAAGCCGTCGCGCACCCGAATCACAGTGGTGCCCAGGCCGAACGGGTTGTCGGGCGTAAACCCATCCTGCTTTAACGCGTCGATGATGTCGCCATCAACCCAGTGGTTTTTGTTATCTTGAGCATCGACCACGCTCTTCGTCAGGTGATACGGGTCAAGGTTATAGAAGTCCAGCAGCGTACCCATGGCGGCCTGCCCGCATGTGTTCCAGTCGACCTTGGGGCGATAGTTGATATAGGCGTGGATGTAGCTCAGTTGCGCGGGTGTCTCCAGCAGCGCTTGATCTTCGGGAAGTTGATGCAGGTTCGTGGCGGATTCTTCGGGAACCGTCTGTGACCAGTCCCTGTACGCAGCGCTGGTATAGCTGATCTTCTTGTTCTTTGCGATGCGCGCCGCCACATTGGGCGCATCTGGCGATACTGGATTACCCATCATTTCCTCCTGTACAAACACAACCTGAAAAGAATTAACAACACGTCACGCTCCGATTTTATACGCGATCAGGTCAAACCAGATGCATAATTCACCTATGACCGCTCCATATCCACCCATTCAAATCACCTTCGCCCCGGCATGGTGGCATGCCCACTACGGTATGATCTTCAGCGAGAACATCCTGAACGATCCCATCGCGCGCACAGAAATGGAGCGCGAACAGCGCCGCTTGCTGTATGACCGTTTCGGCGACGTCGGGCTGGGCGAGCGTGACCCGCAACCCCATCCGTGCGTCGATGGCGCGTATGGTCACAGGTTCATGGCGGCGTTGTGGGGATGCGACATCACCTACGCGCTTGATCATGCGCCGTCAGCCATCGCGCTCGATCATCCCGAAGACCGCATGCCCCGCCTGTCAATGCCGGACGTGGCGCAATCGGCGCTGGTGCGCAAGTTTCACCAGGATGCCGTCACACTCACGCGCCGCTACGGCCACTGTGACACCAGCGTCAACATCGGCGGGCCATTGAACAACGCCGTCTCGGTGTTCGGCGAGGCGATTCTGGCCGCCTGCGCCTCCGACCCGCAGCTGGCCGACGCCGTCCTGATGGCCATGGCGCGGCTGTGCCTGTGGGTCGATGACGAGTTGGTGCATGCGGGCGTCGCAGCGGGCGTCACGCGGCCAGTCGGGACAATCGGCAATTGCCCGGTCTGTATGATCTCACCCGGCACCTATCAGCGCGTCGTTTTGCCGGTCGATCAGTGGTATCGCAATCACTATGAGGCGTTCTCCATTCATCACTGCGGCGTATTTCATCCTTACCGATTCGTCTACCAGGCGTTGCGCCCCAACCACCTCGATATCGGCTTTGGCAGCGACTTGCGCCTGATCCGCGCTGCCTATCCCGATACCAACCTGTCGCTCGAAATTCAGGCGCGCATCCTGCGTGGCGCGGCACTCGCAGAACTTGATGTCGCCATCGACGCACTCATGACCGCCGCAGCGCCCATGGACAAAATCACCCACCTGTGGGTCGCCGAAGCCGGCCCCGATGTAACTGATGACGTCGTCCGCCACCTGATTACCTGGCCCCTTCGCCGCACATCCCCACCAACATCACAACCGACATAACTCTCTTTACGTTTTACGTTTCACGTTCCGAAAGGAATTAGGTAGAAATCATTAGAAATTCATCTAATGATGCTACACATAGCCATCTGAAAGCGTCAGCGTTCGCGATCTGCGTCTACTCTTTCGGTGGACACTCTTTATGACAAGGGATGTTAATTTGGATGATGAATTTGAAGAAGGGGCGGATAAAACCGGTCGTGAAGAGTCAGGCGCGCGGATGCTACATTGGCGACAGTGGCTGCGTCGCCTGCGCAAACCGTTGCGCAGTGGCTTGCTGTTTGCCTCCGGCATCGTGGCGGCGCTGGTCGCTGTTTCAATCCACGCCCTTCTGACGCCCGCGCCGCATCAACTCACCACCCGCGAGGTGCGTGACGTGGTGGTGCAGGCGATGTCATCGGCCACGCCGCCCCCTGCCTGGTCCGAGCAGGTCTACGAGATTGTGCGCCCGTCGCTGATTCTGATTCAGGTGAAATCGCCCGATAAAACCGGCAAGTCGGAAGATGGCGTGGGCAGCGGCGTCGTCATCAACGCGCAAGGCGATATTCTGACCGCGCTGCACGTGGTGACGCAGGCGACCGAAATCAAACTGACCTTTGCCGACGGAACCGAATCCGGCGCGGTGGTGACATCCATGCA
>CAIQQO010000002.1 GCA_903873965.1 uncultured bacterium
ACAAAAAACTCCACCCCTACTGCGTCTCAGACACAACATCGACCTGCCCTATGTCAAGTTGATCAGTACCTTTATTTGTCTGCAAGCGTTGACCAGTCTGCGGATCATAGAGACCGACAAAGAGTCGTATTGATCCACGGTACTCAAGTGGAAGAGCTAGGCCATGATGATCAAGCACATCTGCGCCGACGGGCAGCGTGGTCATTGGGCGCAAATCATTGAGAGGGGCAGCATCGTGTTGTGCAACAATATTGCCATCAGAAGATTGCGCATGTACAAAGACCTTGATGTTTTGCTTCAATGCAGCCTGTGCACGCCAGGTCAACGCTACCGGAATGATGTCTCCGGCATGCACAGACTGCGGCAAGTCCGACTTGATAAGCTGCAGGTCAAAGCCATCCGATGCCATCCAATGCGTTCCCGATCCAGCACCCGCCGTCATTACTGCTGTATTGGCGCCATACAGGCCATAAAACACTTCTTCTTCACCCCATGTTGCCGACGCTGGGTAAAAAGTAGAGTCTAACCAGCCGCGCAAGTCACCATTTTTACCAGCAAGTCCCTTATAGAGAACAAGCCACAATCGCTGATGGTTTTGTGAGGTGAGGGACACTCGGTCTTCCCAACGCTTTTGTGGTTCGATGACAGGATCCCATGTCAATGCATAGGTCCATGATGGATCTGAGCCTCGTCGATCCAGCGCGTAAAAACCAGCTGGGCTCAGCACATTGAATATGACTTGATCGGTCGATCTCGCAGTCGGTGCAATATGCTCAATGTAGGTATGCGGGTTGTATGGATCAAATACCTCAAGTGTCTTTTGATAAATAAAACTGGAACTGGTCGAAAAATACACCCCGATGAGTGCGACAAAAGCTATTCCGGCTAATGGCTTTGATAATCCCATCATACGATCAAGCCCCCACGCAATCATCATCGCCAATGCTGGCACGGCGCAAATCAACATGCGTGCATTAAAGGCCCATGAACGTGCAGCAGTAGCCACGGCGACCAGCGTCAGAACTATCATCAGAACGGGCAGTAAAAGTCGTGCGATGTCACGGCCTGATCGCTTTGTTATAGCGATAGCCAGACCTGCTGTCATGATGACCAGAATCACGAGTATGCCTGCGAAGCCCGTCTTCTGCGACATGGTCAGAACCTCGACGCCAATCCTCAGAAAGTAGCTGATGGGATATTGTTGTGTGACATTAGCTGACGCGCCAGTTGCCCGATAAAGCAGTTGAGGAATAGCGTAGACACCCCAAGGCAGAAAAATCAAGATGGCGCCAATTACTCCGACTAGAAGCTGCCCCATTCGCTGAAGCCGTCTGTGCTTGTCAGAGAAGAGAATGCGCATTATTAAGTAAGTACCAAGTGCCAATAATGACCACGCAGCATGATAAAGCGTCAGCATGGCGCCGGCTGCGCCAATGACAAATGCAATGATAAAGTGCAATGAAGAAGAGGGTGCGCCTAAAGGATGGATGAGACTAGGAGCGTTGATCGCTGGCAGCACCGCGTGCAGTCGGTCGACTTGCGCATATCTGTCTTTGCTATCGTTGGATCGGAATCCGATGTGCTTATTTTGAGTGATGAGACGAAAGCCGGCCCATGTTGCCAGAAGGACAAATGAAGGTGCAAGGGCATACATCCTGATCACGGCACTGTAGTAAACGCCTAAAGGCATCCACGCCATGCAGATAGCCGTTATCATCGCCAACCTTAGTGCTTTCGTCGATGATCGACGTCCCCAACGCAGGGCAACAATATAGGCCAGGGGAACAGAAGGCAGGCTGACTAGAACAGCCAAGTAGCGGCCAGCAAACAGGTTGATGCCTGTCAGCCACTGCCATCCTCCAAGCAAGAGATAAAAGAGTGGTGGATGAACATCCGCCGACGTGATCGTTAATAATGCGCCTAGATCCAGTGAGGCATGCGCTACGGTCCAGCCTTCATCCCAGCGCGGAGGGACTTCGGCCAGGCCAACCATACGCAAGCCAAATGCCAGCAAAATGACGAGTAGCATGACAGATAACACGCCAGTGGGACGCGAAAAGCTATCTTTCATCAATCGTCTCACGCAGACATGGTATCGGTTTTTGTACGACCGACCATCATGATCGCAATGCCTGCCAACGTCAGAACAGCGCCGACCAACTTCAGTATCGTCATCGATTCGCTCAGTAAAGCCATTGCCAGTATCGTGGAGCCTATCGGTTCTGCCATCGCTGGAATCGTAGCATAAGCAGCCGGAAGATAACCAAGCGACCAGTTGAATGATGTGTGACCGACAAGCTGTGGCAACAGCGCCAGTAATACCACATACATATAACCGTCGGGATCGAATCCAATGAATGAGCTACTGGTCAATGCAACGGCGACACATAGCACCAGAGCGGCGGCAGAATAGACAACGCTGATGTAAGCCAGTAAAGAAAGCTTTCGCCTCAGACGCCGTCCAATCAAGAAATGCGGTGCAATACTCACTGCGCCGATGAGGGCTAGAACATTGCCCAGAAGAGGATTTGAGGCATATACGACTGACTGTGAAGCATCGCCAACACTAATCACAATGCCACCCAGAATAGCAAGCAGAATGCCGCCTAATGCCAGTCTTGATAGACGCTCTTTGAGAAAAAGGGCTGATCCTATGGCAACAAAGAGTGGCGAGAACGTCACCAGCACCGCAGAGCTTGTGACACTCGTGTATTGCAGCGACGTAATCCAAGTAGCAAAATGAGCTCCAAGAAAAGCGCCACTCGCTAGAGCGATTAACCACTCCTGCATAGTTATTGTGGCAAGTTCTGCGCGACTTCGAACCAACGCAATGGGCAGGAGTATGACTGAAGCAATAACCAACCTGAGCGCCGCAATCGTAAGTGATGACGCACCGCTGGCCTGTGCATAGCGCACCAGAATTGAGGCAGTAGAGATCGCCAGGATACCTAGGCCTATACCCGCTATGGGCGGTATACCTGGTCGTTGAGTAGTGATGGAGTTCGCACTCATAACGTTTGCATGATTGAAGCATTAAAACTTAGCAATCTCAACAAGTGAATTAACTTGATTCTAAGGAAAGGTCACCATAATAACGCCGATTATTGTTTATTGTTTAGATTCAGGAGTAATGGACATGGCATTCGAATTAGCACCGCTTCCGTACGCTTTCGCAGCACTTGAACCGCATATTGATGCACGCACGATGGAAATCCATCACGACAAGCATCATGCAACTTATATTACCAACCTCAACAACGCACTTGCGTCTTACGCTGATCTACAGAGTAAGCCGATTGAGGATCTGGTCAAGAATCTCAGCACACTTCCAGATGCTGTTCGCACCGCGGTGCGCAACAATGGCGGCGGGCACCTGAATCACAGTGTTTTCTGGCAGCAGCTTACCCCTGGCGGCAGCGCACTAGAGGGCGGCTTGCTTGATGCAGTCAACTCGACCTTCGGTTCACTTGACAACCTAAAGGATCAGTTTAGCAAGGCTGGTCTGGCTCGTTTTGGTTCCGGTTGGGCTTGGCTTGTACTTGATGGCACAGGAAAACTGGCAATAACATCTACTGCAAATCAGGACAATCCCATCACCGACGGCGCGACGCCGATTCTGGGCGTCGACGTATGGGAGCACGCTTATTACCTCAATTACCAGAACCGTCGCGCAGATTACCTCAAAGCAATCTGGAACGTAATCAACTGGAGCGACGCGGCCATCCGATTCGCAAAGTCAGCTAAGTAATTCCTGGCAGTCTCTATCTATCAAAGCCGTGTGTAAATGCACGGCTTTTTATGTTTTTCGAATATGCTGCTACTAGACAACCGGTGACTGTTGGTGTATAAACGAGAAAGTTAATCGTAGTGAACTTCATTGCTGGAGTCGCTAATAACCGTAAAGTAACAAAGGAGTTTGTCAGATGGCTCACGTTATTACCCAACTCTGTCTGCGCGATGGTGCATGTGTAGATGTATGTCCGGTTGAGTGCATTGTCGGCGGTAAGCCCGAAGATCAGTGGCCCTGGTTCTTCATTGATCCTGCAACTTGCATTGACTGCGGTGCTTGCGTCCCGGAATGCCCATTTGAGGCTATTTTCCCCGACGGTGAAGTTCCTGCTGCTCATGTTGCCAAACCTGGCCAGGAATTTGTTCCCGTTGGTGGTGAGAAATGGACTGCCGCCGGTGGTGAGGAAGTCGATCTTACGGGTGACGCTGTATATAACACGAACTTTTATACCGAAGGGCCCGGCTACGCTGCTCGCAACATGTAGTTGATCGGTTTTGTGCGTTTCTTGTTGCAGCCAGACACCTTTGTCTGGCTGTTTTTGTTTTTCGTCGCTTGGTCACATTCGTTTACACTTGGAGTGCTGGCCGAGGCTCGATATGCTGACTCTATAGCTGATTATGAAATCATTCACTAGACCTTTCATCACACTGATAATGCCTCTTGCTTTTCTTGTGAGTCTTTTGATGTTTCTTAGTCCTTCGCAAGTCACCGCCCTTTCTGATATTCCCAAGAGTGTCAAAGTAGTAGCAGTGACTCGTCCACCAATACCGCAGAATCCATATATTTGGATTGGACAGGCCGTCGCCTCTGATATATCGCAACCCCTGCGCAGTATGCCAGTTTCCAACGACAATTCGTCCGTGACAATTCGCCTTCCATTACGACCAGATCGAACTGAAGGTGTGACGCATGAACCGAGCCCTTTTGTTTCTTCAGAGCACTGGAGTTCTATGATCCCCGGGGTTCTTGGTGCGGAGCAGTCCACGTCACTGATGCCCTTCCCATCGAAATCCTTCGAGGGTATCAGCAACCTTCTCGGCTACGTACCTTCTGACGCGAACGGCGCAGTTGGTCGCTCTTATTATGTCCAGACTGTGAATATGAACTATGCCGTTTATAGTAAGGTCACTGGAACTCTCATTGCCGGCCCTTATACCAACAATACGATATGGAGTGGTTTTGGTGGGTATTGCCAGGCATATAACCGTGGCGATCCTGTCGTTCTTTACGATCAGTTTGCTGACCGTTGGTTAATCAGTCAGTTCGCATTCAACTCGGATTTTGGTCCTTACTACCAGTGCCTGGCTATTTCCAGCACAGATAATCCCACTGGCACCTGGACCCGTTATGCGTTTCAAATGCCCGCCGTGCCGGGCTACCCAAATGGCACATTTAACGATTACACCAAGTTGTCAGTATGGGCCGATTCCTATTTTATGACGGTGAATGAATTCGCTAATGCCTCCACGTGGGTGGGCGTTGGAATTTGGGCGCTCAATCGCGAACAAATACTAAACGGTGTTCTCAGCCCCACGTACGTGTTTGTTGATCTCGGAGCCACTAATAGCAATTACAGCAGTCTTTTGCCGGCTAACCTGGATGGGAATACCCCGCCCCCTGCCGGGTCGCCTGGGTATTTTGCTAGCGTTGATCAAGCATCCGGATCAAATGGATGGCCAGTGGATGCACTTCGGTTGTGGAAATTCCATATCGACTGGACTAAGCCAGCCAGTGCCACATTTGGAATAGCAGGTGAACCTGACACCGTTCTGCCAGTGACCTCCTATGTCACTGTTCCTTGTACTAATTACGTCAACTGCATTCCTCAACCGGACAGTGCACCCAAAGTTGATGCCGTCAATGATCGACTCATGTTCCGGCTTGTTTATCGCAATTTCGGCGACCACGAAGCACTGCTGGCCAATCATACGGTTGCGTCTGGGGGAGTGTCTGGTATCCGTTGGTATGAAGTGCGTGACCCAGGTGGCTCTCCTTCTATCTATCAGCAAGGTACTTATGCACCAGATTCAGTGTATCGTTGGATGGGGAGCATTGCTTTTGACCATGTCGGCAACATTGGCGTAGGGTATAGCGCGTCAAATGCCAGCGTGTATCCGTCCATACGCTATGCCGGGCGACTCGTCAATGATCCACTTGGAGAATTGTCCCAGGGTGAAAGAGTGATCATGACAGGCACAGGATCACAGTTAAGTGGTTTTGCTAGATGGGGTGATTACACAAGCATCAGCCTGGACCCCGTCGATGATTGCAACTTCTGGTACACGAACCAGTACTATTCTTCCTCAAGCACATCTCGGTGGCAAACTCGCATCGCTTCTTTCAAGTTTCCAAGTTGCGGTACTGGCATCCTGTCTGGAACTGTGACAAATCAGCAAAGCGGTATACCGATCTCTGGCGCTCTCGTCACCGCTCAACGGCAGTCGAGCACAAATGCACTCAGTACTGTAACCACCAATGCTAACGGCCACTTTACAGTCAGCCTGTACAGTGATATTTATACGGTAACAGCCACTGCATACAATTACCCTGCAGTCAGTATCGGACAGGTTGTTATTACAACTGGTTACACAACGACACAGAATATCTCGCTACTTCCAGGCTTGCAGTACACCGTTAGCGGTGTTGTCAACGATATCGTATCGACAAGTCCGCTGTCTGCCGTAGTTCAGGTCAGTGGTTATCCATTCTCTCCGCCTGTTACTTCTGTAATGACAAGTTCTGGCGGTCATTACACAATGGCTTTAGCTGCTGACCAAACTTATTCGCTGACAGCCACATCAAGCTTTCGAGCACCACAAACCCACTCGACAGGAATCCTTAGTGCGAACCAGCAGATCAACTTTGCATTATGGAGGAACACGTTACTCATCATCGTGCTTCACCAGTAATCGGGTATGTTTGAACCTAATTCATCAATGCACTTTCGATTGCTCAGTGTTCCACCTGTTTCAAGAAGTGAAGTTAATACTGCCCGTATTTCAGTGCTGACTCGATATAACGCAAGTAATTTCGCTCTGTCTGGGGAGCGAGCGGCGAGTTAATCGGCGCAGCCGTTGGCATGATAACAAAGCCACCACCTGATTTGGCTGAGGTCATACAGTCGCGTACATAGTCGTCCACTTCCTGTTCTGTGCCATGCTCTAGCAGTTTCAATTCCAGATTTCCGAATACTGCCATTTTGCCGTTACAGCGCTTCTTGACTTCGGCAAGCGTAATATCGCCATCAGGTGGCGGTTCACAGGGATCAATGGCATCGGCGCCAGTTGCGATGATATGGTCTAGCACCTGCTTAATCCTGCCATGGCAATGCAACCTCACCTTTCCGCCTTTGCTATGAATCAGGTCAACCATCTCGGTCACATACGGTGTCACGAAACGCTCAAATAGCGACGCCGGCAGAAATGGCGGCGTTGCATATTCGGGTCCGCAGATACGATACAGGTCGACTACGCTGACATCAAGCATACGACGTAGATTCTCCATGCACCGTTCGTGCAGAATCTCGATCGTACGTGCAAAGTGGTCTGTCTCCTTGGCAGCCCAGATCGTGTACTCACCAAATTCCATCATCTCAGCAGCCAGCAACAGCGGATCTGCCAGTGAAGCCATGATGATGCCACCGTCACCAACTTCGGAACGAATCCGGCTTTCGTCGGCATTACTGTAAGTCACGGGGACGTAGGGAATAGACAATGCGCGATCAACGTCAGCACTCGACTTGCACCAATGCTCCGTCTGCCACGTCGTGTTGATGTTGTCTAGCCTGATGGTGGTTTGTGTCAGGTCGCCTTGTGGTGTGTGGATCGTCGCATGAGTAATATCGCGATCAGGCATGCGCGACGTTTGCACCTCACGATCAACATTACTCGCAGTCGCCAGAAACTGCTCGTTCGAGTCCGGATTCCACATAGCCAGGCAATCTGTTTTCTCGCGTATCGCCTGCATCATCCGGTAATATGAAGCATCGTTATTCTCGAAGGCTTTGCTGTTATAGCCGACCAATTCATAGGTTGAAATAGGCACGCGGTCAGGCATGCCGCCATCTAGCACGATCAACAGGCGTTGGCGAGAGTTCATAGTAGTTCCATGTGAATATTCACCCCAGCGATCTCGTTGATCGCTGGGTACCCACTATTATGCTTTTGCTTTTTCAGTAAGCAGTGATTCAACAGAAGCGATATCTTCGGCAGACAAAGCCCAATCACCAGCAGAGACAGTCTCCTCAATCTGAGATGGCCGACGTGCGCCAACGATAGCTGATGTCACTTCGGCGCGTCGGAGTACCCATGCAATGGCTAATTGAGCAGTCGTCCTATTATTTCTCAGTGCAACTTGCTTCAGCCCTTCCACTAATGTCAGATTTGAGCTAAGTTGAGGTTCAAGAAACATGGCATCGCGGTGACGATGATCATCAGCCGATAGCGCCTCAACCCACTCACGTGTTACCTTGCCCGTCAACAAACCTTTCTGCATAGGACTGTAGGCAACCACGCCAATGTTATTAGCAGCACAATAGCCAAGAGTCTCATTCTCTATGCCACGAACGAGCATACTGTAGGGCGGCTGCAATGAGGCTACGGGATGAATCGGCATAATCCGCTTGAGTTGCGCCGCATTGAAGTTACAGACGCCGATATATCGAAGTTTGCCAGCCTTCACCATGTCCGCTAATGTTGCCCATGCCTCTTCAATGGCTGCGTCCGGTTGTGGCCAGTGAATCTGATACAGGTCGATGCATTCCACACCTAACCGTTGCAAGCTGTCTTCGCACTCCTTGCGCAGGCTGGCTGGATCCAGATTTGCGTAGGGCGTCCCAGTATCGTCCCACCGTCTGCTGCACTTGGTTGCCACAATAGGCTTATGGCTCATCGACTTTAGCGCACGTCCAACGACTTCCTCAGAATGCCCCAAGCCATAAATTGCGGCAGTATCAATCCAATTCACACCAAGGTCGATGGCACGATGAATTGTCGCGATGGAATCCGCATCATCCTGCGGTCCCCATCCGAATTTCCAGCCACTGCCGCCCATTGCCCAGGCGCCCAGGCCGATGGTAGTGAAACTTAAATCTGTCCACCCGAGTTGTCTTGTTTGCATAGTAATGGATATCTTACCTACTTTCACACAAAGTTCGTTCTGGTATTAGCTTTGCACAAGTTCCAATACTAGATAGACACTTTCATCATCATGGGAGTACTTGACAAAGCCATGCCGCTGGTATAGTCGGATCGCGCTATACCAATTCGAGTTCGTCTCGACTTCAATCTTAACTACACCGCGATCTCGGGCAACCTGTATCAGTTCTTCGACAATCGCACTTGCAATTCCCCTTCGCTGCTCCGATGCTTTGACCGATACCCGAACCATTTGCGCTTTGTTATCTTCAACAACTAGCGTTCCTGTTCCAAGTAAGCCTTTGCTATCCTCGGCAAGAATAACCGTATGCCCTCGCGCGATATAGTGGGCATGAATGTCATCCAAATCCGGATTACGTGACTCATCAATATATCCCCAACGCTCACCACAACCTTCTAGAACCAGTTCACGAGTAACCTGTTGATCAGACTCGGTAAATCCGCGAATCTGAAAACCAGCATCCAGTAAATGCTTTTCTGGTGCCTTTGAACGCCAGTGCTCTACCTCTTCTAGCGGCAACTGCTCATCTGGCAGACCTACTACGACACCGATTAGTTTGAGTTGAAGATCGCGCGTCGTCAGCCATTCCATGCCCTTCGGCATGGTTGGACGTGGATGTGAAACAATGTCACTCACATCCACATCCAAGACACCATATAGATTTCCCCGGATCACACCATTATGGCGAATCCTACCGTTGTCATCGATAGTGACCAGGTATGGTTTATGCGAGAAGGCTTCTGCCAGCCTTCGATTACGCGTTATGGAGCATCCTGCTCGCAATACGGTCAATCTGAAAGGTGACCCGTGAAACCACTCACACGTCGGGTCATTTTCTGTCATATGATCGGATAGCGACCAAGGTCACGAACTGTTTCAAACATTGCCAGAACATTTTCTACCGGCGTCTGCGCCTGCACATTATGAATCGGATTGAAGATAAAACCACCGCCAGGGCCAAAAGTACGAATGCGTTCACTCACATCACGACGCACGTCGTCAGCCGTGTTGAAAGGCAAAGTGCGCTGTGTATCAACACCGCCACCCCAGAAAGTGATATCCTTGCCATATTCACGCTTCAACTCTTCTGGCGCCATCTGTGCAGCTGAAGTTTGGACGGGATTCAAAATGTCGAAACCAGCTTCAATGAAATCAGGTATGAGTGTACGCACTGAACCACATGAGTGGATAAAGGACTTCCACTGTGTGTTAGTGTGAATCCATGAATTCACTTGTTTATGGAAAGGCATAAACAGGCTGCGATAGGCCTTAGGTGAAATGAACGGACCGTTCTGGGTTCCAAAATCCGTTCCGGTCACAAAGACAGCCGTCACGCGATTTCCAACCACGTCAAATACGCGCCTCAGGTTTTTTAACCCAATCTCGCACTGACGCTCAAAGATTTCATACACATAATCACGCCTGCTGACCGTACTCATATACCATTCTGCAACATCGCGAATACCCTTGGGGTGCTTAAGAAAAGGCGCAGGTACGAGTGCGATATCACCAAAAGCAGTACCGCCAAAGTTACCTAGAATCGCCTTGTCGGTTGTAGTAAACAGGCGTTCAGCCTCACTACCCAGATAGGCAAGGTCGTCATCCGAAATCGGCTTAAACTCTTCAAGGTTATCTTCCACATTCATGTGATCATCGTCGATGGGATCTTGACGAATGATTGTGTCAAAGTAAAACCCACCCTGCGGTAGCCGGCCACTGGGGCGAACCGACTTATCACCTTCCGGGTACATGAGTACTTCACCATTGGGTTCGGGATCAGTGTTGAATGCCTGCGGCACCAGTGCTGGAATACCTTGTGGCGTCACCCATGGTTTCCATCCTTCATTTCGATATCCGAACAGGTTTTTGGGCGCCCCTAAACCAACCACATCAATCCCAAGTACATCGATTAAATCCTGCTTGATTTCGCCAAGTAACTGGTAAGGTTCGACCACCTTCACCGGTGTACCTGGGGAATCAAGCTTTAGCGCCTGGCGCAGTGCATACACAGTGTTGACGTGCATTCCTGTAACTGCACTGGCACCCATATCCACGGGCAAGCGATCCGGTTCCTGATGATTCAGGCTGAGTGACACGCGTTCTCTAGAATTCATAGGGATTCCTTTACGTATTATGCTAAATATCAATCGTTATAGGGCGACGGTTTGTTCGCCCCTTACCTGGCAATTGGAACCAATTCAGGGTGAGACTGGTATTTCATGATAAGGTATGTTCAACAACGCGATCAGGCTGTCTGGGTGCCTCTCCACAGATGTTGTACAGGTACCGGCCTTATCTGCTCGAAAAACCGCAACGCGTTCGTATGGAGCTGTTATGGCATCCTGATGCAAGGTATGCCTTGAGGCAAAACGTCGCAATGCTCGTTCAGCCCCCTCGCGAATCAACATGCGCGCTCGTTCAGGATGTCTATGAATGGCTCCAGCGTTATGGCGCATATACTGCTTAGCATCCAAATGATCACCTGAAACTGCTGTAGTCCCTCGCTTAACGCTGACAGTTTCAATCCCCGGAGTCAGGTGTTGCGCCTCAAGACAGCCTGCACTGTCGCCGGAGAAAAATACGGCCGGCAGCCCTAGCTCTTGTGCACACAACGCCAATTGACCGAATTCTCCGATTGAGACGTCATTAATCGACAAGTCCAGATAGTTAAACCATTGGGTGTGCGCCAGATGTGCGTACTTACTGCCTGCCTTCGCATGTTGCCCAACCCAGGCAACGACATCATAACCATCATCCATCATGAAAGGCCAGCCCATGCCAAGCCCGCGCATCAACTCCGCGCGCTGATCCAGCAAGACTGGATTGATTCCACCTGCGCCGTGACCGTCGACAACAAGTACCTGACTCGCACCGGCGGCGAAAAAACCATCAACAGCCGCATTAACTTCTTTTGTCAGAAGCTCTTTAGCTACTTCGTAGTAGCGCGACTCCGGCAGGCACCAGTCTTCGAAATTTAGGACGCCGGCTACACCCTCCAGGTCAGTCATCAGAAAGACGCGCACTGTATCACCGCCTTGATCATCTTGCGTGCACGCAGGTCATCAAACGCCTTCTGGATATCGGTAAGTGGGTAAGGATGTTCGAGATCCAGCCAGTGCGACGCGTCCAGCTTGCCAGATTGAATATCGCTGACTACTTGAGTATGCGTTTCTTCTTCGTCATAACCGCCATTGTAAAAAGTGAAAGTGCCACGCGCGCGCGTTGGATTCAAAGTACACTGACCCCATTCATCGATACCGTAAATGCCAACCACACCGCCATGCTTTAGCAACGGCAAAATTGCATCCAATTCACCTCGCTTGCCAACAGCATCAATGATGTAATCGTATCCGTCAGGGGGATTCCGGCTAATTTGCTCGATGATGCTAGCAGCGCCATCCTGGTAGTTATAGTAGTTTGACACTCCTATAGCTCGGGCCGTATTCTCGCGCGCCGGGCTGCCAATCATGGTAACCTGCATCGCTCCGCGGTTGGCAGCATGTGCGGCAAAAGCCAGTCCATTACCGCCTGATCCACTGATTAATACAGTGGCGCCCTCGCCTATGCCCATACGAGTCAAGTAACTGAGCGTCTCACGCCACGTAATAATCATCGTCGCTGCGGCAGGATCAAAATCGGCAGGCAATATCTGGTTGACGCGATAGGGTTGCCATTCTGCCGCCGGTAAACCATCTTCTTGCATAGCCCAGTGGTCACGGGCTATGCCAAACTCAGCATAACCGCCCCAGTGCGCCTGATAACTGCCATCAGAAGGAGGCGGCATACCCACGCGAGTGATGAGATCACCGACCTTGATATTGCGCACATGGTTACCAATCTCCACAACGCGTCCAATGCTCTCATGCCCAAGAATCGTCGGATACTTAACTGGCCATGGAAAACGCCCGGCAATGAGATGCTGGTCTGTTCCTGTACAGGTTGCGCCAGCTTCAATGCGGCATAACACTTCGTAATCACCAGGTTTCGGGACAGGCAGTTCCACAACCGCTAACTGCCCGGGTTGATGCACTACAGCAACTTTCATCAGAACCTCCTTAAGCGCCACCTGGTCCCCAGTATTCGCGTCCAAATGGGAGTCCAAATGGCTCTTCAAACGGACGGAATGGAACCATGGAAGCAATCTCATTCAAACGGCTTAGAACGTCTGTGGGTAAAGCGCCTTTTTCCACAGCCGCGACATTAGCTTCAACTTCCCCGCGTGAGCGCGCACCCATCAAAGCGCATGACACATGGGGATTGGATAATACGAAGCGCAGGCCCAATTCGGCAAGCGGAATGCCAATTTCGTCGATAAAATCGTACAATGCGAGATACTGTGCGCGGCGTGGTGAACTCATCCATCGTGCGCCATGGCGCACTTCGTCGTCGTACCGACGCGCGAGTGCTCCCTGCTGCAGGGGTGAACCAATAATGATGCCCATGCCCTGTTTAGCAGCCGCAGGCAAAACCTCGACCTCCGCTTCACGCCACAGCAAACTATAGTTAAAGGCTGTCAGCACCACATCGAAACGCCCAGTATTGATGATATGAGGCAATTCATAAGCCGTGGTGCCACCAAGTCCAATAAATCGAATGACTCCCTGTCGTTTGAGGTCGGCCAAGACATCCATGACTGGGCCATCGAAATGCTCTGGGGCTGTCCACCAGTTGTATTGACCAGGACGGTCTGGTTCGTGAATCATCAGAATATCAATATGATCGCGCTTTAGCAGTTGCAGACTCTGTTCCACAGAATAGAGTAAGCCATCACGATCTTGTGGATTAAAGGGCTGCGGCCTTCCCCCCAACTTGGATGAGATGACGTAGGATTGTGTGACGCCCTCAAGCGCTTTACCCAGCACTTCTTCACTATTCGAATACCCGGGTGCCGTATCAATGTAGTTCACACCCAACTCCAGTGCCCGATGTACTGCGCCGCACGCCTGTTCATAGGCTCCACCAATCGAAGAGACGAACAGTCCGCCAAGAGCTAATTCGCTTACAGATAGACCGGTTTTTCCGAGAGGTCTTGTTTTCATAGGCTGATTCTATAACCCGACTGTAAAAGTGTGGCCACACTGTTGACCACCTCACGTTAAGAATTCGTAACACAACGCATAGACAGAGCATCAACTCGGTTAAGCCTATGCTCAGTTGAATTCCATACCTTTACCTCCATGAAACGATTATTACTACGTTTCAATTAGTCATCAAAATGCTCATTATCTGGAGGAAATACAGATGGACGCACATTCGATAAAACGACATGGTTTGATACTGGCAGCTGTTGCAACAATAATGCTTCTCATCGCCGGATGTTCTGTTCCGAGTATCGGCATAAACAGCGGTACGACCGCTCATGCCACATCAAACGAGCCGAGTACACTGGATAACTCGACATCGAGTTCTCTCGTGAGAGTCTCTTCTCAAAACAATGATCTTACTGCTACCTTACCAAAGACATCAAATAGTCTGGCGCAAACCGAGTTAGGAACTCAGTCGGTTGTACCAGTAGCTGGTAGTGATTTCTCAACAGCAGTGCGGAATGTATCGACAAAAGTAAAACCTGCCGTTGTCCAGATCACGAATCAGCAGGTGCAACTTGATCAATACAACAACAGCTACAGCGTACCTGCAGGCGTTGGCTCTGGTGTCATCTACGACAGCAAGGGACATATCCTGACTAACAACCATGTCATTGAGGGTGCGCATGATCTACTGGTCTCACTTCCTGACGGTCGCACATTTCCAGCCAAACTGGTAGGCGCTGACCCACAAAGCGACCTCGCTGTACTCGAGATATCGGGCAGCAACCTGCCAGTTGCAGAACTGGGGGATTCCACGCAACTTCAGGTGGGCGACTGGTTAGTGGCCATTGGTAATGCCTTAGCGCTGCCCGGTGGTCCAACTGTTACTGCGGGAGTTGCAAGTGCGCTTAGACGCACAGTGCAGGAACCTGCTGATAGCAACGGGCGTGCGCCGTTCCTTTTCGATGTCATCCAGACCAGCGCGCCTATTAATCCAGGGAACTCAGGGGGACCATTAGTGAATCTTGCAGGACAAGTGGTTGGCATCAATACATTGGTAGCTGGTATGGCAGAGCCAGGCGTGCCTTCACAAGGTATTGGTTTCGCTATTTCGATTGCTGCTGCCAAACCGATTGCGGATGAACTCGTAGCAACAGGACATGCCAGCCATACTTACCTAGGTATACGCTATCTAGCACTCACGCCATCGGCCGCCGCTCAAATGGGCATAACACAGAAGAACGGCATCGTTGTGATGAGCGTTGTCAGTGGTTCGCCTGCATTTATAGCCGGTTTGCAGCGTCAGGACATCATTGTCAGCGCCGATGGCACTGAGATTACTGATGAATCCGGATTGGCGCGCGTGCTCAGTATTCACAAGACAGGCGATCAGGTGATTCTTAAAGTATTGCGCGGCTCCCAGCAGCGCACCATCTCTGTGACACTAGCAGCATTGGCACAGTCATAGTCGATCCTGCCTTCTTGCACGAACGGCAACCTAAAACAGGCTGCCGTTCGCGTATTTCATTCAGAATTCGTGTTTCGGCTAGAGATCATCAATGGGTGTTTTGCCGTCCATCCAGGTCAACTCACTGTCAACCATAAAGGTATTGGGCCAGCCCCTTGTTGACGTCTCCCATACGCGAAAATCCCTGACGCACTCAAAAAACGCGCGGACATTGGCTTCACTGGGAGCTGACTGTAAATCCTCAATACAGCCCATCATCTGCTTTGGCTTTTGGGAAGCATCTGACAGTACGCGGAGAAACCATTTGTGATAAGGGTACAAGAGCTCATTGTGCGCGAGAATCAGACGACCGCCAAATAGAATAAGACGACTGACCGAGACGTTAAGCAAATACTGATTCTTCAATCGCAATCCCTCACCCGCATACCACGCCCATGTTTCGAACTGCGCATAGAAACGCTGAATACGATTGACCTTTTGCTCTATGGGGTATGCAGTCACATTACGCAATACAGCATCAAGCCCGTCCACCTTTGAAAATAGAATGCGAGCATCCGAAAAAGCAAATCGTGCCGGCTCACTGCCTCTATCAGCCACGCGATTAAGAAAGTCCAGGCTAATGTATTTACCATCGACATAGCCTTCAGAATAGGTAACCAATTCTCGACTAAAGAACTGAAGCTGACCTTGAGCGATCCGTGAAGCATGCTCTTCCGGCGAAACGACAATCATGATATCAACGTCGGAATCGGCGCTCTCGTATTGGTGCGCAATGGAACCGCCAAGGAGTAGTGCTTGCACTTCGGGTATACCGCTGAAATAGGTCTGAACGCGTTCAATTGAATCTGTGTGATGCTGATGCATATCGCATTCATTTTATGTGGCTTCAACGTTTCGCGTAATTGCCTGTGCGGATCATAATAGACTTAGCAGGAATATGTGACCAATTCTGGAGAGAGCAATGAACAATAATCAACGTGTACAGTGGCTGCTAGATGCGCGCTTCGGGCTATTCATACACTGGGGGCTCTACACTACGCTGGAAGGAGAGTGGCAGGGGCAAAGGATGGAGTATATCGGCGAGTGGATCATGAGCCGGTTCCGCATTCCGGGCAAACCATACAGCGCGCTAGCTGCTCAGTTCAATCCACAGAGCTTCGTTGCCGACGAATGGGTAGAAATGGCAAAGCAGGCTGGTATGCGTTACATCGTCATCACGGCCAAGCACCACGAGGGTTTCGCGATGTTTCACTCGAAGTGCGATCCGTACAACATTGTCGATGCAACGCCATTCAAGCGGGATCCAATCAAGGAACTGGCGGATGCATGCAGGCGCGAAGGCATTAAGCTTGGGTTGTACTACTCACAAGACCTGGACTGGCACGAACCAGATGGGGGTTGTCCACCTCCTGGTTTCTCAAGTAACTTCGGGATGAGCTGGGGGAATGACTGGGATTTCCCTGACAGTGCGGTGAAAAACTATGCGCGCTACTTCGACAAAAAGGTTAAACCGCAGGTTCGCGAACTGCTGACAAACTATGGCCCGATCGGGTTGATCTGGTTTGACACACCTGTTTCCATTTCACCAGAACAGTCCAATGAGTTGTATCAGCTTGTGCATGAACTCCAACCCGATTGCCTGGTTAACACTCGCATCGGCAATGGACTGGGCGATTATGGCAGTATGGGAGATAACCAGATACCTGAAGGTCAAGTTAATGGTGCATGGGAGACACCTGCCACTCTCAACGACACTTGGGGATATAAATATTTTGATACCAACTGGAAATCACCCGCCGACACGCTGGGTGTATTGGCTGGCCTTGCTGAAAAAAACGTCAACTATTTATTGAACATCGGGCCACAGCCCAATGGACAGTTTCCAACGGCATCAATCGAAATCATGCACCAAATCGGCACTTGGATGAAAACCAATGGCGAGGCAATACATGAGACACATGGCAGCCCTTACCTATACTCATTCGATTGGGGCTGGATCACTCAAAGGCCGGCCGTAGATGGTCAGCCAGCGTGTCTCTACCTGCTATTCAAGCAGTGGCCACGTTCAGTATTCTCACTGAATGGACTAAGGAGCCGTGTACGAGACATCTCCATCCTTGCAGGAAAAACCAATGAAATACCGAATGCACATGTGGATTTCGAACAAGCAATTCAAAAGGAGTACTCAGCCAATTTGATCGGGGACGAGGTACTGACCATCCACCTTCCCAAGCAGGCGCCAGACGAACCGATTGCCGTGGTTAAACTTGTACTTGAGAGCGATGTCATTGTCGATCAGCGGCTGATCATCCAGCAAGGCGTGATTACTTTACCAGCCTTCACTGGCAAGATACAAGCGATAACCGCAAATGCGCCTGAAGTCGATGAGACCGGCTTACTCACCGGGTGGCTTGATCCTCTGGACTGGATTCAATGGAATGTCGTCATTCCTCAATCGGGTTACTACAGCATCGACATCATCACTTCAGCGGTGCATCACAATAGACCTTGGAAAGGTGGGCACGTCGTGAGGATCGAGGTCGGTGACATTGCAGCGCAATCTCGTATCAGCGCAGATGTGATGGACACCCGACAGGAAACGCGCTGCTATGCTCAGGCAACTACACATTGCGGCGAGGTGTACTTTTCTCATTCTGGTGAACACGAAATGGCACTTAAAGCATTGGCGATCCGTGCGGACGATGGCGTAGGGATTGCTCTTGTGGGGCTGAAACTAAAACTGTCAGAATAGCCTATGGCAAGTCACAATCCGAAACAACCGAATATCCTTTTTATACTCACTGACGATCAAGGCGCATGGGCCATGGGCTGCGCAGGAAATGGCGAGATACGAACGCCCAACCTGGATCGTATCGCGGTTACAGGCATTCGTTGCGAGAACTTTTTCTGCGCTTCTCCTGTATGCTCGCCGGCGCGTGCATCGATCCTGACTGGCCGTATACCATCACAACACGGCATTCACGACTGGCTGCGTGTTGGTAACTACGTCAGCCCGAATAGTGCAGCAGAAGATCAAAGCGCCGTCGAGTATCTACGCGGCGTGCGCGGGTATACCGACACGTTGGCAGAAAACGGTTATGTCTGCGGCCTCAGTGGGAAATGGCACCTCGGTGACAGCGCGAGGCCTCAAAAAGGTTTTACGTTCTGGCACGTCTTCCCGTGGGGTGGAGGGAATTACCATAATGCAGACATCCTGCGCAACGGCGTACTTGAGAATGACCAACGCTATCTCACAGATGTCATCACTGAAGGAGGGTTGCAGTTCCTTGACTCACAAGCAGCGGTGGATGCCCCTTTCTACCTAAGCGTACATTACACTGCGCCGCATTCGCCATGGGAGCACGGTCAACATCCGGAGGAACTGACAAGCCTCTATGCCGGACTGGATTTCGCCACATGCCCGAACATCGCAAAGCACCCATGGCAGATCAACAGCGCACCACGTGGTGAGGGCGACCGGCGCATCGAGCTCTTAACGGGCTATTATGCGGCTGTCAGTGGAGTAGATCGCGGCGTAGGTCAACTACTGGAAAAGCTGGAGCAGATGGGCATTCTGTCCAATACTCTCGTCATCTTCACAAGCGATAACGGTATGAACATGGGACATCACGGCATCTGGGGCAAGGGCAACGGGACATTTCCTCTAAACATGTACGACTCATCGGTCAAAGTGCCTATGCTAATATCGCGACCTGGGCACGTTGCGCAGGGCGTTGTTGAGACGCGGTTGCTCAGTCATTACGATTTGATGCCAACCTTGCTTGAATATGTAGGTCTAGACGGCGCGGAAACAGCAGACCTACCCGGACGTAGCTTTGCGCCTCTGCTGCGCGGACAAGTGGCGGTTGAGCGCGATCATGTTGTGGTGTGCGATGAATATGGCCCAGTGCGGATGATCCGCGAGTGCGAGTGGAAATATATTCACCGTTACCCTTATGGACCACATGAGCTATATGATTTGGTCAACGATCCCGGCGAAGAACTCAACCTGGTAAACGATACCTCTCAAGAAGCACGCTTGACGGACATGCGTTACAAATTAGCTACCTGGTTCGCACGATTTGTTCACCCTGCCATGGACGGTTCGAAAGAACCAGTGAGTGGTAAAGGGCAGATTGACCGCGCCGGTTTAGTAGGAGATGGGCGCACAGCATTCGCAGATGACTGGTGGTACATCGACGCTTCAGGTAACCGCCGCGACGACTTCATTGCGCATCGTCAGACGCGCTACTTTACTGGGAAAGAATAGCCATCGAAGCCTCAGTGACTACCAACGAACGGCCTTCGCATGAACTTCATCATGAGTGCATCAGTTCTCAATCTAGAATCGCACCAAATCACATAACCAGAATCAGGTCTTGGAACCTGTAATCGTCAATGGCACATCCAAGCAGGTATGTTTGATAGCTGCTTGGATCAAGTTGCAGTTTGAGAACTACGTACAGGTATGGGCTTGTGCCGTATTTTTCCGAACACAACTTCTGTCTGCTATCAGCTACACCGCATATTCCGCATTCGCCTGATTGATCAGGGCATTGATATAACCTATGCTATAGGCCATACCAATGCGGTGGTCACCACCCATGAGTGGGATATGATCAGCGATGACGACGCCGTCAAAGTCAATCTTACGCAAAGCTTTCATCACTTTGGCCATATCCATATAGCCATTGTCGAGGAACGTCTCTTTAAAGTGTGGCAGCGGTTGATCTACGTTGCGCAGATGCACCTTGAAGATGCGTTTCTTGGCGCCGAAGTCGGCAATGGTTTCAAGCACGCCCTTCCCCATCAACGGTCCCCCTTCCAGCCAGCAGCCGACGCATAGACACATGCCAACGTTGGGGCTTCCGGCATAGTCGAGTGCTTTCATGTAACCATCATAATTGCCAAATACACAACGCGGAATGCCAGCCAATTCTGGCACAGGCGGATCATCAGGATGGATGCCAATACGTACACCAGCTTCTTCTGCAACGGGTGCCACTTCGCGTATGAAGCTTGCAAAGTTCTCCCAGATTTCCTCCTGGGTATACTTTCGTCCATGTGTCAACGGGCCGACATACTGACGACCGATCCAGTCACCTTTCACGGCCTTTTCAAGGTCAAAAGCACGTGCAATCGCACCGCCGCGTGTTTCTTCACGCTCTGTACTCCAGATGCCATTGGCCATATGGGCATAGGTCGTGTAAGGGATGCCGGCCTTGCCAAGATCGCGTAGATGCTTTTTGTATTGCTCAACCTTAGCATTGCGGTTCTCAAGGTTCAGGACGATGGCATCTTGATTGTGGACATCATAGTTGCCAAAACCATAAACGTGTATACCGTGATCTTCATATAGTTTGCGACGACTGGCGTAATACTCGGCGCTGGATTTCGTTTCACCTGTCCATAACACAACCCATTCTGCCCCTAACTGTTGATACAGTTTGATATCATCATCATTTGGCTCCGGTGAGGCTTGAAGAGCCATCTTGATCCCGGCCTCGACTTTTGGCATCATATTCGTTCATGCTCCTACTAGTAATCACCTTAATGTACTCGAATTTGCCAATTTCACCATCACGGACAAGGTACGTATTGACGAGGAATGTACCATCTCTCACTTACATCAAAAACCACAGCAAACGGTAAGATGAAGTATGACTTTTGACCAGATTGTTTACCTGATTCAGTTCATTCATCCTGACAAACGATACGCATGGCTGCCGGGAAAACTCAGCAATGAAGCATTATCAGCCTGGTTCGGAATCGACCCAGAGGCATATGCATCAATACGCGCAGAGTTTGATGCACATGTGCAAACTGCGGCTCAAGCATTGCTTAATGACACGCATTTTGCAATGGCTTTGGATCGACTGCCCATTATGGATGATGAAATTGTCGTTGGACTCGGTGACAGCCTGACCGATGACTGGCAATCATGGTTCGAAATACTACACAGCGTCTGCGCACAGCGCGGGAAATCAGTCAGGTTCATCAATGCGGGTATCTCTGCTGATTCAACAACCGATATCTTCAATCGGTTTATCGACATCGTACGGCTACAACCCGCATGGATCATCTGCGCATGCGGCGCCAATGACACGTGGTTCTGGACTGATTCGCCTACTAAGTTAGCCGTCAGTATCGAAGAGACAAAGAATAATCTAGTCGCAATGAGGCAGTATGCCGCAACACACACGAAGGCAAACTGGATCTGGTTTACACCACCGCCGATGATTCCGGAAAAAGTTAAGGCGCATTGGTATCAAGGGGCCTTTCAGATGATGTCTCGAAACGAAAACTTAACAGCAATTGCCGATATCATCCTTGCAGAACCAGAACCAGTCGTTGATCTACAGAAGATTTTTGGCATGCCTGCGAACGTCGACTTGCTCATGGAAGATGGTCTACACCCTAATCTGTATGGGCACATGGCGATTGTGAGAGCACTGGTCACGAAGTTAAGCGCAGTTTGGCAGGATGATCCATACTAGACACGAGCAATCCTGATCAAGGAGCGATGTCGTGTCACAACAACCAATTCAATTGGCCATGATGGACTGGCCTTGGAAAAGCGAAGATCCGGCCATTCACATCATCTTGGTGTCTGATAAGCAATTTACTAACCTCGCCAATCACCCGGATGAAGCCATCGAGAAGATATTCCCGCAGGATCCGGAGCCAATCAGCCTGCGTGAACACTGCCGCCGTGGCGCAGAACGCGGTGCGACCAAACTCCTGGTCGCCTACGACTACTTTTTCGGCGGTAGTCAACGCGACCTTTATCCGGACACTGCTGAGTTTCAAGAGACACTCAAGAAAATCAACGATGTTGCACGCGAGTATGGACTCGGGCTGGAACCAAGTATTCTGTCACCTTTGGAGCTCGGGGTAGGCTATCGCGCCAAAACGGGTGAGTCTGGGCGATGGATGCACTACCGTGAAGGTCTGAGAGACACATCTACTGGGGAGTACACGGTTATGATGTGGCAGAACACTCGCTGGTGCAACAACAAAGGCCCGACACCGATACAACTGATCGGTGCGCGTGCATTTGCGTTTAGCGAGAGTCGCATCCCTGGAACCCCCTATTTTGCCGTAGATGCTTCACAGATGATTGAGCTAGATCCTCCGAAAATCGAGCCAATGGCGGGAACGGATGTTGAACTCGGACAGATGCCAGGCGGGGTCGCACAGCCCGAAGCCATGTTTGAGGCAACGCGGGTGCGCGTGCACGGCACCAGCGGGCCATCAGGGAAGAACCGTGTGTTGGTTGTACTGCAGTATGCCACCGTCGAAATGGATTACTTCAGTCCTGCAGTTACGGCATTTGTCGATTCACTCATCCAGCAGTACCATGATCGCGACATTGATCTGGCTGGTATTTACTCAGATGAGATGCACATCCAGCAGGATTGGTCATATCACAATCACTTCGACAATGGTCAGTTCAACCTCAGATACGTGTCAACCGGCTTCGAACGAGCGTTCGCAGAGAAATATGGCGACCAATACGGGACAGGCATCGCTGACTTTGCTCGATATATGGTCTATTTCGCTGGCAACCAACACGATTTCCTCGCCACACATGAACCCAAGTTGCCGTGCCAGCATGTCTTTGGCTCAACGGCGGACGATATCCAGAAAACCTTACGCTTTCGCCGCGACTATTTTGATTTCCTTGAAGGCAGTATCGTCAATCTGATGAATGGCGCACGAGAGAAACTGGAGCAGTTGGCAGGGCACACTCTTGATTTGTATTATCACGCCACATGGGCAGAATCACCAACGTGCGACGCGATTGCACCTGGAGGCGTGCATGACACATGGTCCGCCGATGAACACTGTAGCCGATATGAATACACGCCCGACTTCGTGTGGTCAAACACTGTTCATCAGGCATCAGCGGCTTGCGCCAACTACTTCAAGTGGAATGAGTTTCTGACCGGTGGTAACAACGATGTGCCAGAAGGAGGTTACGCTGACCGCAACTATTATGCGCGCGCCCTGGCTTGTTCACTGGCTGCACTTAACCGAAAACCTCTTGCCAGCGCCGGCATGTGGGGCTTTCCAAAACAGGTCGGCGAACGCATGCTGGCTGTGAGTGAAGTGTACGGCGCCTTGGGACATCCTATTTTCCGGTCAGTAGAGGATTACGCGCCACGTTGCATTGAAGTGTTATTCGTATATCCGCAAGACCTTGTAGCCGTAGATGAACGCTTCGGCAGTTGGATGGCTCTTTACGGTTACGCAAACTATATCAGTGCAGAAAAACTAGCCGAACTAGGGCAAGTAACAGTGGACGGCAAGATGACTGTGCGCCGTGCAAACTATGGAACGATTTGCGTTCAATATGAGCCATTTCCATCCGAGCAGCTACTCAACCTGCTGCGCGACTTCGTCACAGCGGGCGGGACAGTAATCTGGTCAAGCGTCCCACCGTTGAGTAAGTCCATAGGCCAGTGCAACGTGACAGGTTGGCTCGCTGATGTATTCGGCGTGGGTGTTCTCACTAGCGCGGATCCACTTGGTATGCCTTTACCTGCGCGGCAGATAAACTTTAGCGACGCATTCAAAGGCGTCGCTTCTCAAAGCATCTTAACCGACTTTGTCGTTGATCGCGTTTTTGCACTTCAGCCATTAAACGGGGCAACACCTGTCGCATGGGTGAATACAGGCGGACCTGCCGGCCAAATCTGCTGCGGTGTGCATAAGCATCACCCCGGTGGCGGGCAGGCGCTGTACCTTGGTTTCCGTCCACGCGATGACCAGGCTGCATCCACTGGATCTGAGGCACGATCCTGGTACGAGATTCTGAATACGCTTGGTGCCTATCCGGGCACCAAGGAGGGTAGCCAAGACAATCCAAGTGTTCTGTCGCGAAACACTGACTTGCTGACGTGCGCGTTCCCCAATGGCGCCCTTGCCGTGTGCAGGCATTTTAAGGATTATCCGGAGAACTGGTCTGGAGGTTTCTTCCGCGACGAGGTGGCGGACGCACAAATCATTGCTACTCGACCACTCGCTGATGATCTCATTGGCTTAACCGATTGGAATGTAGCTGGTCAAACCATCACTTACCAAGGTCGACACGCCGTAGTATGGCGAAGCGATGATTCTGGCAGACTGATTGCATTTGCCGGTATTGGAACATCTGGCATCCGAATTAACGGAGTTGACTGTAAGTGGTCCGAGTCACCCGTGGATATCGCCTGGCATCCGCTACATCCTGATCAACGAACGGTTTTCTATATTCCACGCTTCCGCGTATGGTGCGGCAACTCCGCACACATCAAACTGCCATTGAACCTCGGCGATACTCACATTGAGGTGTGGCGTGGAGCACACCTACCCATGGGCGATGAACCACGCAAAGCGCTGTTCGGGCGTGCCGGCTATGGCAGTAGCCAGGTTCCTTTTACTATTGAACATGGCAGCCTGGTAATAAACATCAATGAAGAGAGCAGGTGCCACTGGTTGTACGTGGTCCAACCGACTTAGGCGATGTGATGATCCAAAATATGGCGCCGGGAGCTACAAAGGCCCGCCCACCGGCGCCATATTGAACCACGCTGCAATCAGATGATACGAGATCGCCACTGATGTCGGAATCCCGACAGTGCCAGACGTAAGTGCATCTCGCAACTCTTGTCGAGTGAACCATCGCGCATCGCCAAGCTCGTTATCATGCAAGTGGATTTCTTCTGTTGACGCTTCAGCATGAAACCCCAACATCAAGGATGCCGGAAATGGCCACGACTGCGAGCCATAATAGCGAGCCTCTTTTAGCTTGACGCCGGCTTCCTCGTAAACCTCACGCGCAACGGCTTGATCAGCGCTCTCCCCTGGTTCGATGAAACCGGCAAGTGTTGAGTAACGTCCCGTTGGCCAGGAATTCTGGCGACCAAGAAGGCACCGATCGCCTGAGAATACGAGAACGATAATGCACGGATCCGTACGAGGATAGTGCTCTGTCGCACACTCCAGTTTAGAACACTTGAGCACGTGGCCGCCAAGGCCACTCACCGTGGGACTTCCGCAGATACCGCAATAACGATGACGCTCATGCCAGTAAACCATCGCGCGTGCATAGGCCATCACCGCCCAGTCGGCTGCATTGAGTTGTTCGCCAACGGAACGCATGTTTGACCACGCACCAAATTCAGTCAATGGCGCGGTTTCACTATCCTTCAACCCGATCGAGAAAACTGCGTGATTGTCATGCCAGCCGAGATAGGTCACTGAAGCAGCTTGTGGTAAATGGGTCGCTGTCTGCGCCACATTCAATCGTGCTGCAGATATAGGCGCACGCGTGACCAGATTCTGGGACTTCCAGAGTGGGATGAACTCCGTAGAAGGATCTGTCATGCGCGCCAACAGCCATGCCGAGTCACCACGCTTGTCGTGACCTCGCTCAAGAGCCTCAGATAGTTCATACGGAAAGCGTGAAATCGAAGTGATGTCAAGTGGTGAGTGTTTCATATTCCGACTCGCGAACGAACCAGGTCAGTCCAGGTGCGGAGACGATGGCGATCCGCGATACGATAAACGTCACGATAGATGAACTCGAGGTTACAGTCACGCGCAGCGTCATAGGTCTCATCGATATCCTGCTGCAATGCGTCCCAGTCGGGTACTGTTTCACTGATTGGCCATGGCCGTGGTTTACGCGAAAACACGCCGGTACGCCCTAGTTTCTCAGCCATAATATTCTTGTCACACCAGGGAGATATCGAGACACTGCGGATGTGCGGGATTTGGGACTTAATCAGGTCCCATCGATCATGTACTGGTTCACAGCAACCGTAATAGATCAATCCAAATCGACTGCACAATTCCGCCATATACGGTAGAAAGAACTGTGCAAACATACCAGGCGAAATCATGGTTGTTTCCTGCGACTCCATCCATATCCACACATCGCGCTGGCGTACCTTCGCAGAATCCACGTCTTGAGGAAGGCTGGTAGTGCATCCTGGACTACCAGATCCCACCAATTCCCAGCCGGTGTGATTGAAACCAAGTAATGCCTCGGACTCAAGCCAGTCGAAATAGGCAAGCCGATCATCGGTCAGGTAGCGCATGATGCGATGTAGAGAATCAGGTTCGTCATAGGTCCATGCCAGCAGGTTATCGTTGCCAATCAACTTGAACAGGTCTTGAGTCAATCCGGCAAACAAACCACCAGTGCCATGCAGAACGACCGGCAGGATATCACCAAAACAATCCTGGAGTTGCCCGTAGTGCGCCAGTGTTGACGCACGATCGACTAGCCAGGAACGACGGTGGAGTTTGTCGATATCGGCAGGTGTTTTAACAGGATGGTTATAGATGTACCCGATCTCTCCGCCTGTGCCATCAGTGGCGTGATCAGCATAGAGCGGCACCCCAAAATCCGGCCAGTTGATCTCCCAATAGACTCGAAAGAATGCCGGCACAGCAATGTCATCACCGACCTCTTCAGCATGACGAATCATTCGGCGCATCCGCAATTCTATGCTGCGTAGAAATGGCTGCTGGCAAATGAGTTCCGATGACTCTATGTAGTTTTCAAGAAGCGCTGTCTCGAACAGCACCATCGGACGTTCACCGCGTAGATCGTGAAGCGCCGTCCATAGACGTCGTCGTTCTGACATGATGGGTTGCGAGGCAAGCTCCATCCAAGCGGATGCGAGTTTGCGGAGCTGTTGGCGTTCGTTTGTATTCACGTAAATTCCTAAGGCATGGGCGTAATTTCGACCGAGAACTCAACTACAGATCGAATACTCCCTACATGAACAACTTGGTCTTGCTCACTAAAATCGGGGCGGCGATCTGGTGGGACATATACAGGTGCATCGCTTCGCAAAGGCAGAAATTTGAGCGTCAGGGGCATATTTTTCATTTCCCCGAGAAAGCGCTTCAGGCCAATCTCCCATGTGCGCCCGAAATAGAAATCATCGTCGATCAGTCGATCGCCAATATAGGCGCGTCCTATGTCACCTACGTAGCTCACAGCCAGATAGACTTCAGACAGGTTGTCAACAGAACCTGTCTGCACTGCCACTTGCCACACTTCGGCTTGATCAAAAGCCATATCCGGCGGAGCCATGGCGCCCCACTCTTTAGATGCGCTAGACGCAACCGGTTGAGCCTGACCCGCAACACGCAATCGTTCGGCTGTGATTTCCACCTGTTGCAAGGGTATATCGCATACAAAGCGTGTAAAGAGACCATCAGGTTGCGCCACTAACGGGATGCCATCGACAACCAGCTGTTGTTCAGGCGCCGGGAACATGGCAAAGGATACTTCTCCGTGCTTTCGCGTCTGAAGATGAAGTTGATGGCCATCCGAGTAAATCGACTCTGAGCATAGAATCGCATACTCTTTACCAAGCAAAGTCAATTGATACAGTTGCAATGCCTGATCTGACGAAAGCACCAGCATTTGCACTGTCTTGTCATCTACTGTCTTGATCCGGATAGCACAGTTGGTGCCTGGTCGCAAGCTGAGTAAATCAGAGTGTTCTGATAAGGATGGCACTATGGACTTGACACTATCACTCACAAAGGTGAACTCTGGCACAATACCGTCACATGCACCAAAGATGAATGTTGACTCGCCTTGATGCATTAGTCTGGTGATTGGCTGAATAGTGGCATATGCCAATTCAGCGCCATCCATCGGCATATTCACGGGCCATATGCCATACATACCTGTCGGTATCACTGTCGGCGTTTGCGGGACAGTAAGGATTTCATCATCCAGGTTAAGTTGGAATTGCGCGTCTGGATGCGTAACCAGACTCTCGACGCGTTGGTGATTGTTGATAAAAATGAATCCTGAACGACCATTACTGCGCACAGCCCAGCGCAAAGTATCACTATCATCAAGGCTCTGGGGCAGCTCTTCGGGCAGTAGCATCGGCATTGGCGCCAGGTCACTACCAAAGGCGTTCAGGAAGAGATGCAGTTTGCGTAACGCATGATATACAGGGCGCACCTGCCCATACTGTCCAATCGGTGCCTGAAAGTCATAATTAATGACAGGCAAATCATTGGGGTAACCAGTTAGCTGAGACTCCTGCAGCGTCGATTTTTGGCCGATAGGATGTGCACCGCCATGGTACATGTAATAACCCAGTAGGTTACTGCCATTGCCCACTTTCATTAAGCCTAGCGCAGCCACATCATCAACAGTCACTTCAGGTCTGCGCCGGTAAGCTACCTGCATCCCCCCGCCTGTTTCACAAGTACCATAGGGATATCGCGACAAATAGGACATGTCGCCGATCGTATTGACCTTAAGCAAGTCGCTGCCGATAGCATTGTCATCTCGAAGTTGTGAAAAACAATAGGCTTTTCGGCACTCACGCGCCCATTCAGTGGACTGAAGGTTCCAGAATGCATCTGGATAACCGCCAAAGACCGGAATGACTTCATCTTGCGGAACATCAGCAGGGCCCCACCCCGTCATCGTATAAATGGGAACATCAATACCAGCTTCGACGGCCATTGTTTTCAGCGTAAGAATATGTGACGCGTTATTAACCAGCTCATTTTCCAGTTGGACGCCAACAATTGGCCCTCCATCCTTCCAAAGCAATCCGTTGAGTTGCGCAGCGATCTGACTATATAGGCGCTTCACAAAAGACAGGTAAAGCGGGACATCGGTACGTACTTCGGCGCCGCATTTTTCAAGTAACCAGTCGGGAAAACCACCATTACGACATTCGCCATGCGCCCATGGCCCCAAACGCGGGTAACAGTACAGACCGACTTTTCTGCACAGTTCCACCCACCGGCGCAGATCGCGGTTCTCAACCCAGTTAAATTGTCCTTCTATTTCCTCGTGGTGAATCCAGAAAATATAAGTCGCCGCGATATTAATACCGCCCGCCTTCATTTTGCGCAGTTCAATTTCCCAGTCTGTTTCAGGATACCGGGAAAAGTGAAACTCTCCCATTACGGGCGACCATGGTTTTCCATCCATGGTCAGATACCGACTATTGGCGTTGATTTCGATTCCGTCAGGATTACGGCCGCCCATTCTGAGATGGCCTGACATGATACTCAGATCAGGCTTCTCCAAGTCAATCGTTAGCATATATTATTACCAATACAGTCTTACGTTTATTAGAATCGACCTTCAAGTAAGGCTTTCTTGCGCAACATATAGTACATGAAGTTTTCGAGTGACACATCGGGAGGTACTGTGTGGTCAACAGCCGGAATATAGCCGCCTTCTTCGATGAGTGGAATTAAACTGCATAGGTGCTCATCAATAGCTTTACGGTCTTTTGCCAGTTCACGCTTATCAACCCCACCCCAAAGCCGCAATGTCTTACCGAACTTTTTGCGTATCCGAATAGGATCCTGGTCAGAAGCGCGTTCAAGTGGCCAGATCACATCAACACCTGCGTCCATCATCATGGGGATGATCGTCTCAGGATTGCCGTCACTGTCAATACACACGAAGCGCACGCCATGCGACTTATAAAAGTCGACCACGCGCCGTAACCGAGGGAAAATAAACTCTTTATAGCAGCGTGGGCTAATCAGCGGGCCACCCTTATAGGCCAGATCCTCACTCAAATTGACGTATTCGACAGTCGTCTTTTCGAGAATAGGCCGGGCAGCCTCGATGAGGAAATTGGCGTGAAACTCCATAATATCGTGCACCAGGTCGGCCTGGTCGTAGAATGCGTAGGACAACGCCTCTGTGCCAAGTAAGTCGCGCGCAAACCAGTAGAAGCCTAAGGTGGCGCAGTTCTGCCCGAAGATCAGCGGATGACGGCGGTTGCGCCAGCCATCAACACGAAACACCCACCAGTATGGATCATATCGCTCCTGGCAGTTGCGCAGACGCATTTTCAAAGCATTCCAATCATCCATCGTACTGACAGGAAAGCTGATATACGTGTCCATCGACATGCGTCCGCCATGTTTCGTGCCTTCTTTAAGGGCAATACGAACACGTCCCTGGCTATCACGGAATGTAAGCGTGCGATCATCTTCAGCCAGTGTCTCTTCTTCAAAAGAAGGAATGAAGTTACCATTGAACCTGATGAACTCGCGCGGGTCCATACCCAGTGTACCCTCTCCAGTAAACCAGTCCCAGTGATAGGGAGTGGCGTCGAGTGCTTCATCCTCCCAGCGATCACGCGTCTGGGGCCATACGCCAAGTTCCCAGTTTGGAACGCGATCGACCGGCTGATATTCCATTACAGCAAGAAAGCGATTAAGGTCTGTCATGGTCAAGGAAGTGTTTTCCATAGTCTGACTGTTATGGCACAGAGCAGCATGCTTGTCAATGACAGTCGATCAACCAATTCACCTAACTGTAGCAATTCCGCCTGCGCGTGATGGGAACTTACTTATCGATGCATCTGCTTCGCGTCGCAATGCGATCACACTGGTTGTGCGCAAACACCAAACACTCCACAGCGTAAACATGCCCTCGATGCCAAAATTCACTGCATAACCGATGCCGGGTGGAAGCATACCGCTACCAATCAATACAGTGTGCAGAGCACCGTTCAATACGAATGATAAGCCAAGATGGCTGCGGAAAACGCAGGTGCAATGGAACGCAAATTGGGTTCCAGCAATGTGATTGCTTCGTGTATCCATGTACGCATCATGCCCACGCATGACTCGGGATCACGCCATTTGCGCTCCCTATAAGTAAGCCACCAGGTCTGGAAACGCCTGCGGTGTCACATATAGCTCATTCACACAAGGATATACTCAACCGCGTTCACCTATTGCTGTATGGCAAGCCTGGCACTGTTCTACGGTCCGCTGCTCTCGAAGGAAACCGATAGTCGGATCACCATCTATCGTGTGGGAGCTATGGCATGAAGCGCATGTCGCAGCGTGAGTATCTATCTTCTGCCATCGCGCCAGAAAAACGTGAAAATGGTTATTAAATGCTCTCGAAGTAATTACCTTGGCATGACACACTAGGCAGTTTGCATCACCAATAGGCTCAGTCAATGGTGCTGGCTGAATGGCAGTGCCAGAAAACCACTTAAGAGCATCACGAGTACCGAGTGATACCGCAGCAATTCTGCCCGATATGCCAGGGGCAGCATGGCAGTCGATACACTTGACTGGCGAGCCCTTTGTTTTGTGCGATGAAGCCAGATCAACCGCAGCATCAGTGGCGCGTTGATAAAAGGTTGCCTCTGGCTGTGTGTGGCAGCTTGCGCAGAAGACGTCATCCTCTTCCAAGTGCGCCGCCAAGAGGAAGCCTCCACCTGCCAAGATGATAACCGCAATGACACCCATAATCGGGATCAACCATCTAAGGTTCCGAACGGACTTTTGAATCGCATTCTTCTGCGTTGCCTTCTGTGTTCGCTTCATCGCTCAACCTTGCAAATACTCAATAGGCTCCGATCACAAAGACGGTGGACTGTGCGCTCATGTCAAGTTCTAGATAGATCCGCGAGAAACTCGTCGACGCGGGCCTCCGGCGTTGCCCATGAGGTGACAATACGAACAGCAGTATGCGATGCATCTATGCGTGCATATTCATAAAAGCCGTACATCGAGAGCATCTTGTGGAGCACTTGATTTGGCAGTATCGGAAAAATCAGGTTCGTTGTCGAATTAGAAAAGAACCTGAGATCAAGGGATGCCATGCCATGTTGCAGCTTTGCCGCCATGGCGTCGGCATGTTGCGCAAGGTCAAAGAACAGATTATCGGTAAACAATGCAACAAACTGCGCAGCAATGAGACGCCCTTTAGCAAGCATGGCGCCGCGCTGCTTGATGTGATAGCGGAAATCACTGCGTAAGTCGTGATGGTTGATGACTATAGCCTCGCCGAGTAAGGCGCCATTCTTGGTTCCACCTATATAGAACACATCAACGAGTTCGCACAAATCGCTGAGTTTGACATCCGATGCAGGGCTGCATAACGCGGCGCCTAATCGAGCACCGTCCATATACAACACAAGATTGCGACTTCGGCACAGCTCGTGCAAATTCTCCAATTCGAGCTTTGTATAGACAGTGCCTAGTTCTGTAGCGTTGGAGATAAACACCGCTCTGGGCTTGACCATATGCTCATCGGTATGCTGATCAAGCACCTCAATAACACCTTCTGGTGAAAGTTTGCCATCAACAGAAGGCGCGATATTGATGCGGTGACCAACTGCTTCAATCGCGCCCGCCTCGTGCACATGGATATGTCCGGTTTGCGCGGCAATCACAGATTCATGCGAGCGCAGGATGGAAGCCAGAACAATCAAGTTTGCCTGGGTACCACCTGTAACGTAATGAATATCAGCGTCCGGCTGACCCAGCGCCTGCCGAATCAATTCCGTCGCGCGTGCGCTGAGTCGATCGTCGCCGTAACCAATTTCTTGATTGCCATTGGTTTGCTGCAACAACTCGAGAATCCTTGGATGGGCGCCTTCAGAATAGTCATTGTAAAAGCCATATTTCAGCATTGTGCCTCTATTGAACAATAGTCATCCACAAATAGATGAGTCGTCTGCATACAGTATCACAAGATGGCAAAGTGCTGACGCAAACCCGACGGATGGAATACCGAAGGTCGCCATTACGGACCTAAATTTTCGGGTGCTTGCGTCAATTGCTTTATTTCGGCAAGGACAATCTGCATAACCGGCTCTTTCATGATACGCTCAGCGGCATCTAGAAACTCTTTAGCATCGATAAATCCCCGTAAGTGATAGACACAAGCCTGTAACGCCATGTCCAGACGATCGATTTGTTTGACAAACCTTGCTTCGGGTGACACACCTGCTTCATATTCATCCCAAAGTATCATGTAGCGATGACCAGTTGGCAGCTTACCGAATGTCTGTAGAACGGATTCGCACTCACGAGCGCATTTTTCATCGGGATCAATGCCATCAGCAGGAACAATGTCACCCGCGCCGATTTCACCAAAGTCGTGCAGCAACACCAATGTCAATACCTTCAGCAGATCTAGTTCCGAAAAATACGCGTCTGCAATGATCAATGCCAGGATCGCCATACTGAACGTGTGTTCAGCCACTGTCTCACACTGATCGGACGAAACGCCGCGACGCAACCACCCTTGTCGAAACAGTTGTTTTAGTTGGTTAAATTCGAAATAGACCGTTAACAGCGTCAGGGTTGATCTTCCGGTGAGTAACGCCACTGGGGGATCGCCTTTCGTGATCAATCAATCCTCCATGGAGATGGCACGTGTTTCGTAGGATAAAGCGCGCATCGCGGCCTACCCAAACAGGCGCACAAATGATTCGTTGTTTGCGCTGCGTGTGTTGCCATCCATGTAACACACACTATAGGCACGGCGTGGGATGGCGGTGTGGTTGACATCAGACGCATGCAGTAGCCAGTTATGCAACAACACGACTTCGCCTGCAGCCATTTCAAGGTATTCGGTTTTCTCTGCAGGCGCATAAATCTGTGCCTGATCCTCTGTTAGGAATGCAGATGGATGTGCTGGATTAATAACACCCAGCTTGTGACTACCAACAATGACTTGTATGCAACCATTGGCGATCGTTGCGGGATCAAGTGGCGTCCATAGGGTAATGAGTGGATCACGATCAAGTGCGCTCCAGCGATCCTGATGCCAAGGCAGCCAAGTTCCCTGCAAAGCTGGCTTGTTCATAAACATGGCCCGAAACGAATCGATCGGCGTCTCCTCGCCATAAACTCGCGCACAGATTTCTCGAAACACCGGATGCCGGGTATAAGCAAGAAACAAAGGATCGTGCTCGAGATCCTGGATCTTACGATAGCCTAACGTGGCGCCTTTGTGGCCTTTCGTCTGCACGCCAGCATCTTGATACCGGCCTGTAGTACTGTCCAGTTGCATCAACATACGAGCATAATCCACAGGAGCCGTCCCAAGCATAATGTCATCGATGCGCTGCTGTAATCCGGCAAGATCCGAATCGTTCAGGATGCGCCCAAGCCTTAAAAATCCATCGTTTTCAAAACGCATCCACTGTTCAGTACTGATCAACGCCATCTCGCCAAACCTCCGCACCTTTTATCGTCTATACACCCATCTGCACTAAAGCATCAATAGCATTTTCAACTGCGCCTGTCAATCGAGGATGCGTTACCTCGAAATGAACCATACTTGCCCGAAGTCGACTCGTCAGTGAACCATAGCGACTGTCATGCTTATCGCCAGGCTGATCAAGCAACTGCTGAATGTCCTTGCCAATATCTTCGAGTATGGTTCGTGTTGAGTTATCGAGTGACTCTGTCCTGGCCAACTCCTCGTGCAACTCAGTCAATTTGTCACGCAGTATCTGTTGCTCCATGATCAATTAATCTCCCTGATTCTTTTCAGGCGTTACTCCTGACAAGAATCAACGCTACTACTCAAATCGGATGTACTTCATCCACGTTATACGCCCGTTACCTAAAATCCGAGAACGCCCGCGAGTTCGTCTAGATCCGCACAACAGTAAGTCGGGTTCGGGCTGGGCAAGGCGCGTTGAAGTCGATTCACCCACGCCACATCGATTCCATAGTTCAATCCGCCTATGACATCTGCAGACACGGAGTCCCCTGCATGCAACACTTCGCGTGCAGACAACCCGAGTTTTTTCAGTCCGGCGCCGAACAATTCACGACGCGGTTTATACGCATGGCATGTTTCACTCGTAACAAGCAGAGGAAAGTCCCAGTGATTAACTCGCATGGCTGATCTGATATCGGCTTCATCGATATTTGATACGATACATACCGGCACAGTCAGTCGATTTAGAAACTCTATGACGTCAGGATAAGGTACTGGTGCTTCCCAGTTAGCAAAGATATCAGTGCACAGCGCACCAGGATCAAGGTCTACCTGATACTCATCAAGGACTCGCCTCAAACTGATCAGTTCGATATCGCGTTGTGATTGATAGTGGTCACCATGCGACTCCAGGCACATCGTTCTCATTAGTTGCCACCATCGTGCGCGCACCAGAGGTGTTGCATCCAGTATGGGTGACCTCGCTGCGACGGCGCAGATGACATTTTCAACTAAATCATCGTCCGGCTTCACCAGTGTGCCATAAAAATCAAGCAGCAGAGCTTTATAACTCAAGTTGGTTTCCTTTCAGTGCGCCGCAGACTGAATACACTCACCCTCGCGAGTGTCGCCGAAACAAGCGAGCTTTCGGCACAAACTCGACATTGGGATCTAGTGGGAAAATCGGCCGCGAACAGTGTGTATGTCCCAAGCTGTTCAAGTTGGCAGACGATGATCCAGGTGCATCCACATTAATGTATTGGGCTGCCCATTCACGGTACATGTGCGGTTGACAATGCGGAGACTTTACAACGACAACACCGAACCGTGCAAGATCCTGTCCATGCGCATAAAATAGTGACCTGTCATATAAACTCACGGCTCGACTGGTGATTATCAGCGTTATCAAGCCGAATTGAAGTACGGCTGTCCTACCCGCGTTCCATTGTTCTCCATAAGATTCCGAGGTGATCGCGCCATCCGATAACATGCGAACCCGCGCTTGAATCTCTGTAGGTTTATACCTTCCGATATCAACCGCTCCACCTACGCGAGTGGTAATCACGGCGCCTACCCCCGCCTCAAAAGCACTATGAACGGCTGGCGGATCAACAATGGGAATCAGTGCAGATCCGGTGTACTTCTGAGCAATCAGTTCGTTTAAAATGGCATTGCTATCGCCAGATGCGCCGCTGCTGGTTGCGTCTGCTGCATCTACCAGAATCGTGGTGCCTGCAGACTCCCTGGCACGACCAACAGCATCGGTCAAGCTCGTTAAAGGTACGCGCATCTTAGCATGATGCTGCCAGAATAAATCAGCAATATGCAGGGCATGCTTCGATGCCAACGCCTCATCGCCATTCGTCGACACCATCGCATTAGTGCCGAGAGCACTTACATCTGTGAATGGGTTTCCCCAAAATATCCCTGCTGATAATCCCTCACGCGACTGTTCGACATCACGAGCTGCATGCACTGCGTGCCCGATTAATCCTGTCGCAGTTATTAACTCATCACCACGCACGAGCGCAGGAATAAACACTTTGGCTGTTACAGGACGCGCTTCTCCATCAAGTATTCTCAGCAGCAGTCGCGCTGACCGCTCGCCAGTCTCGAAGAAATCAACGTGGGGATAAGTTTGATATACAACGCTGGCATCCGCATGCTGCAGCATGCGATCAGTCAAAATTCCATGCAGGTCATACGACACGACAATCGGGATGTCCTCGCCAACTACACGGCGTGTTTCTGCAAGCAAAAATCCCTCTGGATCATCTTCATCGGTCGATGCCATGGCGCCATGCAGCGAGAAGTAGGCTGCATCAACGTGGCCTACTTCTGCCAAACATGTCACCCACTCACTCGCAATGCGGCGGAAGTCAGCTCCATCCAGCGTTCCGCCTGACGTGATAGCACGTGCTGAATACACCGGCACAATGAGCACATCCTGACGTTGGTCAAAGATGCTTAAGGCGCCTCCGATTTCGTTGCGTACGTTACGGTGATACTGAACGATATCATCACCATGAAGCACATCGAAATCCTCGTAATGAGTTAAGGCAGGATTAAAGGTCGAAACCTCTTGTTTGCACTCAGCTATTGCTATCCGTGGCAAAGTATTCCTCCTGTTACCTACAAAAGTGGTTTCATCAAAAACCGTCGACTAGGCCTGCCGCAACGCCCGTTCGATTTCATCCAGATGTGCATTGCGGTGTACCGATCGCCGTAATACGGTCAGTTGATCTGCAGCAGCAATTGCATCGGCCAGCTCTGGCGATATCCTGTTGATTTCGGTATCATGCGCCTGAGCAGCACGAACAGCCATCGTTCCCGCAGCAGGACCAGTAATCGCACCCGCCAATGCTTCTACACCCTGGTTAATGACCTCTGAATCCGAGGTTGTTACACTAACTCCATCCATGATCCAGCGGCGCAACAATGCAAGCCGACAGGAATCCCAGAATGCCAGATGCACCAGTGCGGTTGATACTGTCCACCCTCCACCCATATCGGTGCCATAATCTGCAGAACTAAGCTGACTCACCTGCGCAATTAACCGTTGTACAGAGACATTATTCTCTCTTATGTAATCCGATAAATCCATTTCAATACTCCTATATCTTAAAAACAACTTTCATCTCACACTTCGGAAAGAGCCAACATAGTACCGCGACAAATCGGTGATCCACATCGACACATGTAACGTTCTTTCCATTCCAGCAGGAAATCACCCGGGCGTTCCAATGCATAGTCAAACGCCAGTTCCTCACCCACTTGTATCACGTGCAAGGCTCTGATAAATATCCGGCCACCAGTGCTCACGGCTTCGCAGTTCGGATCACATGAATGGTTGATGTAGATGGCTTCGTTGCCATTGACACCGCCATCGATCACTGTAGTGTCATCCACTGTAAACAACAGCACGTGCGGATGCTCTGCCGCATCATCATCATAACGCTGTTCGCCTTCTTCGGGTGTAATGCGCTCACCTAGATATTCAACAATGCGCTGCCCTTTTCTGATGCGTTCTATTGCAAACACACCGCGCCCGTGAATAGGCGATTGCCTGACTTCAAAGCAGGTCGGTTTCGGGTAAGCGCGTGGTGGCTTAGCAGCCGCATTTGAGGATTGGAGTGATTTACTCATAGTGATGGCATCCTTGACTACTGCCATCATAGTTCGTATCCATTTGCGACGTCCACGCCGTGTGCCTATCAAACCTTATGGCTTCCACCCTTACAATGTCATAATCTGCTGGATTAATGGTACTGAAAGGCTTAATCATCAGACTGCGTTCCAGTATTAAATGCACAAATAACTCACCATTTTTCATGACTGTATCTCTAAACACCTGATTTCAATCCAATGATATCAGTTCTCCACCAAATGAAAACGGATATCGAAACCGGATAATTTCCAGACAGTTGGACCCAGAGTAGTCAAGGGAGAACTCATGGATACACAAGTCGAACGTATAGACGACGGAATTATGTCGCGGCGGGGAATAAAGGGATTAATCAGAAGTCAGAGGACAAAATCTTATTTGAGATTGAGATTCAAGTACGTGAATCAGAAGACACATTTCTGAACTCACGGACCTAACCTCCAGCCACAGTAAGACGTCGATCGAGAATCGCCATGAGAGCCAAAGCTAAGAGCATGAAGATCATGAAGCTGCCGTAGCCAGCAGCAACGCCGAGTATGTCACTCGTCTGACCTACCAGCACATTGATCACCATATTAGCGGCCGCGACGCCCGTGATTACAAAACCCATTACTGAGCCAGTACCAGTGCGAAACTCCTTCATGATGAGCGCCATGTAGGTCGGGTACATGATGGAGATAAAGAAACCTGTCAATGAAAATAGAATCACGCCATTTACACCGATAGCAAACCCGCCAACATCAAGAACAAGAATAGCAACACCAAATGCCATCAGTGTGCGTAAATAACCAACCCGTTCGACGATGTAACCCCCAAACAAGCGACCTAAAGTAAAGAACAAAAAGAAAAGCGAAAGGGCTCGCGCCGCCTGTTCAGGATCCATGTTGTAGGTTCCCCTGAGGTAGCTGATCAACCAATTGCCAGTACCGATCTCCACAGCTACAAGCAAACTTAATGAACCGACGATCAACCATACGTTGGTGTCACGTACGATGTCACTTAACGCCCGTCTTGAATCTGCATGGCGCTCGGCTGATGTTGGGAACTTCGCCACCAGAAGCAGTGTAAACACGATGAGAACAGCTATACCCGCATAGGCATAAATTTGTCCAAAAGGTAATCCACCAAGGAGCATCCGCGCAGTATACTCAGGACCAACCATTGAGCCAGCACCATAGAAAAAGTGCGTCAGGTTCATCATCAACGCACTGTTACGCACAAAGATTCTGGCGCCAAGTGAGTTCACACCTACCTCAAGGCATCCAAAGCCGAGTCCAATAAAAAACATCATAACGACAACGATCAGGAACGTAGACGCAACCAGCATTCCGGCAGCTGCCATGAGGATAAAGGAATATCCCGCCGCTATCACCCATTTCTGCCCATACCGATCGCCCAGGACGCCGCCTAGAAAGGTGGCTACAAGGTAGCCTGACGAACTCAGAAATAGCATGATCCCGATTGAGGCATAACTGACCTGAAACGTTTGCTGAATCGATGGGATGATCGCGCCCTTGATGTTTTCGATGAAACCAAATATGACCATCGATCCAAAGGCCACCGAGATGAGCAACCACGGCAAACGTGGCTGCTCTGGTTTCTGATTAGTCGTTTCAGGCGCCTTGTGCGTGTCGTCCATTCATTCCTCTTGTACCAATATGTGACTTGATGTTGTACATAAACTGCGGAGCCTATTCTATGAATTAAGGTCGATTCACGAGACAGGCTAAACGCACTTCGTCAAACTAATTCGGACTATGTCATCCCACAATTTACCTGTCCGAACAATCCTATAACCAAGTTTGACGTTAAGAGCAACAACATGTGAATTGCTCGCGCGCGTATGGGTATAGATGAAGAGGCAATGGTTGGCGCGTGCATCTTCTTCAATAGCGCATTTCAATGCAGTCGCTATGCCACGCCTGCGATGAGCAAGATCAACCCAGAGTTGAAAAACCTCACAGAACGCCTGATTCTCTGGTAGAACTCCTTCTGCAACGAGACGGCTGAGGTAATAGTTCGCATGTGGCGCCTGCAGGACGCTGCGATGACATTGCGCCAAGATCATGCCAACCACAGCACCTGCGCCCACGTCAACGCAGACCCACGCGCTTTTAGTTACCCCTGTAACAAATTCTGCTATTTTCGCGCGATGTTCTACGAACTCTTTCTCGCCCCATCCCGCGTAATACATTACCTCGTTCGGATCATCGGTATCCTCATCGTCCACCTTCAGATCGATTTGAGACAGGAATGGTACTTCGTTAAGATGGGCACGTCTTAATGCCAGTGTCGGGTCAAGCATTATTGCGTCGGCGAACTCGCACACCGTCGGCTTTGTCCTCAATCTCATATCCCGCAGCAGTCACCTGGATTCGCAGTGCATCCGCATCTTTCCACCGTTTTTCTTTGCGAGCGAGAGTGCGCTGCTGAACCAGGTTCATCACCGCATCAGGCACCTCCTCTTCTGCAGGTCGCCATTCGGCTAACCGTAATCCCAACACACGATCGAAGGCAAGAATCGTTGCCTTGCGAACGGCGGCTGGGAGATCACAGCGCACTAATTCCCATACCACGGCCATAGCACGGGGCATATTCAGGTCATCATTGACTTGCGCCGTAAAATGCTCGATAAAACTCGGGTCCGGCACGCCGCCAGAAGCCCCCCACTCATATACAGCGGCGCGCAGCCGGTTGAGCGCGGTTGCTGCGCCATCAAGCCCGTCCCAGGTAAAATTCAGTTTGGATCGATAGTGCGAACTCAGACAGAACATGCGGTACGCCAATGGGTCAGTGCCGCGATCGATCAAGGTCTGTACTCGCAAGAAGTCGCCACTGGACTTGGCCATTTTCGCATCGTCTAGTTGCAGGAAGTAGCCGTGCATCCAGAAATTGGCAAGATGCGTTCCATAACATGCCTCGGTCTGCGCGATCTCATTTGAGTGGTGCACAGAGATATGATCTTCACCGCCACAGTGAATATCAAAGAATGAGCCGAGGTACTTGGCAGACATGGCTGAACACTCGATGTGCCAACCGGGAAATCCCACACCCCACGGGCTGTCCCACTCCATTTGCCTTTGCTTTTCTTTTGGACTGAATTTCCATAGGGCAAAATCAGTCGAATTGCGCTTGTCACCCATCTCGATACGTGCGCCAGCTTGTAGACCTTCAAGATTCAGCCGCGCCATGTAACCGTAACTAGGTTGTTTTGATGTGTCAAAGTACAGCCCGTCATCAGTGCGATAGGTATAGCCATTGTCTTCAATGCAACGAATGAGCGCAATCTGCTCAGCGATATGATCTGTCGCTTTGCACCAGATGGATGGTTCGAGAATATTCAGGCGCTGCATATCTTCTTTGAAAGCCTGCGTGTAGATTTCCGCAATTTCCCACGCAGTCTTACCGGTCCGCGCCGAACCTTTTTCCATCTTGTCTTCACCACTGTCAGCATCAGAGGTAAGGTGACCTACATCAGTGATATTCATGACATGGTTCACGGCGTAACCATTGAATTCCAATGTGCGCCGCAGAATATCTTCAAAGATATAGGTGCGCAGGTTGCCAATGTGTGCGTAGTTATAGACTGTCGGGCCACATGTGTACATGCGCACTGCAACTGGATCCATTGGTTCAAAATCGCGCATTGTACGCGTATAGGTATCGTAAAGTTTGAGCTCCATGGCTTTAATTGTCATTCCTTCTTATACTTTCAGTTTGTAACCACTCAGTACTGTCGTGCCAAGCCACGCAGCCGGCGCTCCACCTTGCATCAGTCTCAGCTAGTGTCTACACACGTACGGTTCTTTCTTCTTTTTCTTCTGAAGTCTCCCCATGATACAAGCGTTGCATTTCCTCGCACGTGGCCAAAAGCTCAGGTAATTTTCCTTCCGCCACAACCATGCCATCTTTCAAAACGATAATGTGATCAGCACGGTGAAGGGCAGCCTTCCGATGTGAAACCACCAGGCAGGTAAACTTTCGCGGGGATGACAATCCCTCGCTCGATTCGGTTCCATTGCTTGCGCCATCAAGAACACGTTCCCACAAGGCGCGTTCAGTCTCTACATCAAGTGCACTTGAAAGATCATCAAATACCAGGAGTTCTGGTTCTCGCACAAACATGCGCGCTGCCGCTGTACGCTGAATCTGACCGCCTGAAAGCTTGACACCTTTGGGCCCGACCATGGTGTCAAGCCCTTTTTCCAGGTCGGCCATGTCCTTATCCATCACTGCAAGCATGATGGCATTCTGTATCATGCTGTCGGTTTTATCCATGCCCATGAGCAGGTTGTCACGTAGAGAATTACTAAACAAACGAGGTACTTGGGCAGTATATGCGCAACGTGGCGGAGTGAAGAAATCGGCAGGATTATCAACACGGGCACCATTCCAGACAATGTCACCACGATCCCGCGGGAGAAGACCGATTAAAGTTCGTAGTAGTGTTGTCTTGCCAGAACCTACGCGTCCCGTGACAACGGTCAATGTGCCTCGCTTGAGGTGCAAACTCACATCTTCAATGCCGTGAAAACCACCTTGCTGGTCAGTTCCGGGATAGTGGTAACTCAGATGCTCAACGTGGAGAGAATTCAATTCATCCTCAGGAGTTTTCGCGGGATAAACCACCTGTGGGAAATGACCATCCATATAAACCGGGCTAAACTCTACCAATGCCTTATCAGGTGCACCTTCCATCAAGCGCGTCATACGCTCTACCGAGACGCCAATCTGCTTATAACGTGCCACCAACAAACCAGTGAAAGTAGCCAACTCACTGATACCGTCCAGAAAGAATACGAACAACCAGAAATCGCCGACAGTAAACGTCCTTGCCTGCATCGCCTGTCCCGCGAGAATCAGAATGATCCCTGTACCCAGATTGACGCCATTCCGAAAGATAGAATTCAGTACTTCATTAAACAGGCGGTCGCGTAATGCCACTTTGCGTCGATCATCATTTAAGTTCCGAAAGTGTGCAATCACGCCCTCTTCCGCTGTCGCCACCTTTACGGCCTGAGCCGCGCCAAAGAACTCGCCGATAAAACCAACCACAATACCTGCAGCTCGGCGGCTGGCACGACGGTACTGTTCAATTTTGCTGGTTGCTGCTGCAGCAATGAATCCGACAAAGATGAACGGAATGATTGCAACAATCGTGATCGTCACGTTAATACTCAACATGATCGCAACCGCGACAATGCCAAAAAAGACAATCCCTTGAATGTCATTCAACCACAAGGCAAACAAAGGGATTTCGAAAACATCATTGCCAAAACGGCTCGTGGCTTCCCCCGGAGAATCCGGTAATGCTTTAGCGCCTGGTCGTTTCAAAATGTACTTCAATAGATTCTTGCGCAATAATGTCATCGTATGCACAAAAAAGGGCACATTGGATCGAATCAGTCCATAAAGACTGGCATCCCGGCCTAGTTCGAACGCAAGGAGCAAAGCCGCAATCGACCAGATAGTGAATCCGGCCTGCTCATTGCCGGTAATGATGTTAAAAAACTCACGCATGACGATGCCAGGCAACTGCCAGAAGATCGTCAGAAGCACCATTGCACCTAGATTGATCAACCACAGCCTGGGCCGAAACTGTACCATTTTGAGGATGACTTTCCAGGCTGGCAAGTGCCTGGTTTTCCCCTGTTGTGCCGCCTTGTCCTGGTCCGCCAAAGACATACTCACGCCAATACTCCTTCAAGCCCTGTGCTGAGTAAGCGAGCAAATCGCGAATCTGACGCACTTGCCAGCGCCAATCTTGACCCGGTTTCTAACACTCGCCCATCTTCTAGAATCATGATGCTATCGGCCCGTTGCACTGTGCCAAGTCGGTGCGCGATGATCAAAGCCGAACGTCCGCGCAATAATCGATCAATAGCGCGTTCGATACGCTGTTCGGTTGCAGGATCAAGGCGCGATGACGCCTCGTCCAAAATCACCAGTCCTGGGTCGCGCAAAAAGACGCGCGCCAAGGCAAGTAGTTGTGCTTCGCCGGCAGACAGGCTGCGCCCCCCCGTCTCCAGGCGCGTGTCCAGACCTGCCGGAAGTGAGTGAAACCACTCAGATAGTTCGAGTTCTTCAATCACCTGAAGTACTCTTTCATCAGCAATTGTGTTATCGAAAAAAGTAAGATTGTCCCGCACTGAAGCCTGGAATAACTGCACATCCTGTGTAACGAGCGCGACACGCCGGCGCAGCGCCTTCAACATAGGCTGGCGCACTTCTACTCCACCAAGCCGTATCTGGCCATTTGAAGGATCATACAAACGAAAAACCAGCCGCGCCAGCGAAGTCTTGCCACTACCCGTACGTCCAAGCAGGCCCATGATCTCTCCTGGCTTAAGTGTAAAGGTAATGTTCTTCAAAACTGGCTCTGCACTTACATAGCCAAACGTCACATCATCGAAATTGAGGGAAAGTGCACCACCAGGTATTTCCGCGCCTGTACCTTCAACTGTTCGAGTTACTATTTTGCGCAGTTCTGCCAGGCGCTCAGTAACCGCGCCAATGTTCTGGATGTTTTCGGTCTGTTGTGTCAATTCACGAATCGGGCGTCCCAGCAGGTTGATGTAGTAAATCAGCAGATAGGCCGTACCAACGGTGATCAGGCCTGTGTTAAACAACATAAATCCGGCAATGATCGCCATGATATTGCCGACAACCAACAGCGTACTGCCAGTAAGTCCAACAACGAGACCCATCATCCAGGCTTTCTTCTGATGACCGAGTATTTTGTACGATAGCTTATACAGGCCCAACATAACAAAGTCCACCGCACCGCTGGATCTGATGTCCTCAGTGCCAGCCAATCTCTCTTCTAGAAAACCTGTCAAATCTGCTGTTGCAGCCCGCAGTGCTTTTGAATATGGGACAGAAATGCCACGAACACTGTTGAGCACCACAAGCGCAACAACCGCAAAAATGGCGTACACAACACCAACGCGCCAGTCTTGCAATCCCAATGCGATCAGTACTCCGGCCATCAAGATAATATTGCCAATAACACGTATCACCAGTTGTGAGAAGAAATTTGAAAGCTCCGCTACATCGCCGTCTATTCGCTCGATCAACTCGCCCGGGCTGCGATCGTTGTGAAAACTCATATCCAGATTCAGACAATGCTGCGCCAATTCGGCACGTAGGGCATTGGTTGCACTCCATGCTACGTTTTCGCCAATATAAGTGGCGCTGACGCCGATAGCCTGCTGCAATAACGCCAGACCGATAAATGCGAGTGCAGCGAGTGCCAGCCCCTGACTCGATCCATCAGTTGCGGAAGTTGACCCGGTGGCACTGTCTATAAAATAGCGCATGATCTGTGGATTAATGACCTGGAGCCCTATGCTGGTCAAAAGCAGGACGGTCAGAAAAGCAAACCGGCCTCGTTGTGGTTTGACATGCGTTGACAGGAGATCCCAATAACGTTGCAATGGTATATTCATGACTTCATCTTAAAAAGAGCCTACCATGCTGAACCATGTTTTGATCACTTTTTTGCACTAAAATAGTTATACTTTGAAACAGGATAGAACACCATCAGCGTGGTCAGAACAGGCATGAGCAATAACGCCCAGTTCGGACAGCAACCAGTGCTGTCTATTATTGTCCCGGCTTACAATGAAGAGAAACGCCTCCCAGTCACGTTGGAGCGACTTAGCCACTTTATACGAGATTGCGGATTATCCACGGAATTGATTGTCGTCGATGATGGCAGTAAAGACAACACGCGCGAAATCGTTCGTACAGCTATGGCGCAATATCACAACTTACGACTAATAGAGAACCCGCATAGCGGCAAAGCTTATACGGTGCGAACCGGTCTGCTGCAGGCGCGTGGCCTGTATGCGCTGCATGCAGACGCTGATCTTTCGACGCCGCCCAATGAGTTTCTAAAGCTGGTGCATGCGCTTGAAAGTGGTAATGATGTCGCGATTGGTTCACGGTCCGGAAGACCGGGAGCACCCTGGTACCGATTGCTAATGAGCGCCACATGGCGCATCCTGGTAAGTCTCGTAGTTGTGCGCGGATTCCGCGATACACAATGCGGCTTCAAGGCCTATCGCACAAAAGTGGCACAGCATATTCTGCAGCACACCTTGCTGTATAACACGCCCGCACAATCGTTGACTACCGCCAGTGTTGCTGCGGCATCGGATGTCGAAATGCTCTACATAGGACGAAAGCTGGGCTACAAGATCACCGAAGTGCAGCTGGAGTGGCTGCACCACGACGAATCCAAAATTAGACCAATGCAGGACAGCATGAATGCATTTGGCGAACTGATGCGAATACGTTGGTTTGCATTAACTGGCGCCTACAAATGGAAGCCAATCGCATAAAGGCAAGGCTCCACATCACATTGTGATGGTTATTTTTGCGCCCAGGGATAACTCCAACCATGTGCGAAGGCATGGCCTCGCAATGCCACTAGGTCAGAATCAGATAACACCTGGCCATCTGATACGGCTGCATTGGCTTCGACATTGGAAACCTTGCGCATACCGGGAATGACCGTAGATACCGCCGGATGACTCAGGCAGAATTTCAGCGCCAGGGCTGCCATGGTTGGTCGCCCCGGTCCCAGGAACGGCTTCAGAGCTTCCACACGGCGAATCCCTTCCTCCAGACGGTCCGGGGTTAACCAATCGGCGCGCCAGTCGCCTTCATCGAACTTATACCCTCGATCCATCTTTCCCGTAAGTAAGCCTTCCTCAAAGGGCACTCGCACGATGATGCCTACGTTGTGTTCGAGTGCTGCTGGAAAAAGCTCTTCGGCCGGGCGTTGCTCGAAAAGGTTATAGATGACCTGAATTGAGTCAACCAGGCCAGAATTGACCAGACTGGTCGTTCCATATGGATCCCAATCATTTGCCGAAACACCAATTGCACGCACCTTGCCTTGTTTTTTCAATACTTCAAAAGCCTCAAACCACTCATTCTGTTCAGTGTAGGCGGGAGTCCATGAATGCAACTGTTGCAGATCGACATATTCTGTTCCCAGTTTACGGAGACTGGTTTCAGTGCACTCGATGATCCATGACTTGGGAAATGTATTCATGATCGATTCGCCTGGCAGCACCGGCCAGCGGAATGTTTTTGGCGGCACCTTGGTAGCAATAACCACTTTCTCGCGCCGTCCTTTGACGACCTCGCCAATCAACGTTTCGCTGTGGCCATCACCGTAAGCATAGGCTGTATCGATGAATGTGACACCGAGCTCAAGAGCGCGCTCCAAAGAACGCTTGGCTTCTACATCATCGCGCTTGCCCCATCCACCGATGCCCCACGCGCCGTAACCGATCTCACTAATAGTGATATCCGCTCTACCAAGTTTTCGATAGTTCATTCATCACTCCTGAAAAATATTCGAAACCATTCAAAGCTTCTTACCCAAAACCTCTTCAAACACCGCCAGGACGTTTTCTATTGGTGTATCTGGTTGAATACAGTGCGCCGGCGAGAAGAAATAACCGCCACCCTTTGCGATCACATCAAGCCTATGGCGCGCCTCAGCCCGGCATTGCTCACGGGTGCCATGCGGCAACGTATCTTGTGTGCTGATAAGTCCACAATAAGCCATTTTGCCGTGAGTCATCTTGCGCAGTCGCTCAATATCCCGCATGCCGGGAGGCTCTGGCTGCATGGCATCAAGAATATCAAGCCCCATGTCAATGAAAGTGGGTTGCAGATCACTCGTATCTCCGCACGAATGCATCATAGCTTTGGCGCCATAAGTGTGCGCAATATCATAAAAGCGTTGTAGACGTGGGCGGAACACGCTGTCAAAGGTGGCCGGTGACACCATACGGCCTTTCTGCGTACCGCAATCCTCACCCAAACAGACAATATCAATCTTGCCATCAGCTGCTTCCAGTGCGCGCTTGATGTATTCACAGTAAAAGTCGACGCGCCGGTCGATGATCGCTATACCCACCTCATCCTGCGTGGCAATATCAATCAGCACCTGCTCCATACCGCGACCACGTGACACGCCATTGACAATATCAGGCATGCCGGCATCGCCTATACACACGGCATAGTCCTTGTAGCGCTCGCACTGCTCTGCAATTGTAGAGAAGTCATAGTCGTTAATATCCGGCCACGGATACGTCTCGAATTCGTCCATCGTTGTCACTCGCGACAGCGCAAGATCAGTTGCTTCTGGATAGGTACCGAACTCATAGACGGCGTTGCGATATCCCGTGCCCCACACGTCATAAAACAGCCCATCGTGATCAGGTTTCAGCGCACCTTTCCAGACAGCGCCTATACTGCGAAAATCCACGCCAAAAACACTGAGTAAGTCCGGCTGGCCAAAATACTTCCGCAATCTTTCTTCGATCTCTGGAGTCAGGTAAATCTGGATCGGAGGGCGGTCTGGTTCCTGCCATCGCAACGATGTCATGACACGTTCTTTAGAGGTCACATTGAGCTTCATCTTCGTTATTCCTTATATTCAATGACTTCACGCAGTGGTCGGCGCCAACGCGGATTGGGGCTTTCATTGGGATATCCCATTGGCACAATGGCAACGGGGCGAAATTCAGCACCGATCTGCAGTACACTCTGAACAGCAGCTTCATCAAAGTCACCTACCCAGCAGGTTCCAATGCCATACGAATGTGCTGCAAGCAATAGGTTCTGAATCGCAGCGGCTGTATCCTGTATACAGTACAAGGTACGCGCCCTCTCACCGTAGGTATTCTCGGCTCTTGCTGGCTCAGCGCACACGACTAAAACCACCGGCGCTTCAACAATAAATTCCTGATTGGATGCTATGCGAGCCAACTGCCTGCGCAAATCGTCATTGGATACGACGTAGTAACGCCACGGCTGCCAGTTACCAGCACTAGGCGCCAGTGTGGCAGCCTGAATCACTTTCTCAACCGTTTCTCGTGACACAGAAATTGGTTGAAAACTCCGGATACTACGCCGCTGTTTGATGCACTCAATCACGTCAAGCACTGCTATCCTCCGATAATCATAGTTAAATGCATGATCTGGTAGACGGATATGGCTCTGCATCCTATTGGGATTAGATGAATTACCAGCTTATGTTATACCGCCAAGTGTACGAATGCGCGACTTGCATCCGTCGTGTATAATGTAGAAGTATAGCCAGTAAATCGCTGGCACACGTTATATTTTAGTTTTCGAATTTGTCGTGGTTTCCTAAGGATTTATCGGGAAGTATTGTGGTGTGTCATAGTTGGATTTCAGTTAATCCCAAAGGCTTCATAGGGAAGCAAGGTCATTTATCACCTCCACATCCCACGACTGGTTCGAGCATTTTGATCCAATATACTGGATAAAGACCGAACTCCATGCCCAGGAAGATAACCAAGGAATCTTCTGGCGAGGCCAAAGCCGCGCCGGAAAAAGAAGCCGCCAAACCCGCTAAGAAGACGACAAGCGCCCGTAAGACAGCCCCGCCCAGCGCACCGCGGCGACCACTCCGATCCAAGAAGCCAAGTCAGGCTGTATCTACGGAGGTAACGACTGCAGCGCCCAATACCGGCGATGGCTCCGCCGAACAGTCTCGGTCAGCGGCCACGACTCCTAAACCCATCACAGTGGCGAATCAATGGCGACGCATGGATTTGCACATGCACACGCCTGCATCGCACGATTATGAGGAGCCCGAAAGGCTTTATATTGATATCCTCAGACAAGCTGAACGGCGTGGTCTCGATATCATTGCCTTTACCGATCACAACACCGCATACGGATTTCGCAATATGCATCGCGAGGTCGGAGAGCTGGAGTTGCTGGAGCGGTATGAGCGTATCAACGCCGTTGAGCTAGGTCGACTGAATGAATATAGGCGATTGCTCAAGAAAATCCTCGTCCTGCCGGGATTTGAATTTACCGCCACGTTTGGATTTCATATTCTAGGCATTTTCCCGCCTGAAATGCCCCTTCGCGACATCGACTTTATCCTGATGCAATTGCGAGTGCCGTCAAAAGTCGTTGAGCAAGGGCTGACTGAAGCAGGGGCGACCAGTGATGTACTTACCGCCTACCGTCTGATAGCTGAATCAGGCGGGATCGCCATAGCACCGCATGCGAACTCATCCAATGGCGTCTTCATGCGTGGCATGAACATCGGTGGCCAGACACGTATTGCCTACACTCAGGATTCCAACCTGTCAGCAATTGAACTAACTGATCTAGCAAAGGGGCGACGATCCATGGCGTCGTGGTTTAATGGCTATAAACCCGAGTACTCACGCAAGATGCACGTCATTCAGAGCAGTGACGCTCATCGGATTACTGTTTCGCCAAGCGATCCAAAACGGCTTGGAATGGGCGATCGCGTGTCGGAGGTTTACCTGCCTGAAGTCTCTTTCAATACACTCAAAGAGTTATTTCAAAGCCAGGAGTTCGATCGAATTCGCCATCCTGAGGGCATATTGGAAGTGCCTACTGATATGTTGCGCGAGGCGCGGGAAAAGGGCAACTCACTCACGCAGGTTTTCCATCCGTTATTACCAAAGCGTGGTGATAAGTTTACGCAGCTTATGACTGATATTGTAGGGCTTGCCAATGCCGAGGGTGGCAATCTTTATATTGGCTGTGATGGCGGTCTGACAAAGCATGCAGCGGGCGTTGCCAACATCGTTGAGTTGTCTTCTGAACTGGCGACTACGATCAAAGCGCGTATTGCACCCGAACTCAATGTCACCATCGAGCTTCAACGAACTGATGATGTTGATGTGTTGCGAGTCGTTGTCCCTATCGGCCCGAATGCCCCATATACTTTAGATGGTAATGTGTATCATGTGCGCTCTGAAACCGAGACACGCCTCGCAGTTAGAGATGATTTGATCAAACTTGTGAAGCGCACCATTGAGTTTGAGGCAGAAGCTTCTCGCGTCGCAAAGGTAGCGCAAGATGCCAAACCGACATCACACACTCCGCGCCACCAGTCTACAACACCGCACCATCGCCAGCAATCGGCTAATCAAGCCACATCTGGACAACCACAAGCCCAGCGCCCACAGCAACAGGCTCCAGCGCAGCCTTTAGCAAATGGACAACGGCCAGAGACAAACGGTGCGGATGCGAATGGAGCGGATAGCGAAAGAAGATCACGCTCCTACAACGGCCAGACACAAGGCCGACCGTTGCAGCGCTCAAGGCAGCAAGGGCAAAACCAACCACAGGCGTCAAGAACTCAACCTGCGTCCAATCAGCCAGCCAGTAATCGACAACAACCATCGCAACCAGAAGGCAGCCAGGTTCAAGACGAGATTACCAACATTGAGTTGGTGCAGGGAAGCCCTAAACCTGTTCAGGTACCAATTGAGCCCCAGGCAGAAGGATCACCCCGTTCCGGTGTTGAGATTCTGTCTTTTGAAGAACGCGATGGTGTTCGTTACTACACAGTTCGCGACCTGCGAAATAAAAGTATTGTGCGTAACGTCACTAGAAAGAGTGCACGTGATTTATGGTTGTACGCTCTAATGCAGCACGCCGGTGATGTCTATGATGCTTCAACCTTTTCGTGGGCTGAAGAGCGTTCGGTTCTCAGTCGGTCGCAACGCGCTGGTAAAACGCGATTCGATGTGGCATTGCGCGACGCGAATGGCAAAGTCCATATCTTCTATGGTGTCTCTGATGACGGCATGGATAACAGTTGGCGCGACCTGATCCAGGCAACGATGCCGGCAGTCGTGGATGAACCTGAGGTAGCCGCAACTGATAACCAGCAAAACGACAGTGCAGACACTACTTCAGATGAGGGACTGCCTGAAGAGGTAGGAACTGAAGTTCAACGTGTTGCCGAAAGTGACAACCTGTCCGACAATGCGCTTGTGTCTGATTCACAATCCTTGTAGGGGACGGTACGAAGTCCGTCCCACCTGACAGGTGCAAAATGGAACTGACGAATAAAACCATACTCGTGGTCGGCGGTGCTACAGGCATCGGGAAAGCGACTGCAATCGAGTGCGCCCAACGTGGCGCATCCGTAATCGTTGCAGACTATAACCAGATTGAAGGCGCGGCCACCGCAGCATCGTGCGGTGGCATGTATGTGCCAGTCAATGTTGCAGATGAAGCATCGGTAAAGGCCATGTATGCTGCCATAGGTGAGCATCATGACCATATCAACGTATTGGTCCAAACAGCTGGCGTATTAAAGGGAGCCTATGTCCCGGTTCCAGAATTTCCACTGGAAACATTCGAAAATGTCATTGATATCAATGCCACTGGCAGCTTTCTGTGCGCTAAATACGGTGTCCCTTTCATCAAGAAATCGGGGGGCGGCGTGATTGTGCTGATCTCGTCTGTCGCAGCGATAGGCGTCAGCTCATCTGTCGCCTATGGCACAAGTAAAGGTGCGGTCAGTAGCCTTGGTGTGACGCTGGCCAATAAGCTGGCTGCAGACAACATACGCGTCAACGTCGTTCATCCTGGCGGTATCAAGACGTATATGAAACTTTCCGTCATAGGCGCCGAAGCGGAACTGCGCGGCGGTTCTTCCGAACAGGCCATTTCCCAGGCTGCGGCAGGTTCTGAACTTGGTGAACCGGAAGGCGTTGCGAAAATTCTGGCTTTCCTTGCCAGTGACGAAGCCGACTATGTTCGTGGGTTTCTGTTTACCCGATAACACACGATAAGGAGAAATAACACATGCAACTCCAGAACAAAATCATCCTGGTCGTGGGTGGCGCAACCGGTATTGGCAAAGCGACAGCGACTTTATGCGCTAAGCGCGGAGCACAAGTGGTCATCGCTGATATCAACGAAACCGCCGGGATTGAGACTGCAACCGCAACGAACTCTTCATTTATCAAAGTCGATGTCACCAGTGAAAGCAATATCACCGCCCTATATAACAAGATTGACAGCCAATACGGTCGGCTTGATGTCCTTATCCAGGCTGCAGGTCTGCTGAAAGGTGCCTTCACCCCAATCGAGGAACTGACCTATGAAACGTGGAAGCTGGTGATGGACATCAATGTCAAAGGCAGTTTCCTGTCTGTAAAACATGCCACACCACTACTCAAAAAATCGAAGCGGGGCGTGGTGCTGCTACTGTCTTCTGGCGCAGCGCAAGGCGGCAGTTCTTCATACGCCTACGGCGCAAGTAAAGGCGGTGTTACCAGCCTGGGCATTACACTGGCCGGGAAACTAGCGCCTGACAATATTCGACTGAATGTATTGCACCCTGGAAACATCCGTACTCCGATGAAATTGTCTGTAATTGAGGCGGATGCTCAAAAACGTGGCGAATCCATGGATAAGCTTGTAGCAGAATCCAATCTAGGAGAACCCGAAGGCGTTGCGAGGATTCTGGCCTGGCTGGCCAGTGACGATGCTGACTATCTGCGCGGCAATGTCTTTACGCGATAGGGCACGTCTGCCCGTTGTCTAGTAACATTAAATCCTATGGCACTAAGTAAAGAAACACTGGAACGCATGTACGAGCGCATGTGTCTCATCCGTGCATTTGAAGAACGTTTGATGGAGCTGTACAAGGGTGGTGATATTCGTGGATCCTTGCACCCATGTGTCGGTCAGGAAGGTACTGTAGTAGGAGCCATGTTCGCATTGAATGCTGACGACTACTTGACGTGCACCTACCGTGGTCATGGCGCGGCCATCGCGAAAGGCATCGATATCAACGCCGCGATGGCTGAGATGCTCGGTAGACGCACTGGTATAAGCAAAGGCAAGGGCGGCAGCATGCACTGGACAGACCCCTCTATCGGACTCATTGGCGAAAATGCTATCGTCGGCGCCGGAGTGCCTATAGCTGCAGGCGCAGCATTAAGCGCACTACTCGATGGACAGGGACGTGTAGCCCTAACGCTATTTGGCGATGGGGCGCTGCATCAGGGAGTTCTGAGCGAAACACTCAACCTGGCTCAGCTTTGGAAGCTGCCGCTGATACTGATGTGCGAGAACAACCTATATGCAGAGATGACGCCACTAGCAGAATCGACGCCTCTGAAAAAGCTCTCCGATCGCGCAAAAGGCTATGGCATGAAGGCCATTACGATCAACGGCAATGACGTATGCGAGGTGCATGACACAGTCTCAAAAGCAGCCGTGCGCGCACGCGCTGGTGAAGGGCCGACATTCATCGAAGCCATGACCTACCGGTTTGTTGGCCACATGATTGGCGACCCGGAGACGTACCGGACCAAAGAGGAAGTGACTGAGGCGCGCAAGAATGACCCAATTCTCAACCTGCGCAATCACTTGGCGGACAAGTTCAGTATCAGTGAAACAACGCTGAATGATGCTGTTGTCACTGCTAACCAACTTGTAGAACAAGCCGTGGCATTTGCCCGCAATTCGCCCCTGCCCGATCCATCCGAAGTTCTCACCGATATCTGGGCTTAACAATAAGGCCAAATGTATATGGGCGAACACACGTGTGTTCGCCCATATTAGCGTCTATTTCCGGCTTTTATCTACTATTTGAACTGGTTACGCCGGACTTCTTCATCAGGACGGGTGTGAATGCGCGAAATTTCGTGTTCACTGAGAAAATTCGGTCCGCCTACAGTGTAGGTTGTCGCCAACACACGGGCATGCTTGACCGCCATCGCAGAAATGTTTTGCACCTCACGCGCCGAACGCCCAATAGCAAAGAGACCATGGTTTTGTAGATACATGGTTCGTGGTTGCTCTCCCCACTTTGACTGGAACTCTTTGACGCGCTTAGCGACTTCGCGAGCCAGTGGCAGCCCTGGATCCGTGTACGGGATATACACAGAAGCGACGCCACACACTACGATTTCATCAGGCATCAAATGGCCCAGAATGTCCTGTGAGCGGGTGGAACACATAATTGCATTGACAGCAATCGGGTGCGAGTGGCCAATAAATCTAGCATCAGTAAGTTCGTAGAGTGCGCCATGCAATACCGTCTCAACGCTGGGTTGTGATTTCACAGCCGGATCAACGCGCGACTCCGAAAGAACACGTTTGACATCCGCATCTGTAGCATTGGATTCAAGCAGCTTCAAGACTTTACTTCGGCTGATTTTCACAAAGCCTTCCGCCGCAATAGTCCGCAGATTGTTACCACTAGCCTTCACGTAAAACGTATCATCGTCAATTCGCGCACTGGTATTACCTTCACCGATGATAAGCAACTCGCGCTGCTCCTCACCCAGGTGGTGTGACATCGCGATCAGTTCATTGAGAATGCTGTCTTTTGTACCTTCGGTCATAACCGTTAACTCCATACTAAGCTCACACGATTGTATCTTTTATCAATTACGTGTACAACCATAGAGTGTCAAGTAAAGCATTTAGTCTCACGTTCACACAATGGCGGCATCGTCGCAGGCAAGCCATCGAAGCCTGGACTGTACTAACGCCTTCATTGCTCTATTACACTCTTTTTTTCGCATTTCCGGTTCTGACAACAATTATTCTCAGTTTTACACGATGGTCCGGGATGAGTGGTGGACCTGAATGGGTTGGATTAACCAATTATCGGCGCTACCTCACAAGTACAATTTACCTGCAGGTCATTGGCAATACGCTGGTGTTTGCAGTAGTCATATTGGCGATCCAAATGCTGTTAGCTGTCTCAGTCGCCCTATTGTTGAACCGAAAAATCCGCGGTCGTGGGGTATTCCGGGCAGCATGGTACATTCCAAGTCTGACTTCACCGGTGGTAATGGCGCTCATTGCCTTGACTATGATTTCGCCCGTTGACGGTGTGATCAATACCTTACTGAAACAGGCCAATTTACCCCCCGTGATCATTTACCTGCGAGTAGAATTGATGTGGCTCGTCATCATTATCTATTCAGTATGGCGCGGTGTTGGGAGTGGTGTCATCCTATACCTTGCTGCACTTCAGGGAATCCATCCTGAGCTTTATGAGGCGGCCCGCGTTGATGGCGCATCACCCTTTCAGATTTTGCATAGTATTACGTTGCCTTTGCTGAAGCCAGTGACTATCTTTGTACTTGTAACCGGCATCATAGGATCTGCGCAGATTTTCGAAGCAGTGCTATTCCTGAGCAGAGGTGGGCCAGGTAATCAGACCAATGTGTTAATGCTGCAAATATATCAGGACATTTTTACCAACGCTGACATGGGCATGGCAGGCGCAGGTTCGGTGATTCTTGGCATTCTTCTAATCGCCTTTTCAATTGCGAATCTGCGTGTGATGAAT
>CAIQQO010000003.1 GCA_903873965.1 uncultured bacterium
AAGAGAGCCTGATCGGGACAAATTAGGCCAACTGCGGTGCAGTCTTTTTGTAACTTGAGGTAGTGGCGGGACCAATGCTGTGGGTGCCCATCGAGCACGCGTAGCGTACGAAATACACCGTCACCGTAGAGTAGGCCGCGGTCGTGAATGCTGAGCCGATCTCTCGACACACCATTGATCAGTACGTGACCCTCTGAGACGTGCAAGCGTGCTAGACCTTACGAAACACCAGGGTGGCGTTGGTGCCACCAAAGCCAAAGGAGTTAGACATGGCGACATTGATGGCCATGTTGCGTGCGATGTTGGGCACGTAGTCCATATCGCACGCCTCATCCTGGTTGAATATGTTTATGGTGGGCGGGGCAATCTGGTGGTAGATGCCGAGTGCTGAGAATATCGCCTCCACGCCGCCTGCAGCCCCTAGCAGGTGGCCGGTCATGGACTTGGTGGAGCTCACCTTGACCTTCATTGCGTGCCCACCTAGGCAGCGCTTCATGGCCATGGTCTCGGCCAAATCGCCTAGCGGGGTCGAGGTGCCATGCGCGTTGATGTAGTCAACCTGATCCACGTTGAGATTGGCGTTGCGTAAGGCGTTGCTCATGCAGCGTGCGGCACCTTCGCCGTCCTCGCGTGGCGCAGTCATGTGGTATGCGTCTGCGCTCATACCGTAGCCGACCACCTCGGCGTAAATTTTCGCTCCGCGGGCCTTGGCGTGCTCGTACTCTTCCAATACCAGAACCCCGGCACCCTCTCCCAGCACAAATCCGTCCCGGTCTTTGTCCCATGGGCGACTGGCGGTGGCGGGATCGTCATTACGAGTGGAGAGGGCACGCGCAGCTGAGAACCCTCCCAACGCCAGAGCGCAGACCGAGCCCTCGGAGCCACCCGCGATCATAATATCGGCGTCCCCGTACTCGATCAGCCGAGCTGAGTCGCCTATGCAGTGGGTGGCGGTGGAGCAGGCCGTCACGATGGACAGGTTAGGCCCCTTCAATCCGTACTTGATGGACAGGTTGCCGGAGATCATGTTAATGATCGTACCGGGAATAAAGAAAGGTGAGATCTTGCGTGGTCCCCCCGCGAGGTAATCGTTGTGGGTATCCTCGATCATGGGTAGCCCGCCGATGCCGGATCCGATGCTGACGCCGATACGCTCCGCATTCTGTTCGGTTACCTCGAAGCCGGCGTCCTTGATCGCCTCCATGCCGGCCACCAGGCCGTAGTGAATGAATGCGTCCATGCGTCGCGCGTCCTTGGCTGGGAGGTGCTGAGTCACATCGAAGCCCGCCACCTCCCCGGCAATCGTCGACGCAAAGAGGCTGGCATCAAAGCGCGTGATGCGCGTGATACCCGATCTGCCATTGACGATACTGTCCCATGCTTGGGCGACTCCCGTCCCAACAGGCGAGACAATGCCCAAGCCGGTGATGACGACTCTGCGTTTGGTCAAACTAAACTCCGTTATTTTAGGGGAAAGCTATAGGATGAATTACTTGGGATGGTTGGTAACGTAATCAACTGCTTGCTGTACCGTGGTGATCTTCTCAGCGTCCTCGTCTGAGATCTCGCACTCGAATTCTTCCTCTAGTGCCATCACCAGCTCAACTGTATCCAGTGAGTCGGCACCCAAGTCATTGACGAACGAAGATTCATTCTTTACTTCCGTTTCGTTAACGCCGAGTTGCTCAGCAACAATCTTCTTAACACGCTGTTCGATACTAGACATGTAACTCCTCCTGCTTTGGTTAAAATTCAAAAAGCCCCAGCATTCTACCAAACTTACTCCAATTTCCAAACTACCCACCCTTTGCGTACTGGGACTTGTCCCAGTGGGTGAATGCTTGGGGAGAGATCCCGCATATTGTACCAAATAACTTATTGATAACATTAATTTTAGTACTATGTTGGCTGGCGAACAGATGTTTTGTTCGGCATAACCCATGATTCACACGTAACTCCATCTTGTGCCGCAACCTTATCCGTGGGAGCGGCATTTTTTTGGGCTAATGTCCCAGCTTACCCGAAACGCGAGAAGGCAAAATGTGAATGGAATTTTAAAAATTGCTTTTAAGTTGCTCGTGAATGATAAAGGCAAGTTCACGGCATTGCTTATAGGCATTACA
>CAIQQO010000004.1 GCA_903873965.1 uncultured bacterium
GGTGCGCCCAACAGCCGGTCAAGGCCATGCTCGATGTGAAATTGATGAAGGAAGTCATCAATAACCTGATCTCGAATGCGCTCAAATATTCGGCGGCCGGAACGACGGTCAGCATCAGCCTGGCGCGAAGTGATGCGGCGCTGACACTGACCGTGAGTGATCAGGGCATTGGCATTCCGGCGCACGATATCCCCCGGCTTTTCGAGCCATTTCAGCGCGCCTCCAACGTGAATGAGATACAAGGCACCGGGCTGGGTCTGAGCATTGTCAAGCACGCGGTGACGTTACATGGCGGCGCTATTGCCGTGGCGAGTGAAATCGGCAAGGGAACGCGCTTCATCGTGACGCTGCCGCTGAACGCGCCGCCGCCCGTATCCGTGTAGCGAGGGTGCTCGCGGCGCGTTTCATGCATCACGGTGAACATGTGGACACGTGGCGACTTGACAACCCCCATAAAACATGTGGCAACTACCTATACGCCGTATGGGTAGTTTTCTCCATCGGAATGCGTACTCCACCCTATAGTCAGAACGGCGGTAGGTTCTTATGATGTACACATCTCGGGTGAAACACTCGAAACAAGTTTCGGTAGGAGATACTAAAATGGCAGTTGAAAAGTCTATCGCATCAAGCAGCTTGGCAGAAGTCGTTGACCGCATTTTGGACAAAGGCATCGTCATCGATGCGTACGTTCGTGTGTCACTCGTTGGTATCGAACTCCTCGCGATCGAAGCCCGTGTGGTCGTCGCCGGTGTAGACACCTACCTGAAGTATGCAGAAGCCGTTGGTTTGACCGCTGGCGCAGCTGCCTAATTTCGTCAAGCTTGAGCTCGTCGGGCTTGAAAGCAAAGAGGCATTTCGGGGAAACCTGATATGCCTCTTTCTGTTATTAAGACTTGGCTAGTCCCCCTCCGCTGTTGCCCACATGTCACTTTGGGGGCGATCCGTCATCCCATTGCTGAAACCGTTATCCATCGCCTCGGTTGCGAGCTGTAAGAATAAACGATAGCAGCTTCTCGTCGTACAACATAAAATTAAAAACAATGCTAGCGAAGGTGCCCAATGAAGCGTTTACAGATGGTCAATGAGCTGATTAAGTACTTTCAATACACGGCAAAATACGGCAAAAAATATCGGACTGATTTCCGATACACCACCTATCGCCCCAGCCTGTTCCAGCGCTTGCGCGCCATGCCGCTGGTGTTTGTGTTGCTGCTAAAGCCTTTCCCCGATTTAGACCGTGAACACCAGAAATTCATTGCGGTCCCGGCTTATCGCAGAAAGTGACATGAGGTGAACGCGCGCGTAGCGTCCGAATCTGAATCCGAATCATCGCAGGGGCGATACCTACGGCTGACGCACGAATCTCAACCTACATGAGATGTCCTGGCAATGTCGCTCCGCGCGGCATGCCCTTGCGACAATGACATGAGACCACAATGGCCACCAACCCGCACCCCATTCACGCACCGTGCGTTGGCCGTGGCCGGGGTGACCGACGCCCCCGAAACAATTACGGTGCTATAGTGCAACTAATGCGTGTTCTACGCTTGGTTGCCTGGGCGCGCACACAGTAGTGATGAATGCAGCGCGCTGTGTTGTCTCTACAATGACGCAGTATCAGGCAGCGTGCAGGCTTTTCGAATTGTGCCGGGGACTGGAGTGTGAACCATGGACAACAATATGAAATTCACTGTCAAAACCATACCGTCACAATTACCCGGGCGCTCCCGCCTGGTCACGGATCTGCGTGGTCTATTCAAGCGCACTATGTGGCGTGCATGGGGTATGCTGATCGTCAGCTTGCTGATCACAGTGTTCTCAACGCTTTATATCAAGGCGAATGTGCAGGCATCCGAGCAGCGCGAGTTCGATTTGATCTGCAAAGAAATCCAGCTCAACATCGCCAACCGGCTGACTGCCAGCGCCCAGCTCCTCTACAGTGGCGCGGGATTCTATGATAGATCGGAGAACGTATCGCGCGCGGAGTGGCGGCGTTTCATCGAGCATCTCCAGGTCGAAAAGGTATTGCCCGGTATTCAAGGCGTCGGCTTTGCGCTGTTGATCCCGCCTGACCAACTGGATCAGCATATACAGTCCATCCGCAGCGAAGGTTTCCCGGATTATGCGGTCAATCCCGCAGGCCAACGGGATATCTACTCCTCTATTATTTACCTTGAACCTTTTACAGGCCGCAACCTGCGCGCCTTTGGCTATGATATGTTGTCTGAACCCGTGCGCCGCACTGCCATGGAGCAGGCGCGCGATGAGAATAGCGCCGTTCTGTCTGGCAAGGTCACGCTGGTACAGGAGATCAGCCCGGATGTTCAAGCCGGCGCCCTGCTGTATGTCCCAGTCTATCGGCATGGGATGCCCATCGATACGGTTGAACAACGCCGCGCCGCTGTCATGGGCTGGGTTTACAGCCCCTACCGCATGACAGATATGATGAGCGGCACGCTGGGGAGTTGGAATGTTGATTCTGTGGCCAGGCAGATATCCTTGCAAATCTACGATGGCGCTGCGCTGTCCACAGAGTCTTTGTTGTATGACAGTCAGGGTAACGGGGATAAAACACTGGCTTCCACAGTATTGTTAACCAGGCTTACGCCAGTCGAATTGGCCGGACGGCATTGGACTTTGCGCTTCTCCTGGCTGGGCGGGCTGGCTGCGCTGGCAGAATACGGCAGTGTCGTTCTTGTCTTATTCAGCGGGACGAGTATCAGCCTGCTCTTGTTTGGGTTGATCATTTCGCTGCTCAATACACGCGTGAGTGCCATGCGCATAGCCGACCAACTGTCCATTGAACTGCGCGATTCCAATCAGCAGTTGGAAGGCTTCATTGATGGGGCGCGTGTCGGCACGTGGAAATGGAACGTCCAGACGGGAGAAACCACCTTCAATGAAGGCTGGTCGCAAATGGTCGGCTATACGCTGGACGATCTGGCGCCGGTCAGCTTCAAGACATGGGCAACACTGACCCATCCCGATGATTTGCAGAAAACCA
>CAIQQO010000005.1 GCA_903873965.1 uncultured bacterium
AGTCCGTGGGGTATGGGACTGTGCTGAAGGCTTCGGCGGGCAGCATACCCACGCCGACCACATCGAGGATGCGTTGCACAATCTCGCGATAGTAGTACTGGCAGCGCGTCCCGCCGCCAATCAGCATCAATTTGCCCCAGATTTCGGGATGAGAGACGGCGCTGGCAATCGCCAGCCCTACATCGCGCGAGTGCACAAACTCGATGCGATTGTCGAGTGGCACGTCAAACATGCCGGGATCGAGTTTGATCGCAAACGGCAGCGCGGCTGACAGGCGGAAGATGCACCACTCCAGCCCCGCTGCGCGAATGAGTTGTTCGCACTCCACCTTGTGCCGCGAATAATGTTCCTGTGGCTGCACCGCGTCAAGCACCGTGCGCGGTGGCGGTTGATCCTGCGTGCGCCCGAAGACGTGATACGACGAGGTGAACAATAGCTTAGGCTGTGTTGTCCCGGATGTGGACTTGATGGCCGCGATGACGTTCTGAGTCCCACCCACGTTGATCTCGCGCGCCCAATCAGGCCGTGATTCAGACTCGACGCCGGTGGCCGACATTTTCGGGATGATGAAGGCCATGTGAACGACGACCTCTTGTCCGGTGACGGCTGTCGCGACATCGGCAGGCTGGCGCAGGTCGCCCCACATGACTTCGATGCGATCGCCATAGTTGCGGTGATGTATTGCAAAGGCAGTGCGATTTGCCTGAGTGGGCAGGTCAAAGCAGCGCACGTGATGCCCCGCGAGGATCAGTTCTCGCAGTGTGCTTGTGCCGACGTTACCAAATGCGCCAGTGAGGAGGATGTTCATTTGATTTTCTCTTTCAATGCTTATGTTTCGCTTTTTTCTTTTTCTTTTTCAATTCGTCTACCAGTGGCGGCGCGAGGGCAAGCGGCGTGGTTCTAGCCAGGGTTAACCCGGCGGATGGGTCGGGCACAGACGCTGGGGCGGTGGACAGGTTAGCCAGAAACTGGCGTACGCTAGCGCCCAGAACCTCGCCCCAGTCGGCGCCGTCACGGTCCATCACGCCCTGCAGCAGAAGGCCCACCACCAGTGACATGAGCATCTGGGCAGCCAGGCTGGCGTCGACGGCTTTGAACGCACCCGACGCAATGCCGTTGCGGATGATATCGGTTAGGAAGGTGCGGTAGCGCCGATACGGTTCGATCGCCGCCTGCCACACCGCCGGTTCGTGACGCGCCTGCGACCAGAACTCGAACACCAGCACGCTCGGCGTCATGGCTTGACCATCTTTGAACAGTGGGCGCAGTAACGCGCTCATCTGGGCAATGGCTTCATTCGGGTTCCCGGCATTCAGGCGGATAGCCTGCAGCGAACTGTCCAGCACAGCCAGCCAGCGGTTGAGCAATGCCAGAAAGAGCGCTTGTTTGGTGGGAAAGTGGTGGTAAAACGCGCCTTTACTCACTCCCGCAGATTGGCATATCTCGGCGACGCCTGTGGCGTCATAACCGTTGCGGGCAAATGCCCCTTCAGCGGTGTCGAGTAACTGGTCGCGCGTTGCGATTGCCCGTTGCTGTGTGCTCATGGTAATAACATACCGACTGGTCTGTATTGATGATAGTATACACGCGGTTTGTGACGCTCATCGCATCAAGGTATAGATATGCCATGCGCACTTGCAGGTTCGGAATGGCAGGCTGAAGGCTTTTCACTATAATGCGTCACGAATGGAAAAAAGGAACCCAGTCCGCACACTCCCGGAGTCTCTGTGCTATGTCTGTGTGGACGTAGAGACTTCTGGTCCGAACCCGGCAGACTACTCGCTTTTGTCGATCGGCGCCTGCCTGGTCGAGGACATCAGCACCAAATTCTATATCGAGTTGCGGCCTGTCAGCAGCAAGTATGTCGCTGCGGCGCTGGCGGTGTGTCACCTTTCGCTGGATGAACTGTCGCGCACAGGCGTCAGCCCAAAGCAGGCGATGGCGCAATTCGAGGGCTGGTTGGGCGACGTCGTGCCGCGCAACAAGCGGCCGGTGTTCGTGGCCTTTAATGCCGTCTTTGACTGGATGTTCGTCAACGATTACTTCTTTCGCTATCTGGGGCGCAACCCGTTCGGCCACTCGGCGCTGGATATGAAATCCTACTTTATGGGTGTGGCGGGTGTGCCGTGGAACAAGACCAGCCTGCAACAGGTGATCGAGCGCTATCACACCGAGCATATACTCACTCACAACGCGCTGCAGGATGCGCTGGATCAAGCCGAGCTTTTTCTGCGGATTGTGGCTGAACAGAACGCGCACATAGCCTGATTCTGCGCTACTGAGCCTGTTCTTCAGGTATACTCGCTTTTTGAGGGATGGCTCTGCCTCCCTTTGGGACGGAACACAAAAAAAGGAGGAATACTGTGACATCACAACCCTCTGCTGTCGCGTCCGATCGGTATGCGAAAGCAGGTTTCCATCGTAAGGGCGTATGGCGATCGGCCGTCATCGCGGTTGTCGCGCTGATGGTATTTGTAGGCGCGGTGGTCGCCATAGATTATCTGCTCAAACCACAACTCAATGGCCTTGCCTTGCTGCTGGTCGGCATCGTGCTGGCCGTTGTCCCCGCGGCGTTGTGGCTTACGTTTTTCTATGTACAGGATCGCGTCGAGGCTGAGCCGGTGGGGTATGTCGGGCGCGTCTTCGTGATCGGGTTTGCGCTGGCCGGCGCCGTGGGCATCCCGTTGACCAATAATGTCTTTCACGTGCAGGAGTGGTTGTATCGCAGCCCGGTTGCGACCATCATCGGTTCGCTGTTGATCGGCGCAATTGAATCATTCTTGATCTATGCCGCGGTACGCTATTACATGTTCGATCAACCCGAGTTTGATGAACGCACCGATGGCGTGGTGTATTGCACTGCGGCTGCGCTGGGCTATGCGACGGCCATCAACCTCCAGTTCATCCTGAACAGCGGCGGCAGCGGGCTGGGCGGCAGCGAGGTCTATATGGCCGAACTGTCGCTTGCCTACGCGGCCTTTGGCGGCGTGATCGGTTATTTCCTCGGCCATGCCAAGCTCGAACGCGATCCTGTATGGTGGCTGCCGATCGGATTTCTGATCACCGTGCTGTTGAGTGGCTTGTTCTTTGTCGTGCGCGGTCAACTCGAAACCGGCAGCATTTCTATCGGCGTATCCACTGCGCTTCCCTCGATCAAAGGTCTGTTGCTGGCTGGCACGCTGGCCGTCGCCATCACAGCGATAGTGTCACTGCTGGTGCATCGCGATGTCAGCCGCGAGATTGCCGGACTGAATCAGGCTGAGGCTGATCCAACCAAAGGCGATCAACAGGCGAACTGGGGTGTCACGGCCGTGTTTGTTGTATTGCTGGTTGCTGGCGCCATCGGGTGGCACTTCGTCGTCAATGGCGTCACTGCTTTTGATAAGGGCATGGTGCGCGGGACTTATCCGGCCAGCTATGGCATCGTGAGCCATCCCAACGAGATCATGCACGTGGCCGATCGTGTGGGCAGCGGCGCGGAGTTTATCATCACCAGTAAAGACCTGCAGGCCGGGCGACAGGATGTCCGCGCCATCAGTTCGATGCTGGCCGCGCAACGCGCTGCAGATTTCGATAATTACAAGCTGGTCGATACACGCCCGACGACTGTGAACGGCCGCCAGGCGCAGTTGCAGCAGTTTGCGTATGTCGATACAGGCGGCATGGTGGTGGCTACCATTCCGCGTGTGATTCAGGGTACCGACTATATATTTATGATGGACAACCGCGCCGTGGTTGTGACGCTGCTGTCCACGCCGGAAGGCATTGGCGATGTTGATCCGGTGTTTACCGGATTTGTCAACAGCCTGTCATTGGTTGAGGGCGCTCAACTCAAGTAATGAGGTAGATATGAACACTTTTTTTGGACGGACACGCGGGGGCGAATCCGCGTCTCATCAGCAACTCAAATCTGTGCTTGTGACGGCGACAGCGTTGGCCACACTTCTATCGGTGACATTCACGGCAGCGGCTGCCCAGCCAGGCGCAGTGTCTACTGCTCCGTCGCGTGTTGCCCCGGCGGCGTGTGCGCGCCTGCAGGCTCAGGATGTGTACTGGGTTACGCTGACAGACAGCGGCGATATTGACGAGACCGTGGAGAGTTATCCGGACGGCACCAGCAAAGTGACTGCCGCGTTCGACTATAACTGCATCCCGAAGAAGACCAAACTGAGCATCGTATGGTCCATTGACGGCGAGCAGGCGTTTACAGATACGGCCACGCCCAAGGTGACGGACAAGGCCAGCACTTACAGTTATTCGCTTTACATGAAAGATGAGTCAGCGCTGACTGCAGGTGATTATGCGGTTGAGTTTTACCTCGGTGAAACGCTGCTCAGCACCGGCCATGTCACGGTCGGCGATCTTGGCCTCAAGGATGTGACGTCCGATACGGTGATGACGAATACCGGTGAGTCCGCAAGCGTGACCGTGCAGGGAACGGTGGTCGACTCAAAAAGCAAGCGTCCGATCAATGCTGCGTTGGTTATTGTGTTGAACGAGGGCGTTGATCCTGAGCAATGGCTCAAAGATGGCACCGATGCCGATATCATCGCCTACGCCAAGACTGATGGCAAGGGGCGGTTCGAACTGGATAATCCCGTGCCGGCGAATGTCACCCTGCCGTGGATTGTCGGCGCGAAGGGTTACAAGACGATTATTGACAGCGCTGTCACGATCGAAGAAAGCACCGATGATCCATACATCATGGATATTACGCTGGAACGATCGAAATAAGCCAGACCATGGATCAGATAACACACACAGGTGACATACACCCCAAAGCCGCGTATCACCGCAAGCATGTGGTGATCTCTGACCTGATTGCGTTTGCCGCATTGCTGGTCTTCGTCGTCATCGTGGTCGTCGTTGACCAGTGGCTCAAACCGGCGTTTGAACCCACGATCCTGCTTGTGATCGGCGTTGTGCTGGCGCTCGTTCCCGCACTGCTGTGGCAGTTCATGTTCTATCGCCTCGATTCGGCGGAGCCGGAACCCGTAGCCAATGTGGCCAAAGTATTTGTTATCGGGCTTGCGCTGGCGAGCGCTATCGGCATCCCGCTCACCGACCAGTTCTTTCACGTCCACGACTGGCTCTATCGCGACACGCCAACGCAGGTGCTGGGTTCCATCTTCATCATCGGCGGTGTCGAAGCGTTCATCGTGTTCGCCACTGTGCGTTTCTTTATCTATGATGAGGCGGAGTTTGATGAGCGCAGCGATGGCGTTGTGTATGGCACTGCTGCGGCGCTGGGTTATGCCACGGCGCTGAACCTGCAGTTCATCCTGTCGAACCGCGGTGCAGCCATCGGTCCGGCTGAGATCTTCGTTGCCGAAACCGCTCTGGCGCATGCTGCGCTGGGCGGATTGCTGGGTTATTTCCTCGGCAAGGCCAAGATGCAGCATGAGCCGGTGTGGTGGATGTCGCTGGGTTTCGTGATAGCCATGACGCTCAATGGCGTGTTCTATCTGCTGCGCGGGCAGGTGGTTGAGGCCTCGACCGGTATTTTCTCGGGCGGGCAGTTCCCCTCGTTCGCAGGTCTGCTGTTATCCGGCGCCATGGCCGCGGTCATGTCAGGGCTGGCGGCGTATCTGATCCGGCGCGATGTACACCTTACGATGGCCGGGCTGATGCCGGCGCGCGCCGCAGATGCCGATGTGGGTGATGCAACTTCCACCCGCGTGGTGGTCATTGTTTTTGTGCTGACACTGCTGATCGGGGCGCTGGTATGGAATGGGGCTGTCAATACAACCACGGCATTTCAAGCTGACGGCATCCGAGGCGCTTACCCATCGTACTTCAAGGCCACGGCGCAGCCGGATGAATTGCTGCATGTGACCGACACGCTGGGCAGCGGTGCGGAGTTTATCGTGATTGCCGAGCCGTCACCCGCGAGTGAAGCGATGCCGGTGCAGGATATCGCCACGCTGGTGACTGCCGATCGCGCCAGCCGTTATCCGGTGTACAAGATCCTGGAGAATGGCAAGGCCAGCGTTGGCGGCATACCTGCACTGCGACTGCGCTTCGCGTATGTGGAAACAGGCGGTTTGGGCCGTTCAGCGCCGCAGATGAAGCAGGGCATTGACTATGTGCTGATCAAAGGTGGACGCGCCATTATCATCACGATGATCACGACGCCCGAGATGTTGCAGGATACAACCACCCTGTTTAGCCGCTTTGTCAACAGCCTGGTTCTATAAAGCGCTTGTCATACAAACCTATGTCTTATATGCAAAGCAGACTTAATTTCACGTTATCACTGGTTGTAGCCGCCGTGCTTGTGCTGGGCTGCGGATTGACATCCGACCTGTCGGGAACAGCAACACCGGATTCGTCATCGGCCGACGGCGTACGGACGCCGACGGCGCGCGCCAGCACCGGCAAGGCGACGGCAGTGAAACCTACTACCAATGCCGCCGGCCAGAAGCTGCAGAGCACCTCGACGCCGCCGTCAGGCGTGACGGTGGATTTTCAGGATATCGAGCTCAACGATACCGATGCCCAGAATTTCGAAAAGCGCTTGCAGGATGTGTCGTCCGGGCTGGTCAGCATTGACGGCGATGTTGAACGTAATGTGTTAATCGAAGCCTATAAGGAACTGGGCAACTACAAGCCGGTTGGCGGACAATGGCGCTCGGCCGGGCCAAGCGCCATTGCAGGAGTAAACCTGCCGCAGGGACGTATTCCCAGTGCGGGCAAGATCAACGGCTTTGCCATTGACCCGCGCAATACGAATGTCGTGTATGTCGCAGCATCGTTTGGTGGTATATGGAAGACGACCGATGGTGGCGACAACTGGCAATCATTAACCGACCGGCAAGTGCCTATGGTATACGGCGGCATCGAGATCGATCCCAAAAATCCCGATGTGCTATACGCTCTTCTGGGGGAATTCGCGCCAAGTATGCTGCGCGAATATGGTTACCTCGCCAATGGCATCATGCGCAGCACCGACGCCGGGCGCACGTGGAAGCTGATCGGGTCAGATACATTTAAGGGCGCTGTTTCCACGGCGCTCGTGTTCGACTCAAAGGGCAACATCTACGCCGCTTCCGGCATCGAGATGTCGATGAAGGCGCCGCCCGGCCGCCCCGACTTTGGCGTATTCATGTCCAGCGATCAGGGCGATTCGTGGACGCGCCTGCTTGAGTGCGGCAAAGCATGCACCTACCAGTCGGGTGAAATATCCGGCGGCTATGCCAGCCTTGCCATCAGCAGTGACAACACACTGTATGCTGTGCGTTGCAGCTATGCGTGCGTTGGAACGACCATCCTGCGCAGTCACGATGGCGGGCAGAACTGGGACGAACTGGATTACAGCAGCGTGCTGAAGGCGTGGGAGAAGGCCAAGAAGGTCAAGCTGCTCAGCAGCCGTTATACGGATGAGCCGGCTGTCACCGGTTTGGCCATTGCTGTTGCTGCAAGCGATCCGCGGGTGCTGTTGGTTGGCGGCGGCTTGTACTATGACGATGGAACCGGCGGGGATGCCAGCTCTCCGGCATCGTTCGCGATGCGCAGCGTCGATGGCGGTGACTCGTGGGAGCGGCTTAGCGGCGCAGCGGACTATTGCACGGGCAGCGGCCACAACATGCAGTGTTCGTATGACAACATTGTTGCCATTGATCCGACCGATGCGCAGATCATGTATCTGGGTGGTTCGTTCAGCATCGATAAATCGAAGAAGGGTTGGAGCGGCGTGATTCAACGCAGTGATGATGGCGGCAAGACATGGCTCGACACCAACCCGGTCGCCTCAAAATCCAGTTGGATGCACCCCGACTCACATGGCTTCCGCATCGATCCGAAGAATCATAACGTGGTGTGGGTAGGCACCGATGGTGGTATCTATCGCACTGCCGATGCCTCGAAAGCGCCGCCCGTCTGGCAACACATCAGTGATGGCATCAACACGCTGCTGTTCATCGGCATCGCGTTGCACCCGACGGATAAAAACTACATGATCGGCGGCTTGCAAGACAACGCCATTGCGTTGACGACCGATGGTGGGAAGACATGGCCGGGCGCTTCGCAGGGCGATATGGGCTATACGGCTGTGGACCCGTTCAGCCCCGATATTGTTTACAGCACATGGCCGGAAGGCGGTTTTGCGCGCAATGAGCAGGGTGGTACAGGCGGCGCGAATGATGGCTGGGAAGAGCACACCGACGGTCTGGCCGACGATAAAGGCTTTCTGTTTTATGCTCCATTTGTCGTCGACGCGCAGAATGAAGGCGTGCTGTACATCGCATCGCAACGCGTGTACAAGACAACCGATCGCGGCGATTCGTGGGAGTCGATCAGTCAGCCGCTCAGCGGCGAGAAAGGCAGCATCCGGTCACTGGCGATATCCCCCAGTGATTCGGAAGTGCTTTACGCAGGCACCACCGAGGGGCGTATCTGGATCAGCACCGATGGCGGGGCGCACTGGCAGCGCACAGCGCCGAAGATTCTGCCCACCCGCCAGGTCAACCGTATTGTGGTTGATCCGAGCGACCCACAGGTAGCGGTTGCCGTGTTTGGCGGGTTTGATGCCCAGACGCCGTATGCGAAAGGGCATGTGTTCCGCACCACAGATGGCGGTAAAACCTGGCAGAACATTTCAAAGAACCTGCCCGATGCACCCATCGGCGCGATTGCAATCGATGCGCGCGCCAAATACGCCGGCATCTACATCGGCGGGTCGCTTGGTGTGTGGGTGCTTGCGGGTAACCCGGCGCAGGACAGCGACGCGCAGTGGGCGCCGTATGGCACCAATATGCCTTATACCCTTGTGAGCGATATCGAGCTGAACACAAAGACCGGAATCATGGCTGTGGCTACTTATGGGCGCAGCGTCTGGACGATGGAGATGCCATGAAAGAGCGATTGACGGCGATCATGATCAGAATCGCTTCAGATATCAGAATTGCTTCGCGGCTTTGTGCGCTCGCTTGTTTATTGGCGATCAGCCTGCCACAGGCCATGCCGGTTATGGCGCGCGGGTCGTCCCCTGCGTCGCTCGGGCGAGGCGTTCAAGCCGATTTCACCGATGTCACGGCAGAAATCTCTTTGCCCCGCGTCATTGATGTGGGGGCCGCCACATCGCCGCGTACTCACCTGTCCGACCCGCATCTCGCCGCCGCATGTACCAAACTCAGTGCCGGCAAGACAGCATGGTTCGCGAGTGATGCTGACGGCAATGTCGATACAGGCCTCTCGGTGGACGCCTATGATGAGGGCGTCACTATTCTTGCGCCGGGATTCAAGTACGCCTGCGCGCCAAAAGATGTTGACATCGTGGTCATCATTTACAACGAAAGCTATGGCGACCAACCCGCATTGGTAGATAAGCACACCTTGCGCGCGTCGCCAGGCGCAGGCGTTTTCTATTACGGCCTGACCACGCCGGATGGCCAGCCCCTGCAGAACGGCCAGTGGCGCGTCGCGTTTTATCTGGGTAAGACTGTCCTCTCCACAGGCGAAGTGGTGGTGGGCGGTAAGACATCCATGGACGCCACACAGCAGGCCGTTTTGCAGGGCACGATCAAAGACCTGCGCACCGGGAAACCCGTAGCCGGCGCGCGTGTATTTATACTCAATCCCGGCGTGACTATCGCGGACTTCACGAGCGATGCGCGTAACGAGGCCATCTATGCCCAGACGCGCACCGACGATCAAGGGCAGTACGCTTTGTGGAAGCCGCTCGATCGCAACACCACCTATGCCATGTTGATTGCCGCCGACGGTTACAAGTTGCGCGGTGCGAATAACCTGACGATTGGCAGTGATGCCGAGACGCCCGTGACACTTGATGTCCAAATCATAAAGAAATAACGCGGTCAACTCCTGTGAATACTGCGTGAGGCGTAGCGCTAGTGTGACGATAAGAGTCCTATAATCCGAACGTATTGGCAGGACATTACTGTGCCATCATCACCCATTGCATCAGACGTTCATAGTGCACCGCTGCGAGATTTTGCTCGTGTCATAGGGCTTGCCGCGATGACGGCTGTCGTTATCGCCTCACTTACCCTGGCTTTCGGATTGCCGTGGGCGCCATTTTCGCCGCAATTTGCAACAGCGTTGGATCGTTATGCGCCTGTTGTCGATGGCGCGGTTGCCTTGTTTGCGGTATCCGGGGCGGATGGACCGGTGGGTGAACGCGCGGATCAGACGGATCACCAAACCGACACGGTCTCACCCCAGCGTTGGCGCAGTAGTCATCTGCGCCTGTTACCCGCTAAGCGCGCAGTCACCACAATCGACACGGGCTATACGGCATTCGGGAAGCCGCTGTTGTATGCAGTGCTGGCTGTTACGCTGGCAAAAGGAAGTTATGCTAATCCACCGCATTCACCTCATCCGCAATAATCGCTTTGTCGTCCGCGAGTACAATCCTTCCGCGCCGCAGGCCATAGTACTGGTGCATGGCCACGACCGCGACGGCGCTGATTTCGCCGAAGTCGCGGCTGATCTCTCGCGCGATTTCCGTGTCATCATCCCTGATCTGCGCTTCCATGGTTTGAGCGATGCGACGCTGTTCGACCACCCCGCCGGCATTGCTGATCTGGCGCAGGACTTGCACGGGCTCATGGCCGCACTCGACATAGCTCAGCCCGCGATCCTGCACGGTCACAGTCTTGGCGGGATGATTGCACTCGACTACTGGCGGCAGTATCCGGGGAGTGTAAAGGCGCTGATCATCGACGATGCCTTCCCGCACTTCGTTGAGGGTATGCGGATGTTCGATCTGTTTGCCCCGACAGTCGATCTCGCTGTGCAGGCGCGCATCAACGCGAAGTCGTTTGCCAATGCTGCGGCGGGGCGCGTGCCTGCGAGCGTGTGGGACTCCATCCTTGCCTTCGACGCGCGTCCGTGGCTGCCGACGATCAACGTTCCGACGCTGGCATTGCTGGGCGACCGCGGCTGGGTCGACGCAACGAAGCTGCCCGACGTGCTCGATGCGATTGGAACTGCGCTTATTCCCGGAGTACGGGTCGAGATGTTTGCCCATTGCGGCCACTTCATCGCGCTTGAACAGTCGGCGCAATGGTGCGCGGCCGTGCGCCATTTTTTAGATCAATGCGGACTGCATTGACCTCATTCAGGAGTGCATGCCATGCCCGATATGCTGGTTAAGTTATACAACCTCGCGGATGACTGGGGCTTCCTGGCTGAACAGGCTGCGAAAGGCATCGTCATTCGCAAACCCATTGGCCCGGAGAAGCACCTGCTGGTCGCCTGGGTCAAACAGCATTTCTCTGATGTGTGGTCGAGTGAAACTGATCAAGCGCTGTCGAATCACCCGGTATCGTGCTTTGTTGCGGTGCAGAACCAGCAAATCATCGGGTTTGCGTGCTACGACGCTACCGCACTCGGCTTCTTCGGACCCACGGGTGTGCTGGAGGAGAATCGCGGCAGAGGCACCGGCAAGGCGTTGCTGCTTGCGTGTATGCTGGACATGAAACTGAAAGGATACGGTTACGCCATCATAGGCTGGGTTGGCCCGGCGATGTTTTATGAGAAAGTCGTTGGAGCGGTGATGATACCGGACTCAACTCCCAGCGTGTGGAAGACGTGGGTTCATTAGCCTGGCAGCTTGCATGATCGGTTGCTATAACAACGGCACGATTGACATGACGCCACCGTAATCGACCTACAATCTCTCTGCGTATACACGTCGCATGTGAATATTTTCACAATCCATGATAATGATCACCCAGTATGACAACCAATTGTGACTTTGCTAATTTGACAATCGGTCGATAATTTAGATATTAGTAGATATTTCATAGGAGCGCGTGATGATTCGACCTCTTGAAACGATAGAGGGCAACGAGGCTGCGGCCTACGTTGCTTATAAAACCAACGAAGTGATAGCTATCTATCCAATCACCCCCTCCTCCACCATGGGCGAGTACGCCGATCAGTGGATGGCAGAGGGTAAGAAAAACATCTGGGGCAGTGTGCCCGTCGTGAAGGAAATGCAGTCTGAAGGAGGCGCCGCGGGCGCTATCCATGGCGCACTGCAGGCTGGCGCACTGGCGACGACGTTTACAGCAAGTCAGGGTTTGCTGTTGATGATCCCCAACATGTACAAAATTGCCGGTGAACTCACCAGCACGGTGTTTCACATCGCTGCCCGCGCACTGGCAGCCCAGGCCCTGTCGATCTTCGGCGATCACAGCGACGTGATGGCCACCCGTTCGACGGGCTGGGCAATGCTCTTTTCGAACTCCGGTCAGGAAATCATGGACTTGGCGCTTGTTTCCCGCACCGCCACGCTGAAATCGCGCGTGCCATTCCTGCACATCTTCGATGGCTTCCGCTCTTCGGCTGAAGTGACCAAGATCGAGATGCTTACCGATGACGACTTGAAGGCGATGGTGCAAGACGACATGGTACAGGCGCATCGCGCCCGCGCCCTCACGCCTGAGCATCCCGTCCTGCGCGGCGCAGCACAAGACCCCGACGTGTACTTTCAGGGCCGCGAGTCGTCCAATCCCTACTACCTTGCCACTCCCGGCATTGTGCAGCAGGCCATGGATCAGTTCGCCGGATTGACGGGGCGACAATATCATCTCTTCGACTACGTCGGCGCACCCGATGCCGACCGCGTCATTATCATGATGGGTTCTGGCTGCGAAGCCACCGAAGAAACCGTCGAGTTCCTGCTTGCCCAGGGCGAGAAAGTCGGACTACTCAAGATTCGCCTATACCGCCCATTCTCCATCGAGCACTTCGTCGCTGCCCTGCCCAAGACTGTCAAGATGGTTGCCGCAATGGATCGCACCAAGGAACCCGGTTCCGCGGGCGAACCCCTTTATCAGGATGTCATTACCGCCCTGGTTGAAGCCGGCGTCACCGGCGTCAAGGTCATCGGCGGGCGCTATGGACTTGCCTCTAAAGAATTCAATACCGCTATGGTCAAGGGCATCTATGATGAGATGAAGAAAGCCCAGCCCAAGAACCACTTTGTCGTTGGCATCAACGATGATGTTACCCACAACAGTATTGACTACGATCCCGACTTCAGCACCGAAGCTGCCGATGTCGTGCGCGCCGTCTTCTATGGCCTCGGCGCCGATGGCACCGTAGGGGCTAACAAAAACTCAATCAAGATCATCGGCGAAGAAACTCCCAACTATGTTCAGGGCTACTTCGTCTATGACTCGAAGAAATCCGGTTCGCGCACCACCAGTCACCTCCGCTTCGGGCCACGCCCCATCAAGAGCACTTACCTCATCCGCCAGGCGAACTTCGTGGCCGTGCACCAGTTTGGTTTCTTCGAGCGCTTCAATGTCCTTGAAACCGCCATTCGAGGCGCGGTGTTGCTCATCAACTCCCCATTCGGGCCAGAGTCGACGTGGGATCAACTGCCCACCCAGGTGCAGCAGCAGATCATTGACAAGCAACTGAAGGTCTATGTGATCGACGGCTACACCGTTGCCAAGGCCGCCGGCATGGGCAACCGTGTCAACACGGTCATGCAGGCCTGTTTCTTCGCCATCAGCGGCGTGTTGCCGCGTGACGAGGCGATTGAACAGATCAAAAAGGCCATCAAAAAGACCTATGGTAAGCGTGGTGAAGCAGTCGTGAAGATGAACTACGCTGCTGTCGATGCCAGCATTGAGAATATGCATGAGTTGCATATCCCCGCATTCGCAACCAGCACGACGGCCATGCCTGATGTGGTATCGAGCGCCGCGCCCGATTTCGTCAAGAACTTCACCGCCCGCATCATCGCCGGCGAAGGCAACCTCTTGCCCGTCAGCGCCATGCCCGTCGATGGCACCTATCCAACCGGCACCGCCATGTGGGAAAAGCGCAACATCGCTCTTGAAGTACCCGTGTGGGATACCGACGTGTGCATCCAGTGCGGCAAGTGCGTTCTCGTCTGCCCCCATGCCGTCATTCGCGCCAAGACCTACAGTCCCGCTCAGTTGACCGGCGCGCCCGCTACCTTCAAGACCGCCGATGCGCGCTGGAAGGAACTGCCCGGCCAGAAATACACCTTGCAGGTTGCGGTTGAAGACTGCACTGGTTGCGCCTTGTGCGTCGAAGCCTGTCCCGCCAAGAACAAGAGCATCTCAGGTCTGAAAGCGATCAACATGGTGCCCCAGCTTCCCTTACGTGAAGCCGAGCGCGCCAACTGGGAGTTCTTCCTCGATCTGCCCGAAGTCTCCCGTGTCGATGGTATCAAGTACAACAACGTCAAGAATGTGCAACTCCTGCAGCCGTTGTTTGAGTTCTCAGGCGCCTGTTCGGGCTGCGGTGAGACGCCCTACGTCAAGCTGGTCAGCCAATTGTTCGGCGATCGCGCCATGGTGGCCAACGCAACCGGTTGTACCAGCATTTATGGTGGCAACCTGCCCACCACCCCGTGGACATCTAACAAATCCGGGCGCGGGCCGGCATGGGCCAACTCCCTGTTTGAAGACAATGCCGAGTTTGGCCTGGGCATGCGCTTGACTCTGGACAAGCAGACCCAATATGCGCGTGAGCTTGTTGAACGCTTGCGCGAGCCTATTGGCGTCGAATTGGCCGATGCGCTGCTCAACGCCAACATGAGCGATGAAGCAGGCATTGAGGCGCAGCGCGCGCGCGTTGCAGAGCTGAAGCTCAAACTAGGCAGTCACGCTCCTGAAATGTCGGGGACTGTAGCTGCTGTGGCCACTGACCTGCGCAGCCTGGCTGACATGCTGGTCAGAAAGAGTGTGTGGATCATGGGCGGAGATGGCTGGGCCTATGACATTGGTTATGGCGGATTGGATCATGTGCTGGCCAGTGGCCTCAACGTGAACATACTCGTCCTCGACACCGAGGTGTATAGCAACACCGGCGGTCAGGCGTCCAAGTCGACTCCCTTGGGTGCAGTGGCCAAATTTGCCGCGGGTGGCAAGCCAAGCGGTAAGAAAGATCTGGGCGCGATGGCCATGAGCTACGGCAATGTGTACGTGGCGACGATCGCCATGGGTTCCAGTGACGCGCATACGGTCAAGACGATACTCGAAGCCGAAGCTTACGACGGGCCGTCCCTGATCATTGCATACAGCCACTGTATCGCGCATGGCATCGACATGGCGAAGGGCATGAACCAGCAGAAGCTGGCTGTGGACTCCGGTTACTGGCCGTTGTATCACTACAACCCGACGCTGAAGGAACAAGGCAAGAATCCTTTCGGGCTTGACTCGGCTGCCCCCAAGATACAGTTCAAGGACTATGCTTATAACGAAACCCGTTATCGCATGCTGGCGCAGAGCGATCCGGCCACGGCAGAACGCCTCGTCGCCGAAGCGCAGAAGGGCATTACCGAACGCTGGCGCCGACTTGACCAACAGGCGAAAGCACTTTAATGACCAACCGCAGGGCGGGCCTACGGGTCCGCCCACTTAATAATGAAGCGTAAGGGTGAATATGTGTGTTCGCCCGTGTGTGTTCGCCCATAATTTCGGAGAACAACGATGGATTTATCAACTACCTACATGGGTCTTAAGCTGAAGCACCCGATTGTGCCTTCGGCGTCGCCGCTATCAAGAACATTAGACGGTATCCGCAAGATGGAGGATGCCGGCGCGCCTGCAGTCGTGATGTACTCGCTGTTTGAGGAGCAGATTGAGTGGGAGAGCCGCGTACTCGATCACTATCTCAGCTATGGCTCAGAGAGTTTTGCAGAAGCCACCAGCTACTATCCCGACCTGGCGCATTACAATATCGGACCGGATGAATACCTGAATCTGGTGCAAAGCGCTAAATCTGCGACGAGTATTCCGATTATCGGCAGCCTGAATGGCGTGTCGACAGGCGGATGGGTCGAGTATGCGCACAAGATTCAGCAAGCCGGCGCGGATGCGCTCGAATTGAACTTGTATTACATTGCCACAGACTTGCTGCGCACCGGCGCGGAAATAGAGCAGATGTACCTGGACGTGTTGCGCGATGTGAAGAAAACAGTCACTATCCCCGTCGCGGTCAAGCTCAGCCCCTTCTTCAGTTCCACGTCCAACATGGCATATCGCCTGGCTGCGCAGGGCGCTGATGCACTCGTGCTGTTTAACCGTTTCTACCAGCCCGATTTCGATCTGGAGAAACTCGATGTCGTGCCGCACCTCATGTTGAGCAACTCGAACGAGTTGCGCCTGCCGCTGCGCTGGACGGCGATTCTCCATGGGCGCGTGCCCGTCGATCTCGCTATCACCACCGGCGTCCATCGCACCGAGGATGTATTGAAGGGATTGATGGCCGGCGCGAAGGTCACGATGATGGCTTCTGAGTTGCTTGAGCATGGCCTGGGGCGCATCAACCAGGTGTTGGAAGGAGTGAAGTCGTGGATGACTGAGCGCGAGTACGAGTCGGTGAGTCAGATGATCGGCAGCCTGAGTCAGGTCAACCTGGCGCAGCCGGCCATGATCGAGCGCGCCAACTACATGAAGAACCTGCAATCATGGAGCCCCGACCCAACCGGTATCCTGCTATAAGCGCGGAGCATCCTGCGCGTCTCATTGACGTAGGGGCAGCCCCGCGCCGTCCTGGCGACTCGTCTGCCCCACGTCGTGTCCTGATCGCCGTCGGTCATCGCCTAATCCTATGAAACTAACCGAGTTAGTACAGATCATCGATGGCATGGTGCTGACGAAAGGCGTCAACCTTAACCGCGACGTGCTGGGCGGTTGCGGCGCCGACCTGATGAGCGATGTCCTTGCCTACTCTCAGCCCGATGCCGTTCTCTTGACTGGTCTGTGTACGATGCAGGTGGTTCGCACCGCCATGATGGCCGATGTTGCCGCCATCATCTTTGTGCGTGACAAGCAGCCGAACGACGACATTGTGCAACTGGCTAATCGCGAAAAAATCCCATTGATCAGCACGGTGCATGGCATGTTTGAAGTGTGCGGCCGCCTGCACTGCGCCGGTCTGCGCAGCTTGGAGCACGCCTATGATGAGGGATAAGTGGCAAACCCAGAGCGTGTAATCACTGACGGCGCGGCTAATATGATCAGCCGCGTTGAAGAACTGGCGTATGAACTCACTATTGGCGAGGTGATGTCGCGCGAACTGAAGACCATCGCCCCCGGCACCAAAATGGGCGACGTCATGGAGACCTTTCGCCAGGCGCGCATTTCCGGCGCGCCCGTGGTCTCGAATGGCGTGCTGATCGGCATTGTCAGCCTGGAAGACCTTATTCGCGCGCTTCGCGAGAGCAACATTGAGGCGCCGGTGGGTGAGTATATGACGCGCCAGGTGATGACCGTGAATGGCGCCAGCCCGTTGATCGAAGCGCTGAAAGTCTTTGAGCAACGCCACATCGGGCGCCTGCCTGTGGTGGATGACAACAACAAGCTAGCCGGCATCATCACTAAAGGCGATATCACCAGCGGCGTCATGCGCGCATTGCAATATGACTATCAGGAAGAAGAGGTCCGCAAGTACCGCGCGCGCCATTTGTTCGAGGACATCATCTCCGACCGCACCAGCCTGACACTGCGCTACAAGATCAAGCATGGCGAGTTCGCGCATGGCGGCAACGCGTCCAGCCACATCAAGAAAGCTTTGTTGCGGCTGGGTGCCAGCCCACAGATTGCGCGCCGGTGCGGCATCGCAATCTATGAAGCTGAGATGAACTTGATCATCCATTCCACCAATGGAGGCATGATCCGAATTGAAATCGAGCCTAACCAGATATTGATGGAGACGCTCGATGATGGCCCCGGCATTGCCGACATTGCCCTGGCAATGACGCCCGGTTACTCCACTGCCCCCGATTCGATCCGCGAGCTTGGCTTTGGCGCGGGCATGGGGTTGAAAAACATCCATCGCTGTGTGGATGACATGTACTTGGATTCCGCGCCTGGGCGAGGCACGCGACTGGAGATGCGCATCTATATGCAATCTGAGGAACAGTTGGGAGAGACAAACCATGCCAACACTACAAGAGATCATTGATCGACTGGAATTGAAAGTGTTAACCGTGAAGCGCGATTTCACTGAAGTTACGCCCACATCGGGTTATACGTCGGATTTATTGAGTTGCGTCATGGCGGGTGCGCAAAAACGCTCGGTGTGGGTGACATTGCAGGCGCATGCCAACATCGTTGCCGTGGCGGCGTTGCTTGATCTCAGCGCCATCATCATCACCGAAGGCGCGATGCCTGACCCGTCCAGCATTGCCAAGGCCAATGAAGAAGAGATCAACCTGTTTTTCACCACCCGGTCTACCTACACCATCGTTGGTGAGTTGTGGGAGATGGGGCTGAAGGCTGAGTGAAATCGTTCATCGCTGAACTGCACGTGCATACGGTGTTGTCGCCTTGCGCTGAGGTCGAGATGATTCCGCCGTTGATCGTGCAGGAAGCGCTCGATCAGGGTATCACTATGATTGCCATCACTGATCATAACGCCAGTGCCAACGTGCGCGCCGTTCAGCAAGCGGCTGAGGGCAGCGACCTGGTTGTTCTACCGGGCATGGAGTTGCAGACACGCGAAGAGGTGCACATGTTGTGCCTTTTCGACACCATCGAGCAGCTGGAAGCGTGGCAGGCCACGGTGGATGTCTTTATGCCCGGTTTGGCCAATAACCCCGAGTTTTATGGCGACCAGTTTGTGGTGGATGAGAACGGCGACTATGTGCGAACGGAGTCGCAATTGCTCATCACATCAGCCAACCTGTCGCTCCATGAGGCAGTGGATGCTGTGCACGCACTCGGCGGGATGGTGATTCCGGCGCACGTGAACCGCAATACGTTCAGCCTGTTGACCAACCTCGGCCTGGTGCCCACCGATGTGCATTTCGACGCGCTGGAGATATCACGCCATCTCAGCCCTGCAGAGGCGCCAGTCAAGTTTCCACAACTGCGCGGGTATCCCTTGATTCAGAGTGGCGACGTGCATCGGCTGGACGAGTTTTTGGGCAGGAATGTGTTCAAAGTTGAGTCGCCGACTGTCGCTGAGTTGAAACTGGCGCTGGCGCAGCAGGCGGGTCGCAGTATGTTATTTCGTTCGTTGCGTATGGCGTGACTTATGGCACATGATTACGTGACATTTGACAGTAAGCGTGTTTCTATGAAAGTGCTAGAATGGATAGTGAAAAATATCACAAACCGGGCGCAATGATGTACAGGCCAACGAAGCCAATCGAAAGTCAACATAGGCATTGAAGCTTGGGAGTCAGAATGATAAACGTGCAAGACAATATACCAACAACCGATCCCGTCGCCATCCCCGAGAAGCGCGCTGTGATCGATCAGATTCTTGAAGAGAATCGGAACCTGCCAGGTTCCGTCATGGTAATCCTGAACGAACTGCAAGCCAAAATCGGGTTTGTATCCCCCGCGATGCAGGGTTATGTGGCGAAGAAGATGCGAGTGCCACTGCAACAAGTGCATGGCGTGGTGTCCTTCTACTCGTTTTTTACCACCGAGGCGCGTGGCAAGCACACCGTCAAGTTCTGCATGGGGACGGCGTGCTATGTAGGCGGCGCAGATCAATTGATCGAAAAGTCCAAGCAGGTACTCGGCGTGGCGCCGGGGCATACCACCGCGGATGGCATGGCGACGGTCGAGATATGCCGCTGCGTTGGCGCATGCAGCCAGGCCCCTGTCGTCGTCGTGGATGAAGAAATGCACGGGCGCGTCCGTCCTAACAAGCTACAGCAGATATTACGGAAGGCGCAGAGCTAGAGGCAAGAGTCAGGCCTCATGCCCTTGGCATCCGGTCTGTTGCTTCTGACTGTGGATTCTATGAGAGAGCTTGCATTGCACCTGCTGGACATCGCTGAGAACAGCGTCGCTGCCGACGCCAGGGATATCGTGATTGCCGTCGATGAGGATCCGAAGAAGGATCGTCTGAAGATGAGCGTGGAAGACAATGGGAAAGGGATGGACGAGGACATGGTCGCGCGTGTGACCGATCCGTTTGTCACCAGTCGTACGACGCGCAAGGTCGGGCTGGGCATTCCCTTGCTTAAGGCGGCGGCAGAAGCGTGTAAAGGCTATCTACGCATCAACTCGGCGCTGGGCAAAGGCACACGCCTGGAAGTCGAGTTTCAGCGCAGCCACATCGACCGGATGCCCCTCGGTGATCTGGCCGGCACGTGGTTTGAACTTCTCGTCGCGTGGCCGCAGATTCACTGGATTTTCCAATACCGCGTTAACGGCAACGAATTTCTGTTTGATGATGCGCCCGTGAAGCAAGAATTGGGCGGTGTGTCGCTGAGCGAGCCCGCCATATTGACCTACCTGCGCGAAACGCTACAGGCAGGCATCAAGAATATTGAGATTACAGATTAGAGATTAGGCATTAGGCGGCGTCTTGTGTTGCCGCCATTGACCGTCATTAATCCATTGGAGGAAACTATGCCAGCAGTCAAATCGCTCGATGAGTTGAAGAGATTGAAGGAAGACGCGATCGCCAAGCGTAACGCCAAGACGACCGCGGGAACTGTCCAGGTGACTGTCGCCATGGGCACATGCGGCATCGCCGCCGGCGCGCGCGAGACGATGCGCGCCATCCTTGACACGATAGAGACAGAGGGTCTGAGCGGTGTGGTCATCAAGCAGACCGGCTGTATCGGACTATGCGAACTTGAACCGATCATTCAGGTAGAGGTTGGCGGCGCGCCGAAAGTCACTTACGGCAAGGTTTCGGTTGATCAAGCGAAACTGATTATGAAGGAGCATGTGGTCGGCGGTCACGTCGTGACCGAGCTCGTTATCCCGGCCAAATAACACACTGGAACAGGTATCGATGAAGTACTATCGCACTCATGTATTAGTCTGCGTTGACCCCGAATGTCTGGGCAAGGGCGCGCACGACATCGAAGATGCATTGCAGGATGAACTGGTAGCCCAGGGATTAATCGACGAAGTCCAGGTGCTCGAAACTTCGCGCATTGGCGGCTGCAGCCACGGGCCCGAGATGATGGTCTACCCCGATGGCGTGCACTATGTCGGGATGACGGTCGATGACATTCCCTTCCTGGTTGAAGAGCATTTCCTCAAGGGGCGCATTGCGAAGAAATTCCTGCTGCCCCGTGTTGAAGTGAAAGATGAAGAGTTGAGCGCGCCCACTTCCAAGGAAGTGCGCGTCGTGTTGCGCAACTGCGGCAAGGTTGACCCGGAGAATATCGAAGATTACATTGCCGAAGACGGCTACCAGGCGCTGGGCAAGGTCCTTGGCTCGATGACGTCCGATCAGGTTATCGAAGAAGTACTCGCTTCTGGTTTGCGCGGCCGCGGCGGCGCGGGTTTCCCGGCGGGTAAGAAATGGCAGTTCTGCCGTGCTTCCAAGGGCACGCCCAAGTTTGTCATCTGTAACGCGGACGAAGGCGACCCCGGCGCATTCATGAACCGACGTGTGCTCGAAGGCGATCCGCATGCGGTGATTGAAGGCATGATCATCGCTGCTTATGCCATTGGCTCAAGCCGCGGTTACATTTATTGCCGCGCTGAGTATCCGCTGGCTGTACGCACGTTGAATATTGCCATTAAGCAGGCGCGCGCGCTGGGGCTGCTCGGTGAAGACATTCTGGGCAGCGGTTTCTCGTTTGACCTGGAAGTGCGCATTGGCGCAGGCGCCTTTGTGTGCGGTGAAGAAACCGCGCTGATGGGATCGATCGAAGGCAAGCGTGGCGAGCCACGCCCGCGCCCGCCGTTCCCGGCAGTGAGTGGGTTATGGGCCAAGCCTTCCAACGTGAATAACGTGGAAACCTATGCCAATGTGCCGCAGATCATCTTGAACGGAGCCAAGTGGTATGCCAGTATGGGCACCGAGAAGAGCAAAGGCACGAAGACCTTTGCCCTGGCCGGCGACGTCAACCATACCGGCCTGATCGAAGTACCGCTGGGTATCAATATGCGCGAAGTGGTTTATGACATCGCGCAAGGCATCAAAGACGGCAAGAAACTCAAGGCTGTCCAGATTGGTGGGCCGATGGGCGGGTGTTTGCCCGAAGAGTACCTGGATCGACCGATCGACTATGAGTCACTGGCAGCCGCTGGAACGATCATGGGATCAGGCGGATTGGTTGTCATGGATGAAGACACGTGCATGGTAGACATTGCACGCTTCTTCATGGAGTTCATCCAGGACGAAAGCTGCGGTAAGTGCACCCCATGTCGCGTCGGCACGCGGCGCATGCTCGAAATCCTGCAACGCATCTGCAAAGGCGAAGGCAAGAATGGCGACATCGAGACGCTCGAAATGCTGTGCAAACAGATCAGAGCCACCAGTCTGTGCGGGCTGGGGCAGGGTGCCCCGAATCCAGTAGAAAGCACGCTGAAGCATTTCCGCAAGGAGTACGAGGCGCATATCTTCGAGAAGCGCTGTCCGGCCAAGGTATGCAAGGGCTTGATTCGATACGACATCACCGATACGTGCACCGGTTGTACCGTGTGCTTGCGCAACTGCCCGGTCGGTGCCATTACCGGCGACCGACGCAAGTTGCATGTCATCGATACAGACACGTGCATCCGTTGCGGTATCTGCATGCAGGTGTGCAACTTTAACGCGATTGAAATCAATTAGTGAGGAAACAACATGAATGGTGAGGTACAGACTGTTCAACAGACAACGTCAGTGACCGTGTCTGAGTCTCGCGTTCGTGAGGTTGTAGGCGCCGCAGTGGCCAAGTGCGGCGCAACACGTGAAGACTTGGTGCCAATTCTGACGGAGATAAACCATGTGCTGGGTTATATCCCGCCTGAGGCGTTCAACGAAGTCAGCCGGGTATTGCACACGCCGATCGGTCAGTTGTTCTCAGTGGCCAGCTTCTATCAGATGCTTTCCACCAAACCGCGCGGTCGGCATGTAATTCAGTTTTGTGAGAGCGCTCCATGCCATGTGGTGGGTGGCGGCGCTGTGTGGAAGGCTTTGCAGGATGCTGTGCATCTTGTGCCAGGTGAGACCAGCCCCGATGGCAAGTGGACGCTGCGAACCACCAGTTGCCTGGGTGTGTGCGCAGTCGGGCCGGTGATCACCGTGGATGAGGATATTTACGGCAACATAACGCCAAAACAGGTAAACGAGATACTGGAACGGTACGAGTGAGCATCGAAGTGGAAGCCGCGAGAGGAGAGGTCAGAAGACAGAAGAGAGAGGACGGAGGACGGAAGTGACCGGTGGTGTTGGGTTTGAGTTCTTCTCACGGTGGTTCGTCTAGCTGAGTATGCTCAGCTGCTGGGTACGCTCAGCCGCAGGGCATTTCAGCCAGGAGGTCATGATGAAAGCAGTGCGCTCTTTGGTTTTGGTCTCCAGTGATAGCGAGAGCATGGCAAAAGGTGCTCTTGACGTACACGCTCGTCTGCAGCAGGAAATCGCTGCCTTTGGACTGAGCGATGAGATAGCAGTAGCCATGGTGTCCGATATTGGTCGCCATGATGCTGCTCCACTGGTGATCGTTTATCCGGAGGCCGTGGTTTACGGACCGGTGACTCCCAATGATGTTCGCTTTCTGGTGGAAGAGCACCTGTTCAAAGGACGTTTGGCTGCCGGTCTGCAGTTGCCGGCGCGCGAATTGTCCGGGCGGATTGCCTGGATTTCTGCGCGCAAAGGCACCTTACCGGCCGAACAGCGCATCGTGATGGAGCGCGCCGGGGTGATTGACCCGGAGGATATTGAGGACTATATCGCTCACAATGGTTATGAGGCGCTTGGCAAGTGCATCACCGAGATGAAGCCCGCCGATGTCATTGCAGAGATCGCGAAGTCCGGATTGCGCGGACGCGGCGGCGCGGGCTTCCCCAGTGGCGCCAAGCTGAAGGCTGTTGCACAGGCTCCCGGCGCGCCCAAGTATGTGATCTGCAATGCCGACGAGAGCGAGCCGGGTACGTTTAAGGATCGCTTGATATTGGAAGGCGATCCGCACAGCATCATCGAGGCGATGGCGATTGCCGCCTATGCCGTTGGTGCGAGTGAAGGGTTTATTTACGTGCGCGGCGAATATATGCTGGCGCAGGCGCGCCTGACGACCGCCATCGTTCAGGCGCGTGAGTATGGCATGCTGGGACAAAGTATTTTCGGGACGGGTTTCAGCTTTGACATTCACATCCATTCCGGTGCGGGCGCCTATATTTGCGGCGAAGAAACAGCGTTGATCGAATCGATTGAAGGCAAGCGCGGCGAACCGCGCGCACGGCCGCCGTATCCAACGACCCACGGGTTGTGGGGCAAGCCCACACTGGTGAACAACGTAGAGACGCTGGCCAATCTGCCGGCCATTGTACGCAATGGAGCTGCCTGGTACAAGAGCTTCGGCACACCCAGCAGCCCGGGCACCAAGGTGTATACCATCCTGGGGCATGTGAACATGACCGGGCTGATCGAAGTGCCCATGGGCATTACGTTGCGCGAAGTCATTACCATCTACGGCAAGGGTATGCGCAGTGGCTCTGGCTTTAAGCTGGCCCAGACCGGCGGATCGAGTGGTTCGATTATTCCGGCCAGCCTGCAGGACACGCCGATGGATTTCGACTCGTTCAACAAAGCCGGTGTTTCGCTGGGTTCGGGCGCGTTGCTGATCTGCGATGAGGACACATGCGTGGTCGACCTGACGCGCGTGCTGCTTAAGTTCTTTAAGAATGAGAGCTGTGGCAAATGCGGCCCGTGTCGTATCGGCACACAACGCGCTTATCAGTTGTTGACGAACTTGTCAGAAGGCACAGGCACGCTGCACGATCTTGCCGATCTGGAGATGATCGCCGATGGCCTGACGCAGTTATCCAATTGCGGCCTGGGTCAGACGGCTGCCGTGCCTATTCGGGATATGTTGAAGTATTTCCGGGCTGAAGTGGAGGCCCATATCAAGTTGAAGGTGTGCCCGGCGGGTGCATGCACGCTGAGAGTACTCAGCTAGAACAAAGGAAGAAAACATGGTAAATCTCAAAATAGATGGTCAGGAAGTCGCCGTTCCAGATGGGACGACTGTCTTGCGCGCGGCTCAATCCGTCGGCGTCAGTATCCCCACCTTGTGCGATCACAAGGAACTGGCGCCCTATGGCGGTTGCCGAATGTGTCTGGTCGAGGTAGAGGGCGCACGAACGTTACAACCGTCGTGTACGTTGCCAGCCAGCAGCAATATGGTGGTGTTGACGAACACACCCAAGGTGCGCGAGGCGCGCAAGTTTGTGCTCTCCCTGATCTTCAGCGAGCGCAATCATTTCTGCATGTACTGCCCGGTCAGTGGCGGTGATTGTGAATTGCAGAACTCTGCTTATGACGAGGGCATGACGCACTGGCCATTGCAGCCAAACTGGCAGCCGTTTCCCATGGATGCCTCGCACGAAGACTTCGTGCTCGACAATAACCGCTGCATTTTGTGTCGGCGCTGCATTCGCGCCTGCGGCGAACTTGTCGGCAACTTCACACTGGGTGTGGAAGAGCGCGGCGCGAGCACGCTGGTCATCGCCGACCTGGGCATCCCGCTGGGCGAGAGCACCTGTATTGGTTGCGGCACGTGCGTGCAGGTATGCCCCACAGGTTCATTGATTGACCGCGCCGGCGTCTATCAGGGCCGCGAAAAGGACGTTACGCGCATCAAGACCACCTGCGTGGGTTGCAATGTGGGTTGCGGCGCCGAAGCGATCGTGCGTGACAATCGTCTCGTGCGTATCGAGGGTGATTGGAATGCGCCGGTGAATGAGGGCTTGCTGTGCCAGATCGGACGCTTTGAGCCGATGAAGGAAACACGTGAGCGCCTCGTCACACCGCTGGTCCGCAAGGATGGCGCGTTGCAGGCAGCTACGTGGGACGAAGCATTGGATGTGGTCGCCGGCAAATTGAAGCCGCTGGCTGGCGCGAATGGCACAGGTATTGCCGCAGTCGCCTCGTCGCGCATGCCTGCCGAAGCCCTGCATGGTTTTGAGCAGTTGTTTGGCGCGAAACTGGGCAGCCCCATGGTGACCAGTCTGGAACCGCAGGTCGCAACACCGTTGCAGGCTAACGGTCTTGATGCGCTGAAAGCCGCAGACTGTGTGCTTGTGGCCGGCGCAGATCTGACTGTACAACACCAAGTGCTCGGGTTCTTCGTCAAGCGCAATCTGCCGAAAGGCACCAGGTTAATTGTCGTCGACAGCGTCGCAACCGGCTTGACCGAAATTGCAGACAAGGCGCTGATTGCCCCGCTGGGCGCTGAAGCGCAAACGCTCGCAGGTGTTGCTGCGGACCCGGCAGTCGCCAAGTTGATGGCAGGCGCAACAAAGCCGGTCATCGTCGTGGGCAAGAGTGTTTACTGGGAAGCCGCCGTCAAACTGGCCGGCGCACTGAACGCTACGCTGGTGAATGCGCAGGGCGCAGCCAACAGCATGGCCGCTGCCATGTACAAACTGGACAAGCCATTCGACCCACAGGGACGCCAGGCCGTATTTGTGGCGCTGGGCGATGCACCGGTTTCTTCTGCATTGGCGCAGAAAATTGAAGGTGCGCCGTTTATCGCCGTACAGGCAAGCTACGTCTCACAGGTAACCGCCATGGCCGATGTGGTGTTGCCGGTGGAGATGTGGGCGGAACAGGACGGACATTATTTGAACATCGAAGGCCGCTGGCAGGAAGCGCATCGCGGCATCAATGCCCCAGCCGATGTGTGGGCGAACGAGAAAGTATTTGAGGCGCTGGCTGAGCGCGTCGGCGTGACACTGGATGGGAGTTGGGATCCCAAGTAAGGGGCTTAGTAAAGGAGCTTAGTAATGGCAAAACCAAAGGTATCTATGGACTGGCTGGCGGGGTGCGCAGGATGCGAAATGTCGCTGCTGGACATGGACGAGCGCATTGTGGCAGTCGCGAATCTGGTGGACATTCGCTCTACACCGATTACCGATTTGAAAGTGCCTGATGAGAGCGGTGTGGATGTCGGTATTCTGTCAGGCGCAGTGAATAACACGTATAACGAGGAAGTGGCGCACCGCATGCGCAGCCGCAGCAAGTGCCTCGTATCGCTGGGCGATTGCGCCGTGTTTGGCGGCGTCGTGGCGATGCGCAATTTCTTCAAGCTGGAAGATGCGCTGAAGCGGGCTTATGTGGAAACTGAGAGCACCGACAGTGAAGGGTTTGTTCCAAGCGACCCGGAACTGTGTATTCCAACCGAAGTGCGCGCTGTAAGCGATATCGTCAAAGTGGATGTGAATGTTCCCGGCTGCCCGCCCGATGCAGACGTGATTTTTTATGTGCTGAGTGAACTGGGGCAGGGCCGGATTCCGGAACTCAAGGGCGATAAGCTGCACTGGCACTAGGATTAGAGGCTGGAAGCAAGAGGCGAGAGGTCGGAAGATAGAGGTCAGAAGTCAGATAAGACAGAAGACAGAAAAGAAAGAGATGACTGAGACCTTACGAGAATCAGAGGCCAAGGGTTTCTAGCAATAAGGAAGACAGCGTAATGGCTACACAAAAGATCACGATTGAACCTGTAACACGTATTGAAGGGCATGCCAAGGTGACCATCCACATGAAAGAGGATGGCAATGTTGATCATGCTTATCTGCACATCAACGAGTTCCGCGGCTTTGAGAAGTTCTGCGAAGGGCGCATGTTCTTTGAGATGCCCAGCATCACACCGCGCATTTGCGGTATCTGTCCGGTCAGCCATCACCTGGCTTCGGCCAAGGTGTGCGACCAGATTGTAGGCGCGGAACCACCGCGAACAGCGAATCTGCTGCGCGAACTCATGCACATGGGCCAGATTGTCCAGAGCCATGGCATGCACTTTTTTGAACTGGCCGGCCCGGACTTGTTGCTCGGATTCGATGCTGATCCAGCGATACGCAACGTCGTCGGGCTGATTCAGGCGAATCCGGCGCTAGCGCTCAAGGCCGTCAATCTGCGCAAGTTCGGGCAGGAGATCATTCACACGCTCGGCGGTCGGCGCATTCACCCCAACTTTGCCATTCCTGGTGGCGTGAACAAATCGCTCAAGGCGTCTGAGCGCGATGGCATCCTGGCTGGAATGGCCGAGGCGATGGCAACGACCGTGGCCGGCATTGCGATCATGAAGGATTGGGCCGAGAAGAACCGCGAGGACATCGACAAGTTTGCCGTGTTCCCCACCGGTTACTTTGGGTTGGTGAATCCGACGGGCGGGCTTGAACTGTATCAGGGCGACTGCCGATTGATCGACCAGAAGGGCAACCTGCTGGAGCAATTCTCTGCATCGCGCTATCTGGACTACATCTCGGAGCACGTCGAGAACTGGTCATACCTGAAGTTCCCGTACTACAAGAAGATGGGCTTCCCGGGTGGCGTCTATCGCGTCGGCGCACTGGGGCGACTGAACGCGTGCGACCGGATCGATACGCCCATTGCCAACGAAGAACTGAAGACGTTCCGCGCGTTGAACCCCGGAAAACCGGTCGAGAACACGCTGCATTATCACTATGCACGCCTGATCGAGACCTTGTTCGCCATCGAGCGCGTCGGCGAGTTGTTGAACGATCCCGATATTCTCAGCAACGATATTCTCAACACCAAGCGCGACTTCCATAACGAAGCCGTTGGCGTGATTGAGGCCCCGCGCGGCACGTTGCTGCATCATTACTGGGTGAAGGACAACGGCCAGATCGAGCGCGTGAACCTGATCGTGTCCACCGGGCATAACAACTGGGCCATGAGCAACGCCGTCGATAGCGTCGCCAAGACGTACATCAACGGGCAAACCGTGCGCGAAGGACTGCTCAACCGCGTCGAGGCTGCCGTGCGCGCCTACGACCCATGCTTGAGCTGCTCCACCCACGCACTAGGCCAGATGCCGATGATCCTTGAATTCATCGACCCGTCTGGCAACGTGACTGAGACCATGCGGCGAGATTGAGACTATCCGCCACGCACTCCCGGAATCTTCCTGAATTCTGGGAGTGCGTGGCAGTGTTTTCACTTACTATGCCACGCCGAGCGGGGTTCTGCGCCAGCTGCGGCACTATCTCGCATCTGATGTCGATGTTATTGCTTACTGTCTGATGCCCAATCACAATCATCTGCTGCTCGATTGACCCCCAAACACTGATACACTCCCGGAATCCAAGAAGATGCCGGGAGTGTTTGACGTTTGGGAGCGAATATGGATCCAATCACCCGATTTAACCGCGAACGATGGGAAGCTTTAGCGCAGGCGAATGTGGCCTATAGCCGCCCGATGCTTGATCTGACGCCGGAGACTGCGCTTGAGTTGCTCGATCCGCATGGCATCATGGGATCGGTGAAAGGCAAACGCGTGTTGTGCCTGTGCGCGAGCGGCGGTCAGCAGTCGGCGGCGTTCGGGTTACTCGGCGCTGAGGTCACCGTGCTGGATTTCTCGCCCACACAACTGCAACGCGACCGCGAGACAGCGCAGCACTACGGGTTGAAAGTGGAGACGATTGAAGGCGATATGCGCGACCTGTCGCCGTTTACCGCTGCGCATTTCGATATAGTGTGGCATGCGCACTCGATCGTGTTCATCCCCGATGTGACGCCGGTGTTCAGCGAGGTGGCGCGCGTCTTGAAACATGGCGGGTTGTATCGTTTGTCGTGTCATAATCCGTTCGTACAAGGCATAGAAGAACGCGATTGGGATGGCAAGGCTTACCCGCTGTGGCGTCCTTACATCGATGGCGCAGAGGTCGAGAGCGTTGATTCGAACTGGGACATCGGCTATCCCGATGGCACATCCCGGCGCGTCGAAGGCCCTCACGAATTTCGCCATGCGCTCAGCCCACTGGTGAATGGCATGGCGCAGCATGGGTTGGTGATGTTGGGGCTTTGGGAAGAACTAAGCACGGAGCTTGATCCCCAACCCGGCACGTGGGAACACCTCAAGCGCATCGCGCCGCCGTGGTTTACGTTGTGGGCGCGGCTGTGGCCAGAGGCGCTGACGCCGGCACGTCCATAGCTCATACAGGCGCATTTCACGGACTGTATGCAGATGAATTTCCGCGGGTTGCTTTCAATCTACCTCAAACCGCAATGGCGGCGCGTGACGCTGCTGACCGTCTTGTTGTTGTGCGGCATAGGGTTGGCTTTGGTCAATCTGCAGGTCGTGCGGTTTTTTATCGATACGGCGCTGGGCGCATCTCATACACAAAGCGCCGTGTCAACATCATTGCTTGTTGGCGCTATCGTATTTTTGATCACTGCATTTGCGCGCCAGGGCATCGGGCTGGCTACCGATTACCTTGGCGAGTTGATCGCGTGGAAATCCACCAATGCTTTGCGCGCTGACCTGACGTTGCACTGTCTGCGGCTGGACATGCCGTTCCACCAGTTGCATGCGCCCGGAGAACTGATCGAGCGCATCGATGGCGATGTGGCCGAGCTGGGTCATCTGCTGTCGGCCTTCATAGCGCAAATTGCCGGCAACGGGTTTCTGCTGGTGGGCGTGCTGATTGCGTTGTTCAGCGAGGATTGGCGTATTGGCCTCGGCATGACCTTATACGTTGTCACAGCTCTTGCTGTTCTCTCGCGGCTTCAGAAGCTGGGCGTGCGCGAATGGGAGGCATCGCAGCAAGCTGATGCCGCGCACTATAGCTTCCTCGAAGAACGGCTTCTGGGCACAGAGGATATTCGGTCGGCAGGAGCGGAGCGCTACATTCTGGCGCGTTTGCATCAACTGACCATGAACATGCTTGGCGCTTATCGCAAGGCGCGCCTTATAAGTAACATGACCAATGTCGCCACGGGTGGCTTGCACGCGATGGGATATGCCATCGGGCTGGGCATCGGCGTGTGGCTATACCAGGCTGGACAGATCAGCATCGGCGCAACCTACCTGATCGTTGCCTATATCGCGTTGCTGGCTGCCCCACTCGATAGCCTGCGTCGTCAGGTGCAGAGCCTGCAGCAGGCCGGAGCCGCCAGTAGACGTGTGGCAGCGTTATTTGCCGAAAAACCTGCCGTACAAGAGGCGCATAGCAGCGTCGCGGCCACCCTGCCGACCGGCGCATTGGCGGTTGATTTTCAAGGCGTGACCTTTCGCTATGATCACGCCGCTAGTCTTGCGCTCGATGATGTGTCGCTCCACCTTGAACCGGGCGAGATTGTGGGCGTACTGGGACGTACCGGCAGTGGCAAGAGTACGCTGACACGCGTCTTGTTTCGGTTATTTGACCCTCAAGCCGGTGTCATTCGACTGGGCGGCGTCGATACGCGCTCGGTAAGCATGAGCGATCTGCGCGCTCGCATCACGCTGGTGACGCAGGAAGTGCAGCTCTTTGACGCGAGCATACGCGACAATCTGGCATTGTTTAACCGCACGATCAACGATGCTCAGATTGAAACTGCCTTGCGTGCGCTGGGGTTGTGGGAGTGGGTGCAGGCGCGCGCAGTGAACGACGCTGTTGAACCGCACACGCCGTCAATGCTTAATCAAAAGCTTGGTGGAATATCGGCAGGCCAAGGTCAGTTGCTGGCGTTGGCGCGCGCGTTTCTCAAAAACCCCGGGTTGGTGGTGCTGGATGAAGCTTCGGCGCGGCTTGATCCCGGCACGGAACAGATGCTCGATCAAGCGATCAGTCGGTTGATGACCGGGCGCACCGGCATCATCATCGCGCATCGGTTGCGCACGGTGCAGAAAGCCGACAGCATCGCGATCTTTGAGCATGGGCGCGTTGTCGAATATGGACGGCGCGAAGCGCTGGCGCACGATCCCGATTCGCGCTTCAATAAATTGATGCAAACCGGGCTTGACGACTGGCTCGATGGTGAGTCAGCATCTATGGCCGGGGTGACGCCGCGCGCCAACGGGGATGAGGTGTGACGATGAAAACCATGACCTTTAACTGGCGCCTCATTCGCCGCAGCCCGTGGCCGTACGTGGTCTATGTGCTGTGCAACATGCTTGGCATCCTCGCTCCGCTGGCGCCGGGGCTGATTGAAAAGTCGATCTTCGATTCACTTGCCGGTCCAGTCCCGGCTGGGTTGAGCGTCTGGGCATTGCTGGGGCTGTTTATTTCAGTAGAGCTGGCGCGCTTGATGTTATCGTTTGGCGACGCGTGGGGCGATGCCACTTTCCGCTACGGTGTTGGCGGCTTGTTGCGCGCCAATATCATGGCCGGCATCTTGAGAAGGCCGGGTGCGGAATCGCGTGCTGCTGCGTTGACATCAGGCGAGGCGATCAATCGCTTCGATGATGATGTGGGCGAAACCTCCGATTTCCCGCTGTGGCTGCCGAATGTCGCCGGACAGGTGTTGTTTACGCTGGCGGCAGTGGTGATCATGGCGCGCATCAGCTTGCCGATAACGGCGTTGGTCATCTTGCCGTTGCTGGGTATCGGGATCATCACGCACGTGGTGTGGCGGCGCATCATGAAGTACTGGCTGGAGGTGCGCGACAGCACCGGGCAGGTTACAGGTTTTCTCGGCGAGATCTTCGGCGTTGTGCAAGCCATCAAGGTTGCCAATGCTGAGCAGGATGCGACGGCGCATTTGATCGGGCTGGCAGATATACGTCAGGCCGCGGCGCTCAAACAGGCTGTCTTGCGGCGAGGGATTGATGCGATCAACGCTGCAACTGTGAGTTTGGGCGTGGGCATCATGCTGCTGCTTGCCGGAGAGTCGATGGTGAACGGTCAGTTCACCGTTGGCGACTTCGCGCTATTTGTGTATTACCTGTGGTTTACCACCCAGATGCCCTCGATTGTGGGAACGTTTTTCGGCGATTACAAGCAGCAGGAAGTATCGATCAACCGCATGTACGAGTTGATTCACCCAGAGCCGGCCGAGGCGCTGGTGGCTTCACAGGCGCTGGTCGCAGCGCCGTTCAGTTCTGCGCGCGATCCCTTGCGTGAGTTGACCGTAAAAGGGTTGACCTACCACTACCCGGACACACCGAACGGCATTTCGAATGTGGGGCTGCACCTGAGGGCGGGGTCATTCACAGTCATTACAGGGCGCGTGGGAAGCGGCAAGTCAACACTGGTGTGCGCGTTGTTAGGGTTACTCCCGCGTGATCAGGGCGATATTGACTGGAATGGTCAGCCTGTTGCGGATGCGGCTGCATTCTTCCGCACCCCCGTTGCCGCGTATACGCCCCAGACGCCGCGCCTGTTTAGCGATACCCTGCGCGATAACATTCTGCTCGGGCTGGATTGTCCCGATGATGATGTGGCGCTTGCCGTGCGTCAGGCTGTGTTCGAGACGGACCTGGCCGAGATGCCGGACAAGCTGGACACCGTCATCGGGCCGCGCGGGATGCGCTTGTCGGGTGGGCAGATTCAACGTGTGGCCGTGGCACGCATGCTGGTGCGCGACGCAACACTGCTGGTTTTTGATGATGTATCGAGCGCGCTCGACGTGGACACCGAACGCCTGTTGTGGGAACGGTTGTCCCGAACAGGCGCGGCGAGCGGACAGGCGTGTCTGGTGGTGTCGCACAGGCGACCGGCGTTGCAACGTGCGGATCATATTCTGGTGCTGAAGGATGGGCGCGTGGAAGCTGAAGGCCGGCTTGATGACCTCCTGCGTACGAGCGTCGAGATGCGATACTTGTGGGCAATCGCGCTGGAGAAGTCAGAGGACTGATCAAGTTCTTGGAGATATAAATGACATACAACTTACAGCCAGGTTTTATCGGGATTGCAGGGTTGAAAGAACGGCACAGACGGCAGTTGGACGCTTTCGAGAGTTGGGCTCAACAAGGCCGTTGGGCTGAGTTTCACCACAGCCACTATGACTGGTGGGCATTTCCTATTGACGCATCGTCACTGGGGCAAGGTTATATCTATACGGTGTATGAAGGCGAGGTCGAGGTGCTTAGACAGGATACGACGTTTATACGCGATCTGGATCGAGGCGCTGAACTGGTCGCGGCGTCATGGGGCTGGGATATGAAAGCGTGCGCCTATGTTACTCATCCAACGCCTGACCAATGCTGGCATCACTGGCCGGTGCGATTGTCGAAAGCGGCGAGGTCGATGCGCCTGTTTGGGTTGACCGCGTCCTTCGAATCGCTCAAAACCTATGCCTTGATACTGATTGGGCAAGGCGAAGATATGACCTACAACGGCCACGATGTGAGTTGGCCATTCACGGATGATGGCGTATGAAGGAACTTCCACCTGCATAAGAGCCCTTCGCATGGGTTTCCTGCGTGAGCCACTCCTTGCGAAGGCCGAAGGTGTCTTTACGATTTCAGCGCCTGTTTGCACAATTGGCGCGAACGGATTACGATACTATTGTCAGGAAGAAGCCTATATGAATCGTGATCAACTGAAACACAAGCTCAAGGAACTACGGCAGACTGAGATCGCGATTCGCTTCAAACACAGAGAAACGTTACCTGCGCCGAAAGACATGGTGTGGGGACAGTTTTTCACTGCCCGGACTACGGGAGCCGGAGTGCCATGCCCGGCGCGTTACCCGTTGGAGATGTTGGAAACCCTGACGCGCGAGCAATTGAGCGAGGTGTTTTCAGATTACATCTGTTTCGTCTATTTCCAGCATTACAAGGAAACAGGGATTCCATTTGAGAGCGGGCGCGGGTATGATCCTCAACTGCTGGCCTTGATGGGGCTTGGCCCCTTTGCGACCAGCGAGGATGTCAAGAAGCGTTTTCGTGAACTGGCGCGCAAGTATCACCCCGATGCCGGCGGCGATAACGGCCAGTTTGCTGCGTTGATGGATGTCTATAACAAATTGCGCACCCAGTAACGTCCTGGTTCTCTGTGGCGTTGATGGGTGTCGGGTTGTTAATTGATGGAGCGATGGTGTGGTTGTTGATGATGGAGGCGTGATGATAGGACAGGCAGAAGTTGAGCAGTATCAGCAAGAGGGTTATGCTGTAGCCCGCGGATTGTTCCCAGAGGCGGAAGTCAATGCTTTGCGCGATCATTATATGCGCTTGCGGACTCAGGGTTCCTATCCCGGCGACTCGTCCGGCGTGGCGCTGTCCGGCGACGCGGATGACCCGTGGAAACACTATCCGCGTATGATCCACATGCATCGCTGGGATGAAGCTTCATTGCGCTGGTTTATTGATCCGCGTTTGAATGACAGCCTCACAAAACTGTTGGGCATCAGTCCGTTGGCCGTGCAGACCATGATGTACTTCAAACCACCGGGAGGGCGCGGTCAGGCTTTGCATCAAGATCAGTACTACCTGCGCGCTCAGCCCGGCACATGCATTGCGGCATGGATGGCAGTCGATACTGTGGACGAAGAGAATGGCTGCTTGATGGTGGTGCCGGGCAGCCACACCATACCTTTGCTGTGTACGATTCCCGCTGATACGCGCCTGAGCGTCACCGATGTCACTGTACCGCTACCCGCAGGGATGACAGCCGTGCCTGTGCGGATGCAACCCGGCGACGTGCTGTTTTTCAATGGACAGATGATTCATGGCAGCTTGCCCAACGTCAGCGCCACGCGTTTTCGGCGCGCGCTTATTGGCCATTATGTTGCTGCTGATGCGCAACAGGTGGCAAGCTGGTTCCAACCCACCTTGCGCATGGATGGCAGTGTGGTTGAACTGGGCACAAGCGAGGCGGGCGGCGAATGCGGCGTATGGGTTGAACATGAGGGGCGTTTCGAAGTTGAAATGACAACCGTAGCTGCGTTTGCCGGACAAGCCCATGAGTAATGAAAGTATGGCACTTACCTCAACAGACGGACTCAAAATTCAGAATGTCAGCGTCCCTTTGATCAACAGTTCGCGCAAGTCGGTTGACGCCTATCTGGCCGCGCCGCAAGGAACGCCGGCCGCTGAGTCGTTGCCGGGCCTGATCGTGATTCATGAGATGCCGTTGATCAGTGAGAACATCCGCGACATCGCGCGGCGCTTTGCGCATGAAGGTTACGCGGCTCTGGCCGTGGACTTGATGTCGCAGGCGCCAGTGGCGGTGTGCATGATGCGCGTGATGAATGGCATGATGTTCAACCCACTCAAAAATGGCATCGTGGCCGAGCTGCAGCAGGCGCTCGATTTCCTGCAACAGCAGCCGGGCGTACACCCGAAGCGCGTCGGGGTGATAGGCTTTTGCATGGGTGGTACGTTCGCGTTGCAGATGGCTTGCGTCGATAAAGATGTGAAGGCGGCATCCGTGTTTTACGGCATGAATCCGCGCCCGTTTGAGGTCATTGCGCAGGCGTGTCCCATCGTCGGCAGTTACCCCGATAAAGACTTTACCACCGAGGCCGGGCGCAATCTGGACAAGATGCTGGACCGGTACAACGTCCCGCACGACATCAAGGAGTACCCGAACTCGCTGCACTCATTCTTCAATGACGACAAGCGCAGTTTCAATCCCGAGGCGTCTGCTGATGCGTGGAAGCGCGTGCTGGCTTTCTTCAAGCAACATATCAGTAAAATGTGAAACTGAGGCGGATGCGACATCCGTGTATCGGTCGGAAGCATAGACATTGAGCGACCGCATGCTGCTGAAGTCGAATGCGAGTGAGTCGACAGCGCCACAACCGAATCAGTGGATCGATATTGAAGCCACGACGGAGTTGGACTATCGATATTCGGATGAAAGCTTTCCCCCACTCGCCCAGAATGAAGTCGCAACAGGCTATCCAAGCACCAAACATGCATTGCGAGGAAAACTGAGAACAATTTGATGGCCGGTCTGCGGTACATTCAGATCAGGTCGGTTGAATTCATCGACAAGCAGCGACTGATTGCCCAGCCGCACCTGCACCCGTACGATCGAGCCTCGAAAGGTAATATTCTCGACAACACATGTCAACTGGTTATCACCATCATGGCGCTCAGACTCATTCAGCGAGATCATCTCGGGGCGTAGCGCAACGTTGATCTGCTGACCGACGCCGGCGGTCGTAATGGCTTCGGTGGTGAGGGCAATGTTGTCGACCATGATCCGCCCGGCAGCAGCGTCAACCACCGTGGCGGGGAACACGTTAAGCGTGCCGACAAACGATGCTGCAAAAGCAGTGCGCGGGAAGTTATAGATCTCGAACGGTGTGCCGACCTGCTCTATGCGACCTGCGTTCATCACCACAATGCGGTCGGAGAGCGAGAAGGCTTCTTCCTGATCATGCGTCACGTAGATGGTTGTAATGCCCAACTGGCGCTGGATGGCGCGAATCTCGACGCGCAACGAGTCGCGAATTTTGGCGTCGAGCGCCGAAAGCGGTTCATCCAGCAGCAGCACCTGTGGGCGAATCACAATCGCGCGCGCCAATGCCACCCGTTGTTGCTGCCCGCCCGATATTTGATAAGGATAGCGGTCGGCCAGCGCTTCCAGCTTGATTAAGGCCAGCATTTCGCCCACGCGCTTTTTAGTTTCGCGCGCCGGTGTGCGCGCAATAGTCAGTCCGAAGGCGATATTATCGGCAACGCTCATGTGGGGGAACAACGCGTAGGACTGGAAAACCATGCCCATATTGCGCTGATTGGGCGGCCTCGCCGTAACGTCGTTATTGCCTAACCGAATCTGTCCTGTTGTAGGATGCTCAAAACCAGCGATCATGCGCAGCGTGGTCGTCTTGCCGCAGCCGCTTGGACCAAGGAACGAGATAAACTCGCCTTGTTCAACGTGTAGATTGAAGTTGTCGACTGCGGTTTGCAGTGCAAAAACCTTGCGCACATCATTCAGTTCAAGAAATGCCATCGTTGTTTTTCACCGTTATTGCTTATTTAAGGCCAGCCATAGGCGCCTGCCCCGGAATGCGCCGACTTAGCAGTTGAATGGCTGCGGTCGTCCCCCACGTCAAGGCAAAACTGATCACGGCAAGCGCCGAGGGTTCGTATATTTTGCTGCTGCTGAGCAGGTCCATGTAGGGGCCAAACGCTGGCCATACCAGCAAGGAGGCCATCGTGAACTCGCCCATCACGATGGCAAATGTGACAAACGCGCCACTCAGAATCGATGCGCGTAAGTTTGGCAGAATTACGCGAATGATGATCGTCGGCCATGTCGCGCCCAGGCTTTGGGCCGCTTCTGTCAATGATCGGATATCGATGGAGCGCAGTCCAGTGTCCACCGAGCGATACAGATAGGGCAGCGCCAAAACAAGGTAGGCTGCTACGAGTAATGCCGGACTGGATACCAGCATAAACGGCGGGTGACTGTAGATGCGGATCAGCCCAAATACAAGTACGACCGCAGGCACGACAAAGGGGAGCAGCGTGATAAATTCCATCACGGGGCGTAGTTTCGGCAGGCGTATGTGTATCCAGTATGCCGTCGGCACAATGAGAATAATCCCAGTCACAATCGTCAGGAGCGACATCTCGGCAGAGAACAGAAATGTCTCGCCAAAACGGGGATCCTTTAATACGTTGGCATAGGCCAGCAGGCTGAGTTCGCCGCGTTTGGCGCGGAGAGAAAAATCAACCGTGGCATAAAGCGGGATGATGAAATAGGCTGCGCCCAGGGCAAACCACAGCCAAGACCATGCTGAGCCAGATGCGCGTTTCTTCAGCATATGTTCCTCACTTGATCCAGCGGCTCGTGCGCTGCCCAAGCAGTGTGTAGCCGCCGATCGACAGCGCCATAATCACGATCATTCCCAGCGACAAACTGTTGCCCAGCCCCGGGTTGTTCAACACATCGCCCGTGATCTGGTTGCCAATCAAAATCGTCACCAGATTGATGGTTCCGCCCGTCAACGCATAAGCAGTGGCATATGCGCCAAAGGCATTGCCAAACAAAAGCACCATGGTTGCCAGCAGGTTGGGCAACAGAATGGGCAACGCCACGCGCTGCCAATACACCAACGGCGTCGCGCCGAGGTTTTCTGCCGCTTCGCGCCATTCAGAGCGCAATCCTTCCAGCGCCGGTGTGATGATCAGGATCATCAGCGGGATCTGGAAGTAAATGTAGGTCAGGCTAAGCCCCAGGAAGTTGTACAGACTAAACCCAGCCTGGTAAATATCGATGCCAAAAACAGACTTCAGCAGCACCGACACTAGTCCCAGTCGCCCCAGTGTGGAAATAAACGCGAAAGCCAGGGGGACGCCTGCAAAGTTGGAGGCCACGCCGGAGAAGGTAATGACCGCCGACTGCAACCATCGCGGCAACCCTCCAAGGACGATGGCATAGGCTATCAGAAAACCGAACAATCCGCCTGCTACTGCTGTTACCAGGCTGAGTTCGATGCTGGTCAGGTAGGCACTCAGCACAATCGGCTGCGACAGCTGGCTGATATTCTCAAGCGTAAATGCACCTGTGGCATCCTGAAAACTTCCAATGATGATATTCAGCGTAGGCAGGATAAGAAATGCAAAGGCGAAAATGAGAAACGGCACGACGCCAACCCATGCCCACGACCAGCGCTTGTGCGCTTTGTCGGGGGCTGGCAGCGACTCATGGGAAGTCTTCTCCGCGCCCTTCGGACCTTCGTATGTCAGTTCTCCGGTGGTAATAGCTGTTTATCCCCTTGGTGCAAACAACGCAGAGCAGGTGCTAGCTCTACTTTGCGTTGTCTGATCGTGTCATGCGACTTGGCCGCAACCAGCGTGTTTTTTACTTAACGTCAAGACCGACGACGGCATCCCAGTTCTTGGTGATGACTTCCTTGGCCTTGGTAATCTGATCGAGTGTTGGGAAAGCTGCTTTGGCGTACACTTCAGCCGGGGGCAGCTTGGCCGCAAGATCGGCGGGAATGATGCCCCGCTTGGCCAGATCGTTGTAACGAATGGGGTGCGCATAACCCTTCAATAAGCCAATCTGACCGGCATCGGAATACAGGTATTCCATCCACAGCTTGGCGGCATTCGGATTCGGCGCATACTTGCTGATCGCCTGAACATACACACCGGCGATGACGCCACTGGGGGGAACCACAACGGCAATATTGACTGTGCCGCTCATGGTGTCTCGGTCGCCCAGCGCGTTATAGTCCCAGCGCAACACGATCGGAGTCTCGCCTTTGCCAATGGTTGCAACATTGGCAATCACAGGCACCAGGTTGCCGGACTTGTTCAACTTGGCAAAGAAATCCAGACCAGGCTGCGGATTATCGAGCGATCCGCCATTAGCCAGCGCAGCAGCCCACACGGCGCTCCATGCCTGGTTCGACTGGCGCGGATCACCAGCCAATGCAATCTGACCCTTGTACTCAGGCTTGAGCAGGTCAGCCCAGTCCTGCGGCACATTTTTAATAATATCTGTGTTGACTTCAAAAGCAAGAACGCCGTAGTAATCGCCATACCACTTGCCGTCTTTGTCTTTCAAAGTATCGGGAATCGTGTCCCATGTGGATACTTTATAGGGCTGCACCAGATCCTGACTGGCGGCATCCGGTCCAAAACCGAAGCCAACATCGATCGAGTCTGGAGCCTGTGGCCCTTTGTTGTCTTTGTTCGCCTTGATGGCTTCAAGTTCCTGCGCGGAACTGCCATCGGGGTTGATCTCGTTCAACTTCAGGCCGTACTTGGCCTTGAATGAGTCAAGTAGTTCGCCATAATTAGCCCAGTTGCGGGGAAGCGCAATCACGTTCAGGCTGCCTTCTTTTTTTGCGGCGGCGGCCAGGTCATCGAGGCTCGTGGCAGCAGCAGCCGTGGCGGCTGGCTTAGAAGATTCTGTGGCTTTGGGCGCGGGAGTCGGCGTTGTTGCAGCCCCGCACGCGCTAACCAATAAGGCAAGCGCCGGCAGAACTAATAGAGCACTTTGATACTTCAACTTCATATAGATCCTCACTTACACGAACGACAAAATTCTGACTCGGCCACAATGTTTCAAGGCCTAGTGTAGTGTAGCGAAGGTATGTTAAGAATGTGTGATGTAGCCGGAGTGTTAATGGTGCCCCAAAAACAACTTCTGTGTTGTCGCCTCATTCAGTTGTCCTTCGTTCACCCCATTGTACATGATACATGCTGGAGTAGCTGGTAGCTGCGTCCTGCAGTCCTGCATCGGAAAGCGGGTGGTTGGCTCAATGCCACAGGGGACTCTACATGTTCGGACTGGACCGGGCATCCATCAGATCGAACAGTGCAGCGGCGCGCTAGCGATTCAGCATCGGCAGCAGAGCGCGCCCGCACGCGGGGCTGAATGGGTTTAGGGGCGGCATGGTAATCACCACCGGCGGCGCTGCTGCGCTCAATGTTGACGCCACACCCGCCAATCTGTTTTGTGGTTCACCTGCTGGCGCGGCAAGGAACGAGCGCGTCCCGTTATCCAGCACCTGCACAGCGGGACACAGTGCCGTGCCTGGCGTGCCCAGATCAATACTGGCGCGGTACTGGGCCAGCGTGCCCACAAAGTGCTGCGCGCTGTAGCTCGTAACGCGCAGATAGTACAGCCCGTCTGCCGTCGCGGGGAGTGTACCCGAGAACATGGGGCAATAGGGATATAGCGGCTTTGCTGGATTAGGCTGGAAGTCGCATATAAACGTGTCATCTGCCGATAACCCCGACCCCGTCAGGCAAGGCCCGTCCGGCGTCGCACTGATACACACCATTGGATCAAAACTGGTGGCAGCGTAAGCCGTGTTTACAGTGATGGTCACGTTCCAGCCCGCCTGCGCGCTGAAGGCATAGCGATCTTCGGCCAGCCACGGGCTTGGCTGCAGCGAACCGGTATAGACTTGGTGCGCCAGTATCTGCTGATCCGGGTTGCCCCAGTTGCATTGATACACGGCTGCGCTTGCGCCAATCTCAGTCGTGAGTGTGTAGGTGGATGGCAGGCACAGGTTCCACGCGTTGCTGTACGCCACGATCGCCACGTTCTCGGTGATGGCGCGTCCCGCAGCCATAATCCCACCTGCGCGCCCATAGTCCAGGATGACCATGCTTGGCACGCTTGACTGGGCCACGGGTGTCATTACTACGTTGGCTGATGGGATCACGGCGCTGATGTTGCCCGTGTTCTTGTACGACAGCGCGTAGGTGATCACCGCTGCTCCGTTGATGTTGGCCCAGACGTGCGCTGGGCTGGTCAGTGTCAGGCTGGCCGTAGCATTGACGTTGGCGCTGCATGGGCGCACGGTCATCTTATAACTGCTGCACAGCGCATTGGTGAACACTGATGTGTTCACGATAGAGAACGCCCCGCTCGCTGGAACGAGAAATGAATAGGTGAACACTCCCGAGGTGCTGAAGCCCATCCCGCCAAGGTAGTTGGCGCAGATACTGGCTGAGTTGAAACTGCCGTTATACGCCGCGCTGTACAGATCGCTCGTACAGCCGGTGGCATCAATCGTGGCGGATACGCATTGGGCATCGGCTGTGGCGTTGGTGAAGTCGTACTTTTGATATGGACGCGCAGCCGCGTCGGCAATCGCGCATGAACTTGCCTGGCCGCAGGCGCCAATGACGCCATCACGGTTCAACATGCCCGTTTCGGTCGGGCTGGTATTAGAAATCGCGCCGGTCAGCACGAACGGCACCGCGCATGTGTTAGTACTGCCGATGGGGATTGGTGCGGCAGGCAATGCAGGTGACGACACGTGTGTTATCCCATTGGCCTGTCCATGACGCACCATCGCTCCGGCAAAGACATAGCACAGGCACACCACCACGATCGCACAACAGATGCCTAAGGCAGAATCTGACCTCTTGCCACTAACCCCTGTCTGCCGTTTCACCCCGGCTCCTCGTAATACATCTTGAAGTACCTGGCGATGCGCTCGGGCGAGGCACGCTCGGACACATCCAGAATGGATTGAACAGACTCAGCCGGCTCGACGCACGCATCCAGCCGGGCGCGGTATGTCTCGGCGCCGAGTCGATATCCGATGGCTGTCAGCGCCATGAGGATATCATCACGTTCACCGCTGTAGCGCTCATTGGTGGCGGACGCACCTGACTGAGTGCACACGGCCAGACGTCGGACCAGTTCGCGCAGAGTTTGTTCGCCGCCCCGTAGCGAGGCAAAGGCGTATTGTTCCGCGAAGAAAAGCCCCGCGCGCATCAGTTCGGCCATCCACTCATCTACCTGCGGGTGTTGCACATCGATCAAACCCCACAAGGCGCCCACAATAGGGCCACTGTCGGGGCTATCTTTCACGCGCGAATAGAAGCGCGCCATTGTCTGGGTGGCTTCCTGTATCTGCATTAACCCCAGTGCGACACAAGCCAAGCTTTGCCCGTAGGTGTCCAGATTGTTGAAGCATTGCAGCAAGGCCTGTCCACCAGGCTCATCCAGGCGGCGCAGCGCACCGATCAGGCGTTCGATGACGATATGCCGCACTGCCTCATCGGGGATGGATTGCGAACTCTTCATGCGGCGCACGATGTGCGGCAGGGCGTCCATGCCGAACTCATTCATGCGTTGTGTCCAGGCTAGTTGCGCCACCCCACGCGACAGCGGCGCCATGCGCACGATGTCTGTCGGGTTGGTGGCCTCAATGATGCGCTTGAAGGCTTCACCTTCTTCGCCTTCTGCTTTTGCATCGGTTAGGCGATAGACGGATTGCAGCGTCTTGTCGAAGTCTTTGCGCAGACCGGCCAGTCGATAGAATGTTTGAGTGCTGGGGACGTTGTTGGGAAGCGATTCTGATTGCCGATTGGCATTAGGGTTGGTCATGTTTTGGTAAAGGAATTATAACGGCAGGCGCGGAGCGAACACGTGGGCAGCAACCTCGGTTGTCGTTTCCCGCGTCGACTTCCCGGCCAACCTCCCCAATGCTTCGTCAAATTCCTCGCTGCTTCGCGCTTCAATTCCTCGAATGGTACCAATAACCACTATGTTTTGAGAAGTTGTCAGCCAAGTTGTCAGGAAATGTCAACTTTTCCGGCAACTTTTTCGCTAGAGTAGGGTGCAGTACCTGTAACCTATGAAAATATCCGGCACTTATTCAATTCAGGCTGAGCAACAAGCGGTCTACGATGTGTTCATGAATCCCGACGCCATTGCCAAAGCACTTCCTGGCGTAGATCGCCTTGTTCCTATCGAAGACCAACTCAATGCGTGGACCGTTACGGCCAAAATAGGCATCGCGGCTGTCAGCGGCATGTATACGGGCATCGTCCGCATGAGCGATCTCGCGTCGCCACACCATTTCCGCCTCACCGTTGATGGAGAGGGTCAGGGCAGCATCATCGGGGGGGATGTTCAGGTCGACTTATCGTATGACGCAGGCGCGGGCAAAACCACCATTGTCTGGAATGCTGATGCCAATGTGTTTGGCCGCCTGGCTGGGGTGGGGCAGCGGTTGATCTCCGCTGCCGCCTCGATGCTGGCGCGGCAATTCTTCAGCAGCCTGAGCCGCCAGATACCAGGAGTGGATAACTAAAGGAGGGAAATACAGAGGCTTTGAAGGTGAGTATGACTGACTGGGCGCAATAAGTCGTTGCCCGGCTTCCGGGATTTTGGAAGCGCAGGGTGGACGACAAAGTCTTATATGGACCGTAAGGTCTAGGCCAAGGAGCAATAGGCGTGAAAGTGTCAATTACTGTTAATGGGAAACTGTATGTGAGGGATATTGAACCTCGAATGCTGCTTGTGAACTTCATTCGCGAGGAACTGGGTTTGACTGGAACGAATGTCGGGTGTGATACAAGCCAGTGTGGCGCGTGCACCGTGCACATGGATGGTCGCGCGATCAAATCGTGCACATGCTTTGCCGTTCAAGCCGACGGGCGTCAGGTCACCACCATCGAGGGCATGGCATCCGGCGACACCTTACATCCGATGCAGGAAGCTTTCTGGGAGAAGCATGGATTGCAGTGCGGTTTCTGCACTCCCGGGATGATTATGGCGACAACAGCCTACCTGAAGGATCATCCGAATCCCACAGAAGCTGAAATCCGGCACGCTCTTGATGGCAATTTCTGCCGCTGTACTGGTTACCAGAATATTGTCGCTGCGGTGAAAACCGCTGCTGAGAAGGTAGGAGCGTAAAATGGCATCACGTATATTTGGTTCCGGCATTAAACGCCGCGAAGATCCTCGCCTGATCACCGGAAAGGGGAAATTCACCGGGGATATCATGCTCCCTCATATGCTGCACATGGTCGTCGTGCGCAGCCCTTATGCCCACGCCACGATTAAGCACATTGATGTGACTGCTGCGGCTGCCGTTGAAGGCGTCGTCGCTGTCTATACCAATGCTGACATGACGCTGGCTAACATTCCGTGCGCATGGCTCATCCCCAACTCCAATCTCAAGCTCGTTCCGCATCCCCCGCTAGCAAAGGAGAAAGTCCGCTATGTGGGTGACGGTGTAGCTATTGTGCTGGCTGAATCGCGCGATATTGCGCAGGATGCCGCTGACCTCGTTCGTGTCGATTATGAGGCACTCACCGCTGTGGTCAATCCCGAAGAAGCCTCCATGGATGGCGCCCCGTTGTTGCATGTCGAAGCGCCCAACAATATCGCCTTTCGCTGGATTGCCAGCAGCGGCGACGCAGGTGTCGAAAAAGCCTTTGCTGAAGCTGATGTGGTTGTTAAGGAGCGCATTGTCCAGCAGCGTCTGCAGCCCAGTTCGATGGAGACGCGCGCTGCAGTGGCGCAATGGGACAGCGGCAACGAAGAAATGACGCTCTGGGTATCCAGCCAGAATCCCCACATTGCGCGCTTTGTTGTCAGCGGTGTCGCCGGATTGCCAGAGCATAAGTTGCGTGTGATTGCGCCCGAGGTGGGCGGTGGGTTTGGCGCCAAGCTCCCCATCTATCCCGATGAGGTGCTAACCGTATGGGCAGCGCGCAAACTGGATCGTCCGGTTAAATGGGTCGAGTCGCGCAGCGAGAACTATACAGTCACGACGCATGGACGCGACCATATCGAATATGTTGAGATCGCCGCGACCAAAGAGGGCAAAGTCACTGCCTTGCGCGGCAAGGTTTATGCCGGGATGGGTGGCTATCTGTCAACCGCGGCGCCCGGTATTCCTACGATTGCGCATGGGCTGATGTACAGCGGTGTGTACACGATTCCCAATCTTCGCTGCGAATCGATTGGTGTATTCACTACCACCACGCCAGTCGATGCTTACCGCGGCGCCGGACGCCCCGAGGCGACCTTCTTGGTTGAGCGCCTGATGGATAAGCTCGCGGATAAACTCGGCATGGATCCCGTGGTCTTGCGCCGCAAGAACCTGATCCCGCCGTTTGCCAATGGTTATACCGTTGCGATGGGCATCACCTATGACAGCGGTAATTACGAGGGTGCGCTGGCAAAGGCGCTTGGCATAGCTGACTACGATCAGCTGCGCAAGGAGCAGGCCGAAGCGCGCACCAAGGGCCGTTATATCGGTATCGGCGTCACAACCTATGCAGAGCTGTGCGGCTTTGGCCCCAGCGCGGTAGCCGGCGCGACAGGCTTTCAGGGCGGTCTGTGGGAAAGCGCCATTGTGCGCGTCTCACCGGTCGGTAAAGTGCAGGTGCTGATTGGCGCGTCGCCGCATGGCCAGGGCGAAGAAACGACTTTTGCCCAGATCATCTCCGATGAGTTGGGTTTTCCTGTGAAGGACATCGACGTGATTCATGGTGACACCAGCCGCACTCCGATGGGTTGGGGCACCTACGGCAGCCGCACGACCGCGGTTGGTGGCGCTGCGCTGGTATTAGCGGCGCGCAAGATCAAGGAGAAGGCGCGCGCAATGGCCGCCCATCTGCTTGAGGCCGCCGTCGAGGATATTGACTACGATGATGGCAAGTTCTTCGTGAAGGGTTCGCCCGATAAGTTCAAGACGATTCAGGATGCGACCTTGATGGCCACGCTGGCGTGGAATCTGCCGCCCGGCATGGAACCCGGCATGGAGGCCAGCCAGTTCTATGACCCGCCGAACTTTACCTATCCGTTCGGCGCGCACATAGCGGTGGTGGAGATCGATCCGGATACGGGCAAGGTGGACTTGAAGCGTTACATCGCGGTTGACGACTGCGGCCCACAGATTAACCCGGTCATTGTCAAAGGCCAGGTGCATGGCGGTCTCGCCCAGGGCATCGGTCAGGCGTTGTGCGAAGGCGCTGTCTATGATGATAACGGCCAGCTTCTGACCGGCGCCATGACGGATTACGCCATTCCACGCGCCGATATGTTCCCCCAGTTCGAAATCGATCACACGGTCACGCCGTCGCCGCATCATCCCATCGGGGTGAAAGGGATCGGCGAAGCCGGCACCATCGCCAGCACGCCGACGATCTATAACGCCGTGATCGATGCGCTGAAGCCGTTTGGCATCGAGTCGATCAATATGCCTTTGACAGCTCCCCGTGTGTGGGCAGCCATTCAGGAAGCGCGTGCCAATCACGCAATAGGAGGTCGTTGATGTGTCCTGCATCCTTTGACTATCATCGTCCGGCTTCGGTTGCCGAGGCCGTTCAATTGTTGTCGCGCCCTGGCGCGAAGGCGCTCGCTGGTGGCCACAGCCTGATTCCGGCGATGAACCTGCGCGTGGCTCAACCAGGCGAACTCGTGGATATCGGGCGACTTGATGTGTTGCGCGGCATTCGTGTGGACGGTAATCGCCTGATTATTGGTGCACTCAGCACGCATGCCCAGATCGCCGCGTCGCCTGAGGTTCAGAAGCACTGTGCAGCGCTGGCCACGGCCTGCAGCACTGTCGGCGACCCGGCTGTGCGCAACTGGGGCACTATCGGCGGCAACCTTGCTCATGCTGATCCGGCCTCTGACCCGCCCACAGTCGTGCTGGCCTGCGATGCCGTGATCCACACTCAGGGTGAGAATGGTCAACGCGCCATCAAGGCCGCCGATTTCTTTGTCGACGTCTTTACGGTTGATCTGCAACCCGGCGAGTTGATCACCAGCATCGAGATTCCCAGCCAGAGTCATCGGCGCATGGCATACGTCAAGCTGCCGCATCCGGCTTCCCGCTACGCCGTCGTTGGCGTATGCGTTTCGATGCACACGTCGGGCGGTGTGTGCGATCAAATAGCCATTGCGGTTGGCGGCGCAACAGCCAAGGCGACGCGCGCGACTGGTGCGCAAAGCGCCCTGCTGGGTTCGTTGCTTGAAGCGGAGGCACTGGAAGCAGCTGCGATAGCGATATCGGCTGATATCGGCGATCAGGCTGTCAGTGATATCTATGCCAATGCCACCTACCGCCGCGCTATGGCAGGCGTTCTGCTCAAACGCGCGGTGAAGGCGCTATAGATTACGAAGGGCACATACAGCGCAGGAACCAATGCTAATGTCGAAAGCACTTGAAATGACAACGGTGGATGTTGTGCAGCAGCATCTGCATGAGCAGAACTATATCGCCGAACGCAGTCTTGCCACAGCGATCTACCTCGCGTTGCGCATGGGTAAACCGCTGTTTCTTGAGGGCGAGGCCGGCGTTGGCAAAACGGAGGTGGCCAAGGTGCTCGCGCGCATCCTGGACACCCGCTTGATCCGGTTGCAATGTTACGAGGGACTGGATGCCAACCATGCGCTGTATGAATGGAACTATGCCCAGCAGTTGCTTTATCTGCGTATGATGGAAGTCGGAAGCGATTCCGATCGCCGAAAAGGTGGGCGCGCAGACGCGATTCCAATTGCAGACCTGCGAGCCGGTTTGTTCACGCGCGAATTCTTGCAGGCGCGCCCATTGCTCCAGGCGCTTGAAGCAGGGCAGAACGGTTCGCCGCCTGTCCTGCTCATCGATGAGCTGGATCGCGCCGATGAGGAGTTTGAGGCGTTGTTGCTGGAACTGCTGTCTGATTTCCAGATAACGATACCTGAACTTGGTACTATTCGTGCATCACAGCCGCCGGTGGTGATCATCACCTCGAACCGGACGCGCGAGATTCACGATGCCCTGAAGCGGCGCTGCCTGTACTACTGGATTGAGTACCCGACTTTTCAGAAGGAGTTGAAGATAGTGCGCGCCAAAGCGCCGGACGTGGAACCAATGTTCGCGCGCCACATCACGGCCTTTATCCAGGAACTGCGCTCGATGGAGCTGTTCAAGCGCCCTGGCGTTGCTGAGACCATCGATTGGACGGCGGCGCTGGTGGCGCTCGATCAGCACGAACTAACGGTGGATGCGGTGCAGGAAACCGTCGGCGTGATTCTCAAGTATCAGGACGATATTGCGTCGCTGTCGGGCGGTTCACTCAAAACGGCGCTTGACCGCGCCCGAGTCCGCGCGGAATCCGCCGCGAGTTAAAACATGCCTGAACCAAGCCAGCCACTGAGGCGAAGCGATTCTGATCGCCGAAGCGCGTATCTCGCGCCCGACGCGCCTTATGAGGGTGGCTTTTTGCTGCCCAACCTGCTGCTTTTCGGGCGCGTCTGCAAAACGCTGGGTATGTCGGTGACTCCCAGCCAGATGATCGAAATCGCGCATGCGCTTGAGTACATCGATCTGGGCAGGCGCGAGGATGTGTACCATGCGATTCGGGCGCTGACCGTGACGCACCCGAACGAGTTGCCTTTGTTTGACGAAGCCTTTCGCACTTTCTGGCGCAAACCCACCACGGAATGGTCGACGCTCGATATGCAGTCGCTGGGCGAGCAGCGCCGCCAGAAGAAGACGCAGTTTCTGCCTCCGCCCGAAGCCAGTCCTGACAATGACGAGGGCGCTGCCGGTAACGCAGCGCCAATCGATCCGACACTGATTGCCATCGTCCCCACTTATAGCCAGAGCGAAGCCTTGCGCACGAAGGACTTTGCCGAGATGTCGGCGGATGAGGTTGCGCAGGCAAAAGGGATGATGTCCCGGTTGCATTGGGGTCTGGGCGTGCGCCGAACGCGTCGCATGGTTCCCGGCAAAGGAGCTGCCTTCGACCCGCGCGCCACGTTTCGCAATAACCTTCGTTATGCGGGCGAAACTCTGGAGCTGTCGACCCGCACGCGCAGCATCAAGCCCCGTCCCCTTGTTCTGCTGTGTGATATCAGCGGTAGCATGGAGCGCTATACGCGCCTGCTGCTGCATTTCATGTACACGCTGGCGAATGCCCAATCGTTCGAGATGGCGCCGATACGCCGCGTCGAATCGTTCGTGTTCAGCACCCGCCTGTCTCGCATCACGTTGCAGTTGCGCCACAAGTCCATTGATGTGACGATGAAGCATGTCGGCGCCGATGTCAAGGATTGGGGCAGTGGCACACGCATTGGCGATGCGCTGCACTTTTTTAATTACCATTGGGCGCGTCGGGTTTTGGGACACGGGGCTGTTGTGATGATCATCACTGATGGCTGGGACCGCGGCGATCCGGAGTTGTTGCGCAATGAGGTGATTCGACTGCGTCGCAACGCGCATCGCCTGATCTGGTTGAATCCGTTGATCGGGTCGCTGAACTATGAGCCATTGACCCGTGGCGCCATGGCGATGCTCCCCTATGTGGATGATTTTCTGCCGGTGCGCAATCTGTCCAACCTCGCGATGCTGGCGCGAGAGCTGGCGCGGGTGGATTGGCGTCGTCCGGCCTTCGGGAAACCGGGAATGCAACAAGATGGGCGTCGCTCTACAATAGTGGCGTGAAACGTGAGAAGAGAAGCGTGAGGTGTGTGGCGTGAAATGTATTTGCGCGCACTAAAGGCAGCAGATGAGTTATGCGTGACATCATGGACACCGTTGAGCAATGGTTACACGAAAGTAAGCCTGTCGCCCTGGCTACTGTCGCTGCCACATGGGGATCATCACCGCGTCAGGCAGGCGCGAAGATGGCCGTGACGCGGGAGCTGGCGATGGTCGGATCTGTCAGCGGCGGGTGCGTTGAAAGCGCGGTCGCCGAGGCTGCCGTCGAGATAATCGCGGATGGCAAACCGCGCTTACTCACCTATGGTGTCAGCGATGATGCCGCATGGGAAGTCGGGCTGGCGTGTGGCGGTAAAGTGTCTGTCTACGTCGAACCGCTGGACCTGGCCTGGTGGCGGGCTGCAACCAGCGTCATTCGCAACCAGCATGCGCTGGTGACGGTAACCGTCATCGCGGGCGCGCATTCCGGCCAGAAGGTGATGTTTGATCTGCGCGAGAATAGCATTATCTATAGCAGCAGCACGCTTGAACCAGCGCAACAGGAGGCGCTGATTCAAGCGGTAAAGAGCCAACGCACAACGGGGCGCGCCGTGTTCAACGGGCTGGAGATTCTGGTCGATGTGGTTCGGCCTGATCCGCGCCTGGTCATCGTTGGCGGGGCGCATGTGTCGCAGGTGCTGGCGAAGTTCGCCTTGATGATGGGATATGGCGTCATCATCATCGATCCGCGCGCCGCTTTTGCGACGGCAGAGCGTTTCCCCGGCGTTAGCATGCTATCGCATGATTATCCAGACAAGGTGTTGCCCGGCCTTGCTATTGATTCTGAAACCTACATTGCTGTCTTGACGCACGATCCGAAGATCGACGATCCGGCATTGCGCGCAGCGTTGCCAAGCCCCGCGCCATATGTGGGCGTCATGAGCGGCAAGCGTTCGCATGAGTTGCGCATTGAGCGGTTGACTCAGGCGGGAGTCAGCGCTGCCTTAATCGGACGCATCCATGTTCCGATTGGGTTATTCATAGGGGCGCGCCTGCCGGAAGAGGTGGCATTGAGTATCATGGCCGAAATCGTCGCGACGAAGAACACCTCTTCTTCTTCGCCCGATACGACATCAAAAATGAGCGCAGAGATGCCTAACCGCAAAGTGCAGACATGAAATACGGTCCCGTTCCATTGCGTGAGGCCGTTGGCACCATTCTGGCGCACCATGTGCTCGATCATGAAGGGCGCAGGATATTTACAAAAGGACGCCTGCTGTCCCCGTCCGACATCGAAACGCTGGCCGCATTGGGGCATACCGTCATCACTGCCGTGATGCTCGAGGCCAATGACCTTATTGAGAATGAAGCCGCGCGCCGTGTTGGTGAAGCGTTATGCGGCCCGGGAGTGAGTCTGCAGTCGCCGGGTGTGGGGCGCGCCAACCTGATCGCGCGTGTTGACGGCCCGTTGCGCGTGAACGTCGACGCGCTGAATCGGATCAATGCCATTGATGAGGGGATTACGGTGGCTACGCTGCGCGAACACACACTGGTGCGCGCGCGGCAACTGGTGACGCTGGTGAAGGTGATTCCGTTTGCAGTGCCTTCAGCCGCGGTGGCCGATGTGGAAGCGATCGCGCGCGACTATGGCCCGGCGCTGGTGGTGTCGGTGCGCCCTATGCGATCGTGTTCTGTTGCGCTCATTGTTTCGGCGCCCGATTGCGCGCTGGAGCGGTTGCTGGCGGATTTTACCCGACCGACGCAGGCGCGGCTGGAGAAATTGGGCAGCCGCCTTGATGTCATCGTTCACGTTCCCCATCAACCGATTGACATTGCCGAAGCGATTCGCGCGCAGCATGCCGCCGGGCGCGATCTCTTGATCCTCGCAGGAATTTCTGCCACGATGGATCGGGATGATATCATCCCGCAGGCAGTCCGCGCAGCCGGCGGTACCGTCTCCCAACTGGGTGTGCCGGTGGACCCTGGCAGCCTGCTCATGCTGGCCTGGTTGGATGCCATGCCCATCATTGGCGCGCCGGGCTGCATGAAATCATTGCAGATGAACGTAATTGATTTGATCCTGCCACGGCTGCTGGCGGGTGAACGCCTGAACCGGGCAGACCTCGTCCTGATGGGTCACGGCGGCCTATTTGACGACACGCCAGACCGCCCGATGCCGCGGCGGGAAGAGTAAAACGTGATCAGATCGCTCCGATCACGTTTCACATATTACGCCTGGTAGGTGCGGGCTGTCACGTCGCCGCCGTGGCCGGTCCAATTGGTGTGGAAGAACTGGCCGCGCGGGCGATCGATGCGCTCGTAGGTGTGCGCGCCGAAGTAGTCGCGCTGCGCCTGCGTCAGGTTAGCCGGCAGCCGCCCACGGCGGTAGCCGTCATAAAATGCCAGCGCGCTCGATATCGCCGGTGTGGGGATGCCCAGTTGGACTGCGGTCGCCACAGCGCGGCGCCAGGCGTCGCCGGCATTGGCCAGCGCCTGTTGGAAGTACGGCGCCAGCATCAGATTGGTCAGATCGGGATTGGCGTCGAACGCGTCCTTGATCTTGCCCAGGAAGACGGAGCGGATGATACAGCCGCCGCGCCACATCAGCGCGATGCCGCCGAGGTTGAGGTGCCACTTGTAAGTCTCTGCCGCCGCGCGCATCAACATGTAGCCTTGCGCGTATGACACGATCTTGGCAGCATACACAGCCTGTTCCAGGTCAGCCAGGAAAGCGGCGCGATCGCCGGTGTATTGCCCGGATGGGCCGCTCAGTACCTGGCAGGCTTCGGCGCGCTCGTTTACCAGCGATGACAATGAGCGGGCGAAAACCGCTTCGCTGACCAACGTCAACGGCGTGCCCTGTTCCAGGGCTGAATCCGCGGTCCACTTGCCGGTGCCCTTCTGTCCGGCGCTATCCAATATCTTGTCGACGACGGCTTCGCCCTGCTCATCGCGATACGACAGGATGTCGCGGCTGATCTCGATCAGATACGAGTCCAGAACGCCCTTGTTCCACTCGCCCAGTGCCGCGCTCATGTCGGCGTTGCTCATGCCCAGGCCTTCCTTCATGATCTGGTACGCCTCGGCGATGATCTGCATGTCGCCGTATTCGATGCCGTTGTGCACCATCTTGACGAAGTGGCCGGCGCCATTTTCGCCCACCCATTCGCAGCATGGGGCGCCGTTTGGATTGCCTTCGGGCACTTTGGCCGCCACAGCCTGAAAGATGGGCTGGACGTGTGGCCATGCTGCCGGCGAGCCGCCGGGCATGATCGAGGGGCCGCGCCGTGCGCCTTCTTCGCCGCCCGAGACGCCGGTGCCGATAAACAACAGCCCCTTCGACTCGACATAAGCCGTGCGTCGAATGCTGTCCTCGTAGTTTGAGTTGCCGCCATCGATGATGATGTCGCCGGGTTCAAGCAACGCGATCAGCTTCTCAATAAAATCATCCACCGGTTGGCCAGCCTTGACCAGCATCATGACCCGGCGCGGGTGCTTCAGGGCTGCTACCAGTTCGGGCAGCGAGTGCGTGCCGATGATGCTGGCGCCTTTGGCTGTGCCGTTAACGAATTCGTCGACTACCGATGTTGTGCGGTTATAAACTGCCACGGTAAAGCCGTGGTCGGCCATATTCATGACCAGGTTTTGCCCCATCACGGCCAGGCCGATGAGGGCGATATCTGCTTGAGTCATTGTTCATTCACCTGGCTGCATTGTACCGCCCGGCTATGTGAAAAACCTTAGCAAGTGTCGCTCCGCCCAGCACACTCCCGAAATCTCAGAAGATTCCGGGAGTGTGGACTATTGTCAGCCCAACTGTCAGGAAATGGCAACTTTTCACCAAAGAGCGTTTGTATAGTGAATGTGTGGTTGAACCTAAGCCGAGAACTCATCAAGTGGAGAGAACCAATGTCAATCGAAGAGAATAAAGTCATTGCGCGCCAGTGCTTCCTTGAACTCAATAAGTTGTTTGACAAACCAGGCAGTCCAGATACTGCAGACCTGAATTCGATCATGTCGCCAAAGTGGGCAAAAGAAATCAATAGCTGGTTTCCCGGACTTCGGCAATTATGGCCGGATCATCACATTGACGTCACCGATATGGTTGCGGAGGGTAATTGTGTGTGGTGCAGGCTGGCCACTAATGCCACGCACATGGGTGAATGGGAGGGCATCCCGGGTAACGGCAAGCACTGGACTAATACTGGTATCTGGTATCTCACCATCGTCGACAGGAAGATCGTCGATATCGAAACGCTGTTCGACTCGTTGCCGATTGTCAAGCAACTTGGTGGAACAATTACACCGCCAGCGCCTCAGTGATCGCCTGGTTCAGTGAAAGCTTTTGTCCCTCCGCCCAGGCGGTTTCGAAATCAGCCGTGGGTAGGGCATCTCGCAGCATGGGCACGCGTTGCTCGTATTCGGCAAACAGTTCGAGTTCGAATATCCCCTGGGTGTGATGGTCGCGCCGGATCGTCGATGCGGCGCCCAGCAGGCGCACGGCGTGCAGCGGTTGATCTTGCAAGTGCGCCAGTCCGGCCGCCGATGCCAGTCCTTGGGCGACGCGTTCCAGGCTGTCCATCCGGTGGTGTAAAGGGATATGTTCCTTGAGTGACTGTTTGACCAGTGCGACATCTTTCATCTGTAAACCAACTTCGGCCAGGTCGGCGAGTAGCATGCCGAGTGTTTTTGGCATCCCGCGCTGTTGCGCGAGTAGCATACCTTCCTCTATCATCAGGCGCGCCAGTGCCGGTTCACCGCGGAGCATCGTGATGTGACTCATATACACGAGCGAAACAGCCACAATGCCCGGATCATGGGTTTCACGGGCAAGCTGGATACTCTCGGTTTGCGCAGTTAATGCCTCATCCGTGTTGCCCATCATGTACAGGCGGGTGCTAAACTGACTCAGCGCCCATGACACGCGATCCTTGTGCCCGATTTTGCGCGCCAACTGGAGGACGCTTGTCAATAAAATCACGGCCAGCGTGTTATCTGGTGATAGAAAACCGAGGTACTGATCAGCCTCCATGATCAAGTCTTCAGCATTCAATTGATGCGCCAGTGCCGATGCCGCGCGATAGTTTTCCAGTCCACTCACAGCATCGCCCTTGTCATAGTTCACCCTGCCCATCATGGTGAGAACACTGCAACGCGTGGCAGTGGCTGTTGATGGATTCGACAGAACGATCGTTTCCATCCAGTGCGTTAACTCGTTGCCATGGCCGAGGGTGGTCCAGACACCAAGGGCACCCGAGATCAACTGCCATCCTAGCTGCCATGCGCCGATGTGCGCTGCCCAACCCAGCGCAGCGCGTGTGTTGTCCAGTTCAGCCGCCACAACGGCGCTCCAGATCCAGAGCCACATGCCACTTTCGAATCTCATCAGCCCGGCTTGCGCAAGATCGGCATAATACGCCAGGTGGCGATCCCGAATCACGTTAAGGTGCGTGGCATCTGCGCTGCTGTGGGTCGCGACATCAACGGCGTATTGTCGAATGGTCTCCAGTAATCGATAGCGCGTCTTGCCGGTTGTATCATCTATTGTGGCGATTACCAGCGACTTGTTCACCAGTTGGTCGAGGTACTCGATTGCGCCTGCGCCATGAATGGCTTCGGCTGCATCCAGCGTCCAGCCGCCCGCGAATACTGAAAGATCGCGCAGTAACGTGCGCTCTTCTTCGGGCAACAGGTGATAGCTCCACTCGATCGCAGCGCGCAGCGTCTGATGGCGCGGTAATGCCGTGCGGCTGCCGCCTGTGAGCAGGCGGAAGATGTCGTCCATGCGCGCCGCAAGGTCTTCTACTGAGAAGGCGCGTATGCGCGCTGCGGCCAGTTCGATCGCCAGCGGTATCTCGTCAAGCCGCCGGCAGATATGTGCCACCCAGTCGCTATTCGCTGGGGTAACAACGAAGCTGGAATTGACCGCACTCGCGCGCTCGGCAAACAGTTGCATGGCCTTATCCATCTCCAGTGGGGGCACGCGCCAGGTGACTTCGCCGGGGATGTTCAGCGCTTCGCGACTGGTTGTCAGCACTTGCAGCCGTGGGCAAGCCTGCAGCAGTTCGGAGGCGAGTCTGGCGCATGCGTCGATCACATGTTCGCAATTGTCCAGGATGAGCAATGTCTGACGCTCCTGCAAATACTCGGTGAGGACGGTCAGCGCAGAACGGCTCATGGTTTGCAAGCCGAATAGGGATGCGACTGTGTTGGTCAGCGGTTCGGAGTCTGTGAGGGACGCGAGATCGACGAACCAAACGCCATCGCGGCGTTTTCCCAGTGAGTTGCGGCCGACCTCAATCGCCAGCCGGGTTTTGCCTACACCGCCGGAGCCAGTCAATGTCACAAGCCGGTGTGTATGGAAGAGGTCCATCACCTCGGCCACTTCGTGCTCGCGACCGATGAAGCGCGTGAGTTGCACGGGTAAATTGTGTTGTGTAGTGGCATCATGCAATGGAAACGAGTCGGAAGTGAGGGTTACAGCAGCGCTTGCTATTCTTGCCAGGGCAACGAATTCTCTGGCGCTATCGGAATCGAGCTTAAGCCCCAGTGCTTCTATAAATTTGGCTTCGACTATGTCGGGATCAGGCGACCGCTGCCCGTTTTCCAGGCGCGTGATCTGCGACTCGGAGTAACCTACAGCGATGCCCAACTCGCGCTGTGTTAATCGCGCGCGGCGCCGCAAATGCTTCAACATCTCGCCAAAGGTCTTGATCGAATCTCTTGCCTGGTCCGTCCTGCCCATTGCGTTCAATCTCCCACCTGAAAATCAGATTCTACTCTTGTATAGCGGATAGTGCAGTTATTTTGTCAGCCCAACTGTCAGGAAATGGCAACTTTTCTGATTGAGTGAGTAGTAGCATCATATTCACTCGCTCACAATCGCATAGTGAACATGGGTGAAGCCGTGCTATTACTGAGACAGTCGTCTATATATGAGTTCCGGAGGATAACAAAAATGGCAAAGGTCTATGAAATCGCGCATATCGTGCTAAAGGAAGGCGTCAAAGGTGAGGATTTCGAGAAATTCTGGCTGCAGGAGTATGGGCCGCAGGGGGCGTTAATTGACTGGACATCCCATCTGGTGAAGGCCGATCGAGGCGAGAGGGCAGGCCAGTATATGGTGATGTGGGAGATGCCCAGCGTCGAGTTGCGGGATCGCCTATTAACACCACCGCATGAGTTCACCGACGAGATGTGGCGCCGGCTGGGACCGAACATCCATATCCTGGGCGAAAAATTCGATCAGTATGTGGCAGATTATCAGTGGACTCATTTTATCGAACTGGGAGGCTAAAACCAATTCGCGACACGACTCGTGTGATTCAACCGGCAACCCTGAAGGGAGCAACACCGTATTCTGTCCAAAGTCTGGCGCGACGATCACGCCGTCAGTGCCAGGGCGATGGCTTGATGCAACGATAGCGCCTGCCCTTCCGCCCAGGCGGTTTCGAAATCCGCTTGGGCGAGGACAGCGCGCAACGCCGGCAAGCGTCGGTTATATTCGGCAGACATGTCGGATTCAAATATCCCGTGGGTATGGTGCTCGCGCCGGATGGCAGAGGCAGCGCCAAGCAGGCGCACGGCTGGCGCGAGTTGGCCGCGCAACTGGGCCAGACCGGCAGCTGCTGTCAGCCCCCGCGCGACACGTCCAAGGTCGTCAATTTGATGATAGTAAGGGATGATCTCAGGCAGCAGGCGCTTTACCAGTGCACCATCCCCTTGGCCTAGTCCAACCTCTGCCAGGTTTTCCAAGTCATACCCCAGCCAGCCGCGCAGGCCTTCTTGACGATTGAGAAGAATGCTTTCCTCGAGTACCGCGCGCGCCTCGGGGTAGTTTCCCTGTTCCAGAAGCAGTCGCCCCATGGGGCCAAGTGCGCCCGCAATTGCGCAGGAGTTTCCGGTTTTGCGCGCCAACCTCACGCTCTCGGTCAGCGCTGAGTGGGCTCGATTCAGGTTGCCCTGCAGGCGCAAACGTGCGCCGAGCATGGATAACGCCAGTGATTCGCGGCTCTTTCGTTCGGTCTGGTGCGCCAATGCGATGACGGCATTCAACAAGCGGATGGAGATGTCATCATCCAGTGTCAAGAATCCAAGGTACTGGTCCGCCTCAAGGATCAGTTCCTCGTCTTCAATGCGATGCGCCAGCTCGGATGCGGCGCGATAGCGGGCAATACTTTCAGGCACGTCGCCTTTTGTGTAGCACAGCCGCCCGATTACGGTCAAACTATGACCGCGCTGAATGTCACTCACCTTGGGGTTGGAGAGGACATTCGCGTCACTCCATCGTATCAACTCATCCCCGTAACCCAGCACTGTCCAGACGCCCAGAATGCCCGTGGTTAACTGCCATCCCAGTTGCCAGTCACCGCTTTGCGCCGCCCAGGCCAGGGCAGCGCGCGTGTTATCAAGCTCAGCCGCCAGGGACGCATTCCAGACCCAGTGCCATGTTTCATCCAAGATATTGAGCCGCCCAGACTGTGCAAAATCGGCAAAGAATTTCAGGTGGCGTTGCCGGATCGCGTATAGGCGCGCTTTTGCAGCGTCCGTAGACGTAGCCGCCTCGCTGGCGTACTGGCGGATCACCTCCAGCAACCGATAGCGCATCGTACCGGTGGCTTCATCGATCGCCGCAATGACCAGTGATTTGTTCACCAGTTGGTCGAGTTGCTCCAGAACACCGTCGCCGAGAACAGCTTCGGCAGTTTCCAGCGTCCAGCCGCCCGCAAAAACCGATAATCCGTGCAGCAGGGCGCGTTCATGCTCGGGCAACAAGTCGTAGCTCCACTTGATGGTGGCGCGCAGGGTTTGTTGACGCGGCAAGGCTGTGCGGCTGCCACCCGTGAGCAGGCGAAAAACGTCATCCATGCGCTCGGCGAGTTCCTCTACAGAGAAAGTGCGCATGCGCGCGGCGGCCAGTTCAATAGCCAATGGCATGTAATCCAGCCGCTGACAGATGTGGGCGATCCAGCGGCGGTTTGTGGTGGTTACGGCAAAGGATGGTTTGACGGCGCAGGCGCGTTCGACGAACAACTGTACTGCTATGTCCATCGCGAGCGGGGGGACGCGCCATGCGACTTCGCCGGGGATATTGAGGGCTTCACGGCTGGTGGCCAGCACATGCAGGTGTGGACAGGCTTGCAGTAGAGCGGTAACCAAGTTGGCACAGGCATTGATCAGATGCTCGCAGTTGTCGAGAATGAGCAGGACGTGGCGATCGAGCAGATGCTCGGTGAGTGCGGTCAAAGCCGGTCGGCTCATGGTGGGTAAACCAAACACAGCGGCGATGGTATTAGGCAGTGGGACGGGATCGTTGAGGGGAGCCAGTTCAACCAGCCAGACGCCATCGTGGTATAGATTGAGCAGGTTGGAGCCAACTTCGATGGCCATGCGGGTTTTGCCAACGCCGCCGGAGCCGGTCAGCGTCACGAGGCGGCATGCTTGAATGTAAGCAGCGACTTCGCCCACTTCGTGCTCGCGGCCGATGAAGTGTGTCAATTGGGCGGGCAGATTGGTGTGCCCGTGAGGGTATGGCGGCTGGGCGGGCGCCTCTTGGTCGATACCCGGGTGCGCCATCTCGCTACTCGCTGGGGCAGGCGCATGGCTGGCGCCAGCAGGGAGAGATGCGTTGGCAACGGCGGCTTTGGCGAGGGTGATCAACTGAATGGCGGTATCGTGGTCGAGTTGCAGCGCATCGATAAACTGAGCCTCGACTGTAACGGGATCGGGAAGGCGTTGGCCGCTCTCGAGGCGCGTGATCTGCGACTCGGAGTACCCTACGGCCATGCTCAGCTCGCGTTGGGTTAATTGCGCGCGCCGACGCAAATGCTTCAGCATTTCGCCAAAAGTGGTGATCGAATCTTTCGCTTGTCCAGTCCTGCCCATACCTTATACGCTCCCGCCCTGAACCGGATTTTACTCCGGTATTAGCGTCTTTGTGTCTGTAACTGTCAGCCCAGTTGTCAGGAAATGTCAACTTTTCCGACGTAGCGATCTATATGATGAACACAGGATTTCAATCCGTGTTTATTTTGTCAGCAAAGGAGAGTCGATCATGGCAAAGGTATTTGGTTTCGCACCGCTGGAACTCCGCCCCGGAGTCAATGGTGAAGACTTCGAGAAATTCTTTAATAACGAATATGCGCCCTTCGGCCAAAAACTGGGTTGGAAAGGGTATGTACTTAAGGCTGATCGTGGAGAGAGGATTGGCAAATATGCCGTCATCTGGGAGTTGCCCAGTATTGAATTGCGCAACCGACAGCTTCCGGCTCCTGATCAGATTTCCGAGGAAGTATTGCAACTGCTGGGCCCTGAGTTTGATGAGGCCAATAAGAAACTGGATACACTCGTCGTCGGCTGGCCCTCCACTGACTACGTTGAGATGGTCTGATACCCCTCTGGATGGAACAAGGAGCGTTATGCAAGACAAAGTCCGCGTCGGAATGATTGGAACGAGTTGGTACTCGGATAATATCCACCTGAATCTGCTAAAAAGCCATCCCGGGGCAGTCACTGCCGCCATCTGTGGACGCAACCGCGCGCGCGCCGAAGAGATGGCGCAGAAGTATTCGATTCCCAACGTGTACACGGACTACAGCGACATGATTCAGCACGGGAATCTCGACGCGATTGTCGTGGCCGTACCAGATGATATGCATTATCCGATGACCATGGCTGCACTGGATGCCGGCCTGCACGTGTTATGCGAAAAACCACTGGCGTTTAACCTGGTGCAGGCAAAGGAGATGTTGGCAAAGGCCGAATCCGCAGGGGTCAAGCATATGACGTGTTTTACCTATCGCTGGATGCCCCAGTTCCGATATATGCAGCGGTTGGTGGCAGAAGGTTATATCGGCAAGGTCTATAACACCAGTTTCAACTATATCGCCGACTATGCTCGTCACACCACCTATCAGTGGAAGTGGGATCGGCAGCATGGTCTAGGCGCGCTAGGCGACCTCGGATCGCACATGATCGATATGGCGACGTGGATCGTGGGAGATATCACCCGGGTGCAAGCCACTTTGAACGTCCGGGCGAACAAGCCGCACCCGGAGGGCAAGCCGTACGAGTTATCTAATGACGTTGCCAACCTTTCACTACAATTTGCAAACGGCGCTGTGGGAAGCATCTACGCGACGGCGGTAGCGAACATTGGGGACCGTGGACAAGCGCAGCAGATTGTCCTGCATGGCGAAAAAGGCACGCTGGAACTGGAGAGTGACTTGGCCACTTATACGGTGCGCGGGCTTCACGACGACGAAAAGGCGTTGCACGCCTTGCCGATTCCGGAAGACGTACTGCAAGGCGTCGACCAGAGTACATCCACTTGGGATCAACTCTTCAAGATTTTCACCGAGCAGCCAGCCAGCACGCGGCTGTTTATCGACTCAATCCTCACTGACAAATCCATCACCCCCAGCTTTTACGATGGCGTGAAAACGCAGGCCGTGATTGAAGCGGTCTTCGAGTCCGACCGAACTGGCTGTTGGGTGGACGTCGAGCAGTTGGCGAACGCGAAATGAAGAAACCATAAGCCTTGCCGGTGCGCATGCAGACCTTTGAGGTGAAGGTTTGTAGGCGACGATGCTTGCAAGTCCACACCCGAAAGGTCTACAACCCCAGACCCTTTAAAACTGTCAACCCAACTGTCAGGAAAAGTCAGCTTTTCCGTCAATCAGGCTTGTATGATCACCTTGAACTCATTTCTAAATTCTGGAGGACTATTATGATCGTAAATCGACGAACGTTTATTCTTAGGCAGGGACGGCGGCAAAGCGCAATTGAAGCCATCAAGGCTACTTACGCCAGGGATCCAAGCACTGTGAAACTGCGCTGGTACACATCCGATATCGGGCCATTTGACCAACTGGTCATGGAAATGGAATTTCAGGACCTGGCGGAGTACAACAAGTACTGGACCGCATTCGATCCGGGCGAGGACTTCTGGAAGGGGTGGTTCGACCTGACCGCTACAGGCGGCACGAACGAGATCTGGGAGGTGGTTTACCAGAATTAAAACCGGCGGATGTGTGGCTGCCTCAAAAGACGCATACCCGATGCGATATAGCGTGTCGATGTCTTCAGGCGTGAGCATGGATGGACCGTGTCCTATTCCGGAAGCACTTGTCATGATTTCCTGTCAGAATTGTCAGAATTTTGACACTAAATGTCACCTTTTCCCCGACAGGAATTTGTATGATGGTTTCAGATGACCGTAAGGAAATAAAGAAGCCCATCATGACTAATATATTTGGTTACACCCCGTTAGAACTCCGCCCTGGCATTCTGTGTGAAGATTTCGAGGAATTCGTCACTGCTGAATACGAATCCTTTGGACGTAAACTGGGTTGGAATGCGTATGTGGTTAAAGCAGATCACAGTGCAACGCCATGTAAGTACGCCGTCATCTGGGAAATTCCCAGCGCCGAATCTCAGCATCGGTATGTGACTTCAGCGGGTAAATTGACGGATGAAGCAAAACAACTACTGGGTCCGGAGTTTGACCTGGCCAGCCAGAAACTGGTCAAGTTGACTACGGGCTGGCCGTTTATCGACTACATCGAAATTGTGGATCATGCAGCGCTGGCGATGGGTTCAGGTAACGCGCCACATGTGGCGCACATCCACGAACCCATGATCGAAGCATGGTCGAAGGCGTGGGTATTGCGCGACAAGGAAACCATGGAGCACACGCAACGCGTTATCGACATCACCGTGAAGCTGGCGCGCGCGATGGGGGTCGATGAAACCATGATTGTGAATGTGCGCCGTGGCGCCATGTTGCACGATATTGGAAAGATGAATATTCCTGATGAGATTATGCATAAGCCAGGTTCGCTGACTGAGACGGAGTGGCTTGTCATGCGCCAGCACCCGGTGTCGGCGTACAACATCCTCGCGCCGATTCCTTTCCTGAACAGCGCGCTTGATATTCCGTATTGCCATCACGAACGCTGGGATGGCAAAGGCTATCCGCGTGGGTTGAAGGGAGAGCAGATCCCCTTTACGGCGCGCCTCTTTTCCATCGTCGATGTATGGGATGCCCTGCAGTCCGACCGTCCCTATCGCTCCGCGTGGGCGATGCCGGAAATCGTCGCATACCTGCGCCAGAACTCTGGCACTCAGTTTGACCCGCAAGTGGTGGACTGCTTCCTCACTCTGATTGCTGAAATCGCGTAGGGGGCGCTGCCAACGGATGGGTTGCGAGTGTCATGCCATCCGTTGCGCAGCGATAGGAAAGCAGCGAGCGTTTATGGCCAATACTGGCATAATGTCTGTATGACGCAACCCGCCCAAGCTGCCGGACTGCGCGCCTATGGGCGCGCGTTGGCAGCGCTTAAACGCGATACCCGGATTTTTCTCGTGGCCACGGCTCTTTATGCCATTGGCTTTCCGGGTATTTCTACTGTCCTGCTGGGGTTGTACATCCTGCGGCTGGGCTTCGACCTCCCGTTTGTTGGCATCGTGATCGGATCGGGGCAACTGGCTGCTGTGCTGATGGCCTTGCCGGCTGGCTGGGTCGGTCGACGCTTCGGATTGCGCACGTCGCTGATTCTTGGCCTGGTTGGAACAGCGTTGGGAGCAGCGGCTATGTTCAGCGTGGAACTCGCGCCCAAGCCGCTCTGGGGTGCCTGGCTCATCGGCTGGTGGATCGTGCTGTTCTTCCCCGCAACGCTCTACTTTGTTAACGGCGTCCCCTATCTGATGGGTGTTTCCGAACCGGCGGAACGCAGCCATGCCTTCTCGTTTCTGCAGGGGTTGCAAGGCTTCGGCGCGTTCACGGGCAGCCTGCTCGCCGGTGTGCTGGTGGATCTGCTCAGCCGCTGGCCGGTAGCCGCCGCAGAACCAGCCGCGCCGTATCGCTATGCGCTGTTTGGCATCGTGGCCTCCATCGTGGCTGCGGCGCTGGTCATGTCGCGCACAGGCCGGATGCCGGAGGATCAGCGGGATGCCTTGCCCGCCGACGATGCCGCATATGGCAGTTCTCGTGCACCTGCGCAGGCACCAGAGCCGCGACAATCGCGGGCGGCGCCGATCTCATTGTTTATCTGGTTTGGCCTGGTGGTGGTGCTCGAATCGACTGGCGTGGGCGCGCGCACGTTTTTCAGCGTTTATCTCGACAAGAACTTTGGCATCCCGGCGGTTAACATTGGCGTCGTGATGGGGCTTGCGCTTCTGCTGGCGGTATTCGCTGCGCTGCTCGCGCCGCTGGTGATCAAGCGGCTGGGTACTGCGCTGACGGTCGGGCTGGCCACGCTGGGCGCGGCATTAAGCATGCTGATGATGGCATTGCTGCCGGTGTGGCTGGCTGCGGCCGCAGCGCAGATCGGGACGATGGTCTGTCTCGCGTTGGCCTATCCGGCCAGGAATATGCTGGGACAGGAGAGTGTGAGTGCCAGGTGGCGCACCTCCATATCGGCCATCAGTTTGATGGGCAGCACACTGGCTATGGCCGGCATGAATCTCACGGGCGGTTATTTCATCGCGGTCTATGGTTTCAACGACCTGTTTCTGCTCGGGGGCATTCTGGTTGCCGCGTCCGCTGTGCTGATGCTGGCCTACTGGCGGTGGCACGCCGCGCGTGCGGGTGTTTCAGTGTTTAATTAGCCCATGGAAAATAACACAGTCAGGCACATTCTTGTTTGCCGCACCAAAGCCGGCGTGACGCCGGAGCAGTTCAACACCTTCATCGCCGCCTTCCGCGAACTCGGTACAAAGATCGAGGGCATTACGGGTTTCGAGTATGGCGCGAATAACAGCCCGGAACACCTCGACCATGGCATGACGCACGTCATCATGCTGACCTTTGTCAATACCGCAGCGCGCGATGCCTACCTGCCGCATCCGGAACACAAGAAATTCGCGCAGTGGTTCACCCAGCTGGGCATTGTGGAGGAACTGCTGGTGATCGACTATACGCCGCAGAGCTGATGCGTGAAACGCAAAACGTGAAGCTGCGCACGGAACAGGCATTGCCCTGCGAGGGTTGCATTTGCACGAGACGAAACATACGGACACCTCTCGCAGGGATTTGGTGTAACGGAAATGGCACTTCACAGTTGCAACGGATCGGCCGAATAGCCTCTGCCTGAGATGTAATTCTCGAACTGCCGAATCTGAATGTCCTGGTCCGAGATGATCGACTTGACTGCGTCGCCGATGGACACCAGGCCGACCAGTTGCTCATTGACAATCACCGGTAGATGGCGCACGCGATTCTTGGTCATCACGGCCATGCATTCTTCGATCGACTGGTCGGGTGTGACGTAATATACCCCGATGGACATGATCTGTTTCACCGGCGTGTTTAGGGATGACAGACCTGCGAGGATCACTTTTCTGGCATAGTCGCGTTCGGAGAAAATCCCCACGACTTGCCCTTTGTCGATGACGACCAGGGCGCCCACATCCTTGTCCGCCATCATCTGGAGCGCTTCGTACACAGTGGCATCGGCGTGGATACTCCACACGTCGTGCCCTTTCGTCCGCAGAATATCGGAAACCAGGTACATCATACCTCCCAGTCCCGGGCAGCCGCGCTGGCAGATTCTGCGTCAGCCGTTGGCTTTGCGTCAGCCGCTGACACCATCATCTCGTCGTCTGTCCGAGAAGCCAAGAATCGCACACTGAATACAGCATTATTATAAGCACTCCGTGGCGCAGGTATTGCGTGGCGTGCGATACTGGGGATAGAAATAACTTAAATAAAGGGCGAACACGCGGTGGCTTGGCAGCCCCAACGTGAGGTGAACCGTGGATAAACCAAAGGTGGCGATTGTGACTGGCGCGGCGCGCGGGATCGGCAGGGCGATTGCCGAGCGTTTGATGCATGATGGATTCGTAGTTGCAGTGGCCGACATGGATGAAGCAGCGGCGCGCGCAACTTGCGAGCAGATGGTACAGATAGCCGCAGCGGGCGCATTTCCTGTGCATGTCAACGTCACGGATTCGGCGAGTGTGCGGCAGATGGTGGCGACGGTCATCGAACGCTGCGGACAGATCGATGTGCTGGTGAACAACGCCGGCGTCGTGGGCGTTTCCGGCCCTGTCGTGACGTACACTGAAGATGAATGGCATCGCGTGCTGGCCGTTAATCTCGACGGCACGTTTTATTGCAGCAAGACCGTTCTTCCGCACATGCTCGAACGCCGTAGCGGGCGCATCGTCAACATCGCATCGATATCGGGCAAGGAAGGTAATGCCAACATGCCCGCCTACTCAGCCTCCAAGGCTGGCGTGATCGCCTTTACCAAGGGACTGGCCAAGGAAGTACTCACGCAGGGAATCTATGTGAACTGTGTCACGCCCAGCCTGATCCAGACCGATATGGCGAATGCGGTCGGCCCCGAACAGCGCGCTGCGTTGATCGCCAAAATCCCGCTGGGGCGGATAGGTCAACCCGAGGAAGTCGCTGCACTCGTTTCATGGCTGGCCTCACCCGAATGCTCCTTCTCTACCGGTGCTGTATTTGACATCAGCGGCGGACGCGCGACGTATTGAGAAGACAGAAGACGGAGGTCAGAAGTCGGAGATCAGATGACAGAGGCTGGCGTTTACCAGAAACAAAGCAAGCGTGCATAATAGGCACCGGGAGGCTGATGCCACATGACAACACCCGAAGAATTGACGCTTATCGCAGACATACAAAAGGCTGCTGAGCGTTACCGCATAGACCCGGCGAGTATTCTCGCCGGTCGCGACGCGCTGCTGGGGCGACGCACAGCCGCGATGGCTGCTGCGGTCATCACGCGCCCGAACGATTGGGCGTACTGCGAAGCGCTGACCGATGTGCTGTTTGGGCGCCAACTGACCAGCGCGTCACTTTCGCCGATGGAATTGCGCGCGATTGAACTGCTGCTGGCGCTCGACCGGAATTACGGCAGAGTGACGAAGTTGTTCCAAATGCTGTGCAACAACCCGCTGATCGAAGAGGTCGTCGCCGTTTTGCTGCAGCGCTGGGGCAAAGTTGATGAGCTGTTTCGCACAGTCTTTAAGTACGGTGGCTGCCTCATCGCTAATGATCAGGTGACGTTGCTGGGGTGCGTGTTATTACCGCATGTCATCGCCCATCCTCTTGAGGTGATGGCCGTAGCCGCGCAGTCCAATCTGGCGTACTGGACTGGGCTGTGCTTTACCAAAGTATTGCTCGCGGCGCAACCTCCGTTGCTGGATCTGGTGGATGAATTTGTGACACTCGACAGGCCGTATGCGGGTGGGTGCGCCGCGTTGCTGCTCCCGGTTGATCCTGCGCGGTTTCTCAAGCACACATTGCGCCTGACCGAACCGGGTGTGACTGTCAACGAACATGCGCGTGTCGATGCGTTGACCGCGCTGGTCGCTCATGATCCTCAGAAATATGCGGATCGCGCTGCGGCAGCGGCCCGCGAATCAGCGCCTGCCAAGACGATGCTTTACGTGCAACGCGCAAGTCTTGAACTGGCATTTAACAGCGATCCAGTCAAGTATCTGCCCTTGCTGGTCGATTCGATCAAGCAGCCGAATGATGAATTGACGAAGTGCGCCGTCAAGCTGGCAATGCATGCGCCTGCTGACGCGGTTGCGCCTGCCTTGCGCGAGGTGCTGAACCGGGATGATATCACTCTGGCGCTGATTGCGCTCGAAACGCTTTTGGTGTTGGGCGGCATCGACGATGCGATGCTGGCACTCGTCCATACCTCTAAGAAAGTGCGTGATCAGGCCGTTGTGTGGCTGGTGGCGCATCCCGCCGAGGCCGCCTCGAAAGTGGCTGAGGTGTTGAATCATCGCACAGCCGCCGTGCGCCAATCGGCGGTTGCCGTATTTGCCGGTATCGGCGATGCGCCGTCGCGCGCCTTGCTGCAAGCGCGTCTGGAGAAGGAAGCGGCGCAAGCGGTTAAGCAGGCTATCGCCGATGCGCTGGGCAATCCCGTCCAAAGCGTGCAGGGTGCCGGCGCTCCACAGGATCTGGTGGGTATCATGGCCGCCATCGAGGCGGATGGTCGCAAATTGGGTGCGCGCGCTGAGAAAGTGCCTTTGCCGTGGGTTACGGAGCAAGCCCCATTACCGCCATTGCGCTGGATGGACGGCAGCGCGGTTTCGTCGTTGCATGTCAACACGCTGCTCTATCAGCAGTCGCGCAGCAACGACTTCGCGTTTGCCCCAACGGTCGCACGTGCCGTCGGCGTGATTGATCGATCGGCGACAGAGGCATTTGCAGAAGCCCTGTATCGAGGCTGGGTGGGACATGGCGCCAATAACAAGGAAGTCTGGTGTCTGGTGTTCGTGGCGGCATGGGGCGGCGACGCCATGGTACCAGTGCTGCGCCATCAGATCGATGACTGGGTCAAACATGCCCGCGGCGCGCTGGCTTCGCGCGTGGTGTGGGCGCTGCCCTTGATCGGCACCGATCTGGCGCTGAGTACCTTGAACGATATCGCCAATCGCGTTAAACATAAGCAGGTCAAGGCCGCCGCGACGCAGGCGTTTGCCAATGCCGCGCAGATGCTGGGCATTACGCAGGAAAGCCTGCAGGATCGCGTCGCCCCGCGGCTGGGGCTGGATGAGCGTGGCGAGCGCACTTTTGATTACGGCACTCGCCAGTTCATTGTTCGGCTCGCGCCCGACCTCAGCTTGAGCGTGCGTGATGCCACGGGCAAGGCGATCAAGCTGCAAAGCGTGCCGGCGCCGAACAAGTCGGACGATGCGCCAAAAGCCGAGCAGGCGCAGAAGGACTGGAAGGAGCTGCGCGCTGCTCTGAAGCAGGTGGTGAAAGGACAGTCCGCGCGGTTAGAGCAGGCACTGGTCAGCCGCCGCACGTGGGAAGTTGAAGCGTGGAAGGCTGCCATCCTGCGCCACCCGGTATTGCGCCCCGTGGCGGTGCCGCTGGTGTGGGAGGCGCGCGTCGATGGCGCTGCACCGCTTTTGTTCCGCCCGTTGGAAGACGGTTCATTGACTGACGCGCATGATGATCCGGTGACGTTACCAGCGAACGCACAGGTACGGCTGGCGCATCCTGTGATGCTCGATGACGCCACCCGCGCCGAATGGCTGCAACACCTGACCGATTACGATCTTAAGCCGCCCTTCGCCCAACTGGCGCGCACCGTGGCGGTGGTGGCCGATCCCGCGGCGCGCGTCTGGACTGGCTGTGAGGGCTATGTGATCGAGGCGCTGGCCTTCCTTGGGCGCTATGACAAGGCGGGCTGGCAGAAAGGCTCGGTGCAGGATGGCGGTGGGTATCACACGGTGTGGAAGGAATTCCCTGCCGATGGCGTCGAGGCCGTTCTGACTTTCTCGGGCATGAGTGTCGGGTATATGGATGCCCCTCCCGTTGTGTTGGAGAAGCTGGAGTTTGCTCGCGCCGGATCGCTCAAGCGCGGCAGCTATGTGTATGACGACCTGAAGGACAACGATGCGCGCGTGATCAAGCTGGGCGATGCCGGCGCTGTCGTATACAGTGAATCGGTCGGCGATGTGCAGTCGTTCATGGCTGCCGGAAGCTACGATCCGGAGTGGCGCAAGCGGATATAAGAAACTCACCATGACCAAAGCAGCGAACAAACCCGTTATCCGAACTGATCCGCCGCGCAACAGCACTTACCTGCGTCCGCCGGCGGAGGTGGTGCATGCGCGCGAGCTGGACGCGCTGCGCGCCAACGATCCCGGCCCGACGCCCCCGGGCTGGAAACTTTCGCCGCGCGCTGTGCGCACCTTCATCGCGGGCAGCGATGGTAAGGTGCTTAAGCATACGTGGAACGGCGCGGCGACCGAGACCGTGATCGCGCGCAAGTTCTACGGCGATGATGTGCTGATCGAGCGCGCCGTTATCACGCTGGCAGGCAATCGCGGTTTGATGCTGGTCGGCGAACCCGGCACCGCCAAGACGATGCTGAGCGAGTTACTCACTGCCGCCGTCTCGGGCGTTTCGACTAACACCATTCAGGGCACCGCCGGGACGACCGAGGATCAGATCAAGTATTCGTGGAACTATGCACTGTTGCTGGCCGAAGGCCCTACGCAGCGCGCGCTTGTGCCCGCGCCGCTGTATATTGGCATGCGCGATGGGCTAGTCACCCGCTTCGAGGAAATCACCCGCTGCCCGCCCGAGATTCAAGACAGTCTGGTGAGTGTGTTGAGCGACAAGGTGATGATGACGCCCGAGTTCAGCGGCGACGAACGCGTGCTACTCGCCCGGCCGGGTTTCAACGTCATCGCGACAGCCAACATCCGCGATCGCGGCGTCAACGAGATGTCCAGCGCGCTGAAGCGCCGCTTCAACTTTGAAACGGTGCAGCCCATCCGGGCGCTGACGCTCGAAGTGCAACTGGTGATGGAGCAGACAACGCAGTTGCTGGGCGAAGCCGGCGCGGTCATCAGCGTGGAGCGCGATGTGGTCGAGTTGCTCGTGACCACTTTTCACGAATTGCGCGAAGGGACCACCGACGATGGTAAGCGGCTGGAACGCCCGACCACACCCATGAGCACAGCCGAGGCTGTTTCTGTCGGGTTGGCCGCCGGGCTGGATGCCTACTATTATGGCGATCAGACGCTCAACCCCGGGCATATCGTGCGCCATCTGTCGGGCGCGGTGATCAAAGATAACCCGGATGACCTCAAGCGGTTGCGCCACTATTTCGATACCGTGGTGCAGCAGCGCGTCCTGCAGAAAGGCGGCGCGTGGGCCGAGTACTACAAGGCGCGCAAGTGGCTTGATTGATTCGAGCGAAATAAATCGTATGCTGGAACTGATCTTCTTCCCGGTGCGGCATCATAGTCCAGCGTGCGCATGGCATGTGGCGCGCATCATTGCGTCGCGCAGGCCGTGCGCGGTGCTGATCGAAGGCCCGCGCGACGCCACACCTTTGATCGCCGACCTCGCCGGGATGCAGACGTGCGCGCCGGTCGCTATCTACACCACGTTTATCGACAAAGCCAATGCCTTGCAACGCGATAAACATGATGCGGCTAACCCGGCGCGCTTTGCGGCCTATTACCCACTCGCGGACTTCTCGCCGGAACTGGTCGCCGCGCGCGCCGCAGTTGCCGCGGGGATAGCGGTGCGCTTTATCGACCTGACCTTTCCTGAGCTGATTCTGGCTGAACAGCATGACCCGGCTTCCCCGGATGCCGCCACCAAACCCAACCTGCGTAGTCTGTTTGACGAGTATGCGCTGCGGCACAGCAAGCTGTTGCAGGCGCTGTGCGAGCGCACCGGCGCGCGCGACATCGATGATTTGTGGGATCACCTCTTTGAAACGGACTTCACCACGGTGAGTGACGATGAGTTCATCCGCCGCGTGGAGACGTACTGCGGGCTGGCGCGCGCCGATTACACGCCCGATATGCTGAGCGTCGAGGGTAACACGGCGCGCGAGGCGGCCATGGCTTCCGAGATCGTTGCTGCGCAGGAAGAGTTCGCCGCGCAGAGCGCCCCCATCCTCGTCGTCACGGGCGGGTTTCACACGCCCGGCCTGCGCGAGCTGCTCGCGAATTCGCCCAAACGCAAAGCGCCCCGCAAGCATGGCGGCGACACGCAAGTGTTTCTGCTGCGGTACGGTTTCGCGCAGTTGGATCGGTTGAACGGTTACGCCAGCGGCATGCCCTCGCCCGAGTTTTACCAGCGTACGTGGGACAGCCTCGCTGCATCTACGCCAGAAGACACTGGTGCTAACGACCGCGTCGCGGCGCAAATCATCGTCGAACTTGGCCGGCGCGCGCGCGACAAGGGTTACGGCATCTCGACAGCCGATGAGATTGCGGCGCTGGCGCAGGCGCGCGCGCTGGCTACCTATCGCGGCCATTCCCGACTTACTCGCGAGGATATGTTGGATGGCATTCGCCCGGCTTTCGTCAAGGGCGCGATGGATGCCGAGGGCGCGCTGGTGATGAATCTGGCGCGCGAATTTCTGGCGGGTGACCGCATCGGCGAGTTGCCTCCCGGCGTCGCGATAGCGCCACTTGTTGCCGATTTTCGCGCGCAGGCGGTGCGCCATCGGCTCGATCTCGATACGCTCAATCCGCGCGAGGTCAGCCTCGATCTGATGCGCGACCGCAGTGTGAGCCATCGCCAGCTCAGCCGCATGTTTTTCCGGCTGGCATACCTGACCGTGCCATTTGCGACGCACGTGGCAGGGCCAGATTATGTCAATGGGCGTGATCTGGCGCGTGTGCAGGAAGTCTGGCGCTACCGCTGGTCGCCCGACACCGAAAGTGCACTGGTGACCGCCTCGGTGTATGGTGCGACATTGGAGGAGGCGAGCGCGGCTAAGCTGCAGGCTGATCGTCTCGCTGCTTCACAGGGCGCAAGACGCGCGGATGCCGCGGCAGGATTGCTGCTTCATGCTTGCCGCATGGGGCTGCACCGCTTCGCGCCTGATCTGCTGGCACACACCGTCGGGTTGATTGCCGAAGATAGCGTGTTTGTCTCACTGGTGCAGACCGCCGAACAACTCGTTCTGCTGCATCTGTCACGCGAACCGCTCGAAGCGCACGACCTGTCCGGTGTGCTGGATGCGGCCGTGGCTGCCTACCGTCGCGCGTGTTACCTGCTGCCGGCCCTGGCCGGTGTGACTGAAGCTGACGCCGAAGGCGGTGTCATCGACGCCATGAATGCCCTCACACAGGTGGCGTTGTCGCTCGGCCAAAGTGGCGATGCGACGGCGGCAGCTGAACCGTTGCATCAGTTGCGCCGTACCGGCTTGCGCGCCTTGCTCGACGATGTCGCAGCCAATGCCGCGGTGAGTGGCGCTGCAGCGGGTGGGTTATTTGCCGACGGCGACGTGAGCAGCGAGGAACTGGTGCGACTGGTGACCGGACGA
>CAIQQO010000006.1 GCA_903873965.1 uncultured bacterium
CACGGCAACTCTCTCGCACCCACGGGCGGACTGTGTCGATCTCTGAGTTCCACTTCGCTTTCAGCGCCATTGCGCTTGGTTTGCCGCCGGCTTTGTACTGTGCAGTCCACTCTGCCACCGCCCAGTTATACGCCGCGCGATTAACGTGGCAACAGTACCCAAGCCACTCGGCCTGTTCTGGGGTTGGATTAAGCCTGATCTTGTGCGCTCGTATCACTTTTCACAACCTTCGCACGATCTTATCGCACACAGTTGAGCAAACCAATCATATCCCAATCTCATCCATTGGTTACTGTTCTATCAGCCACGAACCTTTCGCTGTCGGTAAACTCACCCGCTTTTTATGTGTTCATATACGCACATTGCATCACATTTTATACATTATTGAGGCTGATTGCTCATCTCCACCTGGGCATGGCAGGACTTGCATTCTCTTCTATTGGGACAGATTGGACAAGACAATAGTCGCAATAATGACCAGCAATGCCATCACGATCATCATGGCGCAGCCGAGTAATCCGAGCCACGGTTTCGCCTGTGGAATTGGTGTAAAGGTTGGGGCAACCGGAGGCGGCCACATCTGCGGCGGGACTGCGATCTCGGCGCCGCAGTAGGAACACGCCTGCATCTTGCCCTGCCCGTTATACAGATTGGGCGCGCCGCAGCTTGGACACTTGAGCGTGTGCGGGCTGGGTGGAGCGCCGCGACCGCGCGGGGCAGTCATGCGGCAGGCTCCTCGCCGCCGGGCTGATCGTTGATCAAGTCGGCCAGCGTCGCCATAAACTGCGGCAACTGGTCCGCCGCATTCGCGTCTTCCTGCTCAAGGTAGAGCGACACGATCAACGCCAGCGTGGCTTCAGCGCGTTGCGCGGGTGTTGCGCCATCGGTCAGGCGATCGTAGAAATCGGCAATCGAGTAAATCGGGCCGTCGTCGCGCGGCCAGTAGACGACCTTGATGGCGTTGATCCACGCCGGCAAACGACTGAGCGTATCGGCAAGATTAGGCATAGGGAGCAATCATAATGGATGTCGAGCTCGCCGCCGTCGCGCGGTAGGGCAAAAACCAATATACAGGGCAAAGCAATGTCCGCAGTGTGGAACACCTGTTTCATAGGGCCGCCCTCATCTCCGTTCAAAGAACGTCAGCCCGTTGTGGTCAGGGTCCAGGATGGTGAATTCGCGTGTGCCCCACGCCCGGTCACTGAGTCGCCCGTTCGGATGGACAATCCCGAATGCCTCCAGTGTGCGGTACAACTCGTCGATCCCCGTGACCGCGATGCGACAACTGGCCGTGCCCGCGATGAACGTCTCGGCGCCGCTCTGAACCGGGCTGTCGGCGGCGACACGCGTGCGCCAGCTCTGGTCGCCCGCCGTCCACAGGTGCAGTTCGATGCCGTCGCGCCGGAGAATAGCAAAACCGTCGTCGCTATGCGCTAGTGTCAGACCGAGCAGGTCGCGGTAAAACGGCATACTGCGCGTCAGGTCACTCACCGGCAAAGCCGGTATGGTGTAGTTGAACGTCATCTCGACATGTTACCTGCAAGTAACGGGGCATACACGAAAACTGCCTAGAAAAAGGTAACCCAGTCTGTGGCCAGGGCGATAATATGGTAGGAGTAATAGAGCGACAGCATCCACCAAAAGAGTGTAAACAGTAGGGCTGCGATGGCGAAGGGGTAGTGTGTTTCCCGTTTTGCGCCTTGCACGATGACATAGGCCGCGATGGGGGCAACGGGAAAACTGTTGGCCATCACCATAATATCGTGCACCGTGTTGAGTATAGGGAAAAGTGCGAGAGCACTGGCATTGTCCGATGTCTGGATGATGATATTGACGTTGGCGATGGATTCGATGACTATGATCAAAAGGGGCCAGCAAAAGAGCGCCATCTCAAGGCGGGACATATACTCACTTTCCCCGAAAAACACCCGCACGGCAAATGCGCCAGCAATGGACACACATGCGGTCATCAGATAGATCACGAGCGTAAGTCTAGTGTGTACCTCTGCCACTGTTATCTCTGAAGGAACCTTCAGCTGATACATCGGTCCATGGTCCCGCGCTCTTAACTTGGTGTATTGCTCCCGTACCTCGCGCTGGTTGTCGATATTCAGGTGGAGTAGCTGATAGGTCAGAGTGCCTATCATGAAAATCACCACAATCTGGACAATCTGCATGATCAACCGATGAGTCGGATCCTTATGATCCAATGGCAGTTGCATACGCTTTCCCCTTTGTCTGCACTATACACCTGATCTGGCGCAGCGTCGAATGAAAAGGAACATCGGTTGGCGACAGGTGCGCGATCTGCCCGTGCGCAAAAAGCAATCCTCCATTAAGATACGCCTATCATCCGGAGGACCTTGAACCTATGACTACCGAGTGGCCTGCACAGGTATACCGTCGTTATTCCGTCGACATTCACATTCCCGATTGGGATCCCGCACTGCTTTCCCACTTCGACGCCGCCGTCTATGTCGGCAACATCGCGCGCAGCGGGGCGTTGTCGCTGCTGCAATACACCAGTTCGCACGTCGGGCTGAGTCTGTGGGACACCCGCATCGGCCATCGCCATGCCAATATGCCGCCCGGACGCGATTTCTTCGGCGAGGTTGTGGCCGAGTGCCGCAAACAGGGCGTGCACCCGCTGGCCTATTTCAGCCTGATCTTCGATAACTGGAGCTACGAGCATCACCCCGACTGGCGCATTGCGCGCGCCGATGGCTACGACAGCCACACCAACAGCCGCTATGGCGTATGCTGCCCCAATTCGCCCTACCGCGATTACGTGCTGGCGTGCGTGCGCGAGATTACGGCCCGTTACGACATCGACGGCGCGTTCTTCGACATGACGTTCTGGCCCGATGTGTGCTACTGCCCGCATTGTACGGCGCGTTTCATGGCCGAATACGGCGCAGAACCGCCGCGCATCGTCAACTGGGATGACCCCACGTGGCGCGCGTGGCAGGCGGCGCGGCAACGCTGGCTGCACGCCTTCGCAAGCGAGGTCACGGCAACCGTCAAAGCCATCAAGCCGATCACGGTCAACCACCAGTTCTCCACCATTTTCCACAACTGGACGATGGGCGTGCCGCTCGAGATGACCGATGCGTGCAACTACGTCGGCGGCGATTTCTACGGCGGGCCGGCGCAACACTCGCTGGCGTGCAAGGTATACGATGGCATCACGCAGAGCCACCCGTTCGAGTTCCACACCTCGCGCACGCGCGTCTACAGCGACCACGTCACCGTCAAGCCGCTGGAAGAGATTCGCACCGAGGCGTTTGTCGCCACGCTGCACCACGCCGCGTTGATGCTGGTCGATTACATCAACGTCGACGGCACCTTAAACCACGAGGTGTATACCTTCCTCGGTGAATTGAACCGCCAACGCACCGCGTATGAGCCGTTTCTGGGCGGCGATCTGCAGGCCGATGTCGCGATCTATTTCGATAAAGAGTCGATGTACAACCCGGATGAGAACGGCGTGCATCTGCTGAAGCTCAACGCCGTTGACCGGTGCCCGCATCGTGAAGCCGTCGTCGGGATGGCGCGCCTCCTGCAACAGGCGCACATTCCGTTTGGTGTAGTGACGAATATCAATCTCGACCAGCTCAACCGTTATCGCGCCGTCATGCTACCGAACGTGCTCGAAATCACGCCGGCGCAGGCGGCTATCTTCCGCGAGTTCGTGCGCAACGGTGGCGCGCTCTATGCCAGCGGCGCGTCGTCGTTGCAGCGCACCGAAGGGCGCTATCTGCTCGAAGACGTACTCGGCGTGCGCTACAGCGGCCGGCTGGGGACGCAGATATCCTATCTCACCCCGTCGGATGCCGATGCAAAAACCGCCATCTGGCCGCAGGATCACCTCAGCTTTGGCGGCGCGATGGTGCAGGTCGAGGCGCTGGCTGGATCGAAGACACTGGCGCAAGTCACGCTGCCGTTCATCGCGCCCGAAATCGGGACGACCATCGGCAACCGTTTCGGCGCGATTCACAGCAATCCGCCGGCGCTCGCCCCAACCGCGCACCCGGCGATTGTGACCAACACCTTTGGCCAAGGCCGCGCCGCGTGGGTTGCCGCGCCAGTCGAGTCGACCAATGAACAGGTCAATCACCGGCTTGTCCTGAAGCTGCTGGGCGACATCTGCCCCGCACCGTACTGTTTGAAGGTCGAGGCGCACCCGGCCATCGAGGCGACGTTGTTCCGCCAGCCCGAGCAGCGCCGCGCCATCATCAGCCTGCTCAACCTGCAACAGCAACTGCCGCAGGTGCCGGTCGGCGCGACGGTGACGCTGCCCTTGCGCGACAACGAGCGCGTGACCCGCGTCATCAGTCTGCCCGATCAAACCGCGCTGCCGCACACGATCGTGAATCAGAGCGTGCAGTTCACCCTTGCCCCCTTCGATACCTTCGCCATGGTGGCGGTCGAAAGCGAGTAATTTCCCTCGTTTCATACAGGAATAAACCATGAGTGCAATCAACGTTCAGTGGGAGCGCATGCTGCCCGCGGAGTTTCGTGCGGCGCAGGGTCAGGCGCCGGTGGTGTATCTGCCTTTGGGCACGGTGGAGTGGCACGGCGAACACAATGCGCTGGGGCTGGATGCTTTGAAGGCGCACCAATTATGCGTATTGGCGGCGCGGCAGGGCGGCGGCATCGTGCATCCTCCTTTGTATGGCGGGATGGGCGGGTTGGACATGCCGGCGACGGTCGTGATGGAAGGTGAGTACGAGTGGGACAACCACCTGTTGCGCCCGTGGCTGGAAAAGCTGTGCAGCGAGTGTCACCGCCAGGGCTTTCGCGCCATCATCATGCTGACCGGCCACTATGGGCACAACCAGCAAATCACGGTGCGCGAAGTCGGCGCGCGCATGACCGAGCGGTTGCAGATTCCGGTGCTGGGCACGCCGGAATACTGGCTGGCGCAGGATGCGGGCTATCTGGGTGACCACGCCGGCATTGGCGAGACGTCGCTCCTGATGCACCTGCACCCGGAGCTTGTCCAGATCGAACGCATTCGCAATGACCCCGATTATGGCAAGACTGATGCCATCGAGCAAGGCGCCTCGGCGGCCTTGGGCGAGCGCTATACGCAGGTGATCGTGTCACGCCTCGCCACCGTGGCGCGCGCAATGCTAGCGTGGGACGCGCCGACGCGCGCGGCGTTTGTCCGCGCCGAACGCGCCTTGATCAGCGCGCAGGTGTGTGGCTGGCGCCAGGGTGAGCCGTGGGCGGCCTGGCGTAAAGCCTTCGACGGCGACCTGATCCACTATGGCGAATACATCGCCGCCGGACAGTTCGAGCAGATCGAGCACATGGCAGCGGCCTGCTACTCGGCATTCAACGCGACGATGTAGTTAAAGATATCCGTGACAGCGGTGGCAAACTGGTCGGGTGTCTTGGCCAGTTTCATGTTGCGCAACTCAAGGATGACGCCCTCGCCCTTGTTCTTGGCACCCTTTAGCGGCTTGGGGTCATTTCCTACTCGGTCGGTGCGCGAGCCCAGCGCGCCCAGGCCCATCAGGATGTGCTGAAGGTGCGGCATACCGGCGCTGCTGATCGGATCGCCTCCCATGGTGATGCCCAGCAGCCACTGACGCCTTGAAATGGCAATCTCGGCAACCTCATTGACGACATTCGTGTTGTAATCGACGCTCGTTTTGACATCGCTCTTGCGGATGCCGCGGTCGAACACCCGGGTTGCATCGGTGCCGGGCAGGCCCGCGGCATTGAGCACCAGGTCCACGAAGGAAACGGGATCTTTGACAAATCGGTCTCTGTCAGAGTCCGGCAGGTGGTTGTACATCGCGCCAAAGTCGGTGCGCGCCATGAACGAGCTGGAAATCAGCTTGGCATAATTCAGCATTGGCAGGCCGGCCTTGCCTGTGTTCAGGTACATGCCAAGCATCGCCACCAGGCCTTTCAGCTGGTTGGAGCCGTGGATGGCATTCACTTGTGTATTGGCGCCGCTGATCGAGACGGTGTCGTTGCCTTTGAACCGGGTCAGTTCATTCTTCGCATTCTTGTGCGTATCCGTCACGTCGTTTACGCTGGTATTGGCGTGTTCAAGGAACTTGTACAGTTGGTCATAGCGGATACCGCCCGTCAACTGTGCGTTGCCTTCAAATCCGGAGAAAGCAGGGGTGATCTGGTAGTTTGACGACCCACTGGCTGGGCTGGGGACTTTATTCAGCAGACGCGGTTTGGGGGCATCCTTGCGAAATGAGTCAAACGCGTTGCCCACTTTCTTGAACGTCGTTACCGCACTCTTGAACTTCTTGGGGTCTGTTTCCTGTACAGGCGGATCCAGCACCATTTCAATCGCCGAGAACCCGGCGCTGTTTTCATCCGCCGTCAGGTTGACGCCGTTGCCGTAAGACTTTACCACCGTCGCCTTTGGCAGGTTCACCCAGTTCGCGCCTTGTTTCTTCAATATCTTATAGCCCGTCTCAAACTCGAAGCCCACGGCGCGCTGGATCTTTGCCGACGCCCTGTGTATGCCGGCCATGGCCTGCCGCGATATCACGCCCGTGTCATTGAGTTTGGTGCGCGCCACGCTCCCGGTCTGCTGCACCACGTGCGTCAACTCGTGCGCGAGCAGGTGTTTCCCACTGGCGCTGCCGGGGTTGTATTTACCCGCACCCATATAGATGTGGTTACTGTGCGTGAAGGCCTGCGCGCCGAGCGACCTGTTCAGCAAGTCCGACTGTGCGCCGGTGTGGACGCGCACGTTGCTGAAGTCAGCGCCGAACTTCGGCTCCAGGTCAGACCGCAGTTTGGCCGGCAGCGGGTTACCGCCGCTGCTGCCGGCGGACAGTTGTCGTTCGACATCGTGTCCGGCGTCGAAACTGCCCGCGAGATCGGTCGTTTCCGATTCCTCACGTTGCACCAGTGGTGTGATGGCCGACCTACGCTGGGCTGTCTCTTCATCCTCTTTCCTGGATACAGCCGAACCGCTCCCCTGATCGCCCGTGGACGACATGACTTGCGCCGCCACACGGTCGGCCTCGCGCTCGTATTGATCATCCGCCGCGCCGACGGTCAGTTTGGTTTGTACGGCAACGCCGCGTTGGTTGAGTGTGCGTTGCAACGAGGTTGGCAGGTGAACGGCGCGCTGTGGGCCCGTCGGCGTGTTCGCCAGCAGGCGTTGAATGCCACGCATTCCCACCGTCTGCTGCAGCGTAACCAGGTCGCTATGGCTCAGACTTCCGGGCGCCTGTTGGGCGCGCTGCACCAGTGCAGGGGCTTGTTGTGACGCGCTATGCCGGTTCATCGATTCCTTCCCGGCGCGGCCACTGACACTAGACGACTCGTTCTCTTTCTTTACCGAAGCCTTTTCAGCCATTCAACACCTCACACCATGACCACCTGCCAATAAACGCCCATCGCCTATTGCCTACATTTTCAGCCACCCAGTTAGATGACTAGCAGTGAAATGGAAATGATGTTCTCTGTTGAAAGGTAACGTGCAGCATCATTATAATGCACCCGCACCCGCTGCCCGCTTCTCTCTGTCTTTGTCTCTGTCCTCTGTCCTCCGACTTCTGACTTCTGACCTGTTGCCTCTCCCCTCTACTTCACCTGATCCAGAATCAGCTTGACAGCAGTAATCGCAGCAAGAACGAGGACAGTCATGTTAAACGTCTTCTGGGGGATGCGCGGCAGCAGCCACTTGCCCGCAAACGCCGCGAGCACGATGACGGGCAGCATAGCCAGGTCGAACATGATCGTATTCTGGTTCACCATCGGCTGGCTGGGCAGCACCAGGCTGAGAAACACATAGATCGGCAGCTTGGTCAGGTTGAAGATAAAAAAGTACCATGCCGTCGTGCCCATGAACTGCTCTTTGGGCAGGCCCATGCCGGTCAGGTAGATCGACATGATCGGGCCGGCGGCGTTGGAGACGGTCGTGCTGAAGCCCGCCATCGTGCCGGTCGATATCAGGCCGAATTTGGTCGAAGGCACGATTTTGTCGCCCATCTTCATCCGCGCCAGGCTCAAGCCCAGCATGAACAGCACCAGCACGCCGATGATGATGTTCAGCCAGTCAATCTTGCTGCCCTGCGAGCCGGTGTACCACAACAACCCAGTGCCGACGGCGATGCCGACCAGCACCCACGGAATCAGCCCGCCGAGCTTGTCCCAGCGGGCATGGTGGCGATACCACAACACGGCAAACACATCGCCGAAAATCAACAGCGGCAGGGTTGCGCCTGTGCCCAGGCGACCGCCAAAGACGACCGCCATCAGCGGCACGACCAGAATACCAATTCCCGGTATCCCGGTCTTTGAAACGCCGACGATCATAGCGGCCACAATGCCGATCAGCCACTGCTCAGGTGTTAAGGTCATGTTCTGTTACGTATCCTTTATCGCTAACTCACGCGGATGCCTGTTTTGGCATCCGCCAGAGTGTACACCTAAGCGCAAAAAACTACGCGGCCAGCAAACGGCGGCGCAGCGCCGGAATGGTCGCCGCATCCTTCGGGAAATCGTCGTACCCTTTCATATCGGCCAGCATCGGATCATCCGGCGAAATGCCCAGCGTCTGCAACAGCGCATAGTCTTGCAGCGATTCGGCGAACAGTTCCCAGCGCAGCGAGTCAATCGGGCCGTTCTGGCCGGGGTATACCTCAAACGTATCGCCATACGCCCAGCCCGGCCATGCCGCGCCCGACTGCTCGTTGAACGGATCGATCAACTCTCTTGTCTGCGACTTATACCAGTAGTTGTAGCCCCAGTGCAGAAAACCCTGCGCCCGCAGACGATAGAACAGCCAGCCCGCCGCGCGAATCTTGCCGGGCGGCGTGTCGATCAAGCGGTTCAGATACCGTCCGCGCGGCCCGCAACAGAAATACACCCACGCCGGAATACCTGCCTCGGCGTAGTCGCGCGCGGTGGACGTGACCGGGATCGGGATGTCGGTCAGCCCGAGCTTGCCGAAACTGACATCACTCAACGCATCCGCCACCTTCATCCACGGCGCCAGTTCGGCCAGCAACGCGCGCGCGGCGCGGTACTGCTCCAGGTGATGCTCCTGCGGTTCATCGGACAGATGGAAGAACGACTTGTCCAGCAGCCCTTCAGAGGTGAGGAATTGCTTGAACTCCGGCAGGAACTGCGCCAGAAACTGGCGGTACGTGTCGGATGTGGCCAATGTGTCGGCAGGCCATAGCAGCGAGTCGGGGTTGGCGTTGTTGCGATACACGCGAATGGCGTTCTTCGCGCCCCACTGCGTGAACAGGTGCGTCCACTCGAAGTAGCGCGCACCCAGCCGCGTGGCCAGCCGCGTCCAGCGCTGCACCTCGTTGAAGTTGAACCAATACTCGCCGGGGCCGGGCGTCGAAAATCGCAGCAATTGCGTCGGCCGCTTCACGCCATCGGTCGGCGGTGTGAACAGCGGCACGTACATGCAGTTGTTGCCATGCTCAATCAGATTGGTCATGTACGCCTGCGCGATCGACCAGAAGCGCTCCTCAAAAGGCTCCACCTTGTACCAGTCGCACAAGGCATCGGCATAGAACCAATGCGTCACCGGGAAGCCCTGGCGCGGTTGCACCACCAGCGGGTGAATGTTGATCGCCGCCGCCAGCTGCGCCACCGGCACGCCCTCATGCTCCAGCTTCAGGCGCAACGGTTGGATACCCGGCGTCGCATCCGCGGGCACGACCACCGTGATCCAGAAGGCGTGCGTTTCCAATGGGCCGAGTGACACCGACTGATCATGCAGCAGCGGATCGGGCACCGGGCCGGGGATGTGGCCGATGCCATCGAGTTCATCCACCGGTGTGGCTGTATTGTGATGCGCCACGTTCACATAACCGACGCGGCGCGCCAGCACGCGCAGGTCGTCGCAGCCCGACATCGTCAGGGTCAGGTCAACGCGTTCTGTGCCGGTGTTGCGGACGCAGACCTGAAATGAGCCGCGCTCGTTGCGCGCGACCAGCAGTTCAAAAGGCTGATCGGGCGAATCGGGCGCTGCCGCGGGGATGGGTGTTGACAGATAGACGCGCTGCAGCGATGACTGCAGCCAACCTTCAATGCATTCCATGTCCATGCTGCCTATTTAAGCACGGTTACGCGAAGTGGGTTAGCTAATCCCGATGCCGGCGCGCAAGTTGGTGATGACATCCATCCCCAGCCGGTCGGCGCGGTCATCGGATAAAACTTTCTCGGGGTACAAAAAGGTGATCACCGGGCGGTTGCGCCTGATATTGACCACGACGCCGAAGCCGTCGGCCATGCCCGCCAAACCCTGGCGCGCCAGTGTCTCGTAGGGCGTCGAGATGGTCGGCACGGTCAGCATGCGCCCGACATTGGTGATGACCAGCGCGCTGGTTGCACTGTCCAGAAGGTAGCGCTGCATGGGCGCTGGCAGGGGCTGCGAAACGCGCGGATGATCGACATAGCCCACGGGCAGAATGGCCATCTTGATGTAGCGAGCCGTGTCCCAGAAGTGCGTCGGCGCAACACTATAACCAGCAAGGGTAAAGATGTGCTCCAGCTGGATCATCTCGATGGCATGCTGACCATACTCACCCGACAGCAGCGGTTTGACGTGCGACTCGTAAAAGCACTCGACCAGCAGCCCTGTGCCAATGACGGCCGCATACTGGCTGACCGTTTGCAGCGCAGCAGCCGCAATCGTCCCAAACGACGTGGTGTTCTGCCGGCGGCTTTGTTGATACAGCAAGAGCGATTCATCAGGCGCCATGATGTAGTGCAAAACGCGGTCGGCCTGCTGGTCGCGCAGGAGGTTGCCCAGCGGTGGCGCGGCGGGCTTGGGCAGTGCACGCTGTTGCTGTGAGCGAGGTGACGTTATCTTTACCGGGCCTTTGCGGATCATATTTGCTACGTGCGCCACCATCAAGGCCGTCGTCTTGAGCAAGTTATTCATCAGGCGCAGGTTGCCCGCCGGCAGGCGATCGAGCGCGCGCCGTTCCGGAAAAACCTGCAAGCTAGGCATATGCTTGCCCTGCATCAGTTGCACCAGCAGCCCGAGCAGGTCGCGCATCAAGTACAGGACGGTGGCCGTGTCGTTCATGACGTTGTGCAGGGTGAGGATGATGTCGCTGAACTCAAGTGATTTCAACAACGTGACTGTCATGATCGATCCGCGCGCCCATGGCAACGCCGCGGCCAGTTCATGTTCGGCCTCAGTCTGCCAGTCGTCGCTGCCTTGCCACGTGATGACGCGCAAAGCAATCGGCAAAGGGGTTTCAGCGTCGGGGTGCATGCGCGTGCTTCCACCGTTCACATCCATGCGCGTTTTCAACAGCGGGTGCCGTTTCTGCATCCAGTTCAATGCAACACGCAATATGCGTTCATCGACGGCGCCCGTCACATGCACGATGGCGCACGAATTCAGAGACGACGTGCGGGTAACCACGCGTACTATCCGTTCGGCATCACTTGATTTGCCATTCATCGGTCGTTACTCCATGAAATTCTAAGGCCCCGACACATGGGGCCGCCGGCTCAAAGCGTTAATGCGCTCTTGAAAACCTCATCCAGCGTCAGGTGATGCCGGGGCGTCACCGCGGACAGGACGCGGAATACGCCATTTTGTGCGGTTGCCACGTCAAAGAGAGAGTGCGTCAGTCGACGATAGTGGGACGGCGCGTGATCCGTCCTGGCGGCATTGTTGGCCGCTGCGATAACGCTGCTCAGCTTCACACGGTCGTGATAGGTACCAAGCGGATTCACGCATTGCGCCGCCAGCGCCAGTTCGAGTGCGTCAGTGGTATCGCCCTCCATGAACGCGGCCTCGGACTGGATGCGCAGGATGCGCGAGATACCGCTGTTGTATCCCAATGCGACGCAGGCTTCCATCGACATGTCGGCCAAACGATGCGCCTGCTCGGTCTCGCCCTGCAATAGCGCCATTTCTGCCTGTGTGAGCCGTAACAGGTGAATCGAGTTGGGGCTGGCAGACGCCACGATGCTGATGGACTGGTTCATGTCGCGTGTTGCGCCCCGCACATCGCCAGTCAAGTAACGATACTGCGAACGAAAATGGAAATAGCCGGCTATCATCTCATGCCTACCTTGATGATAGGCCTGCATGTAATCGTAGATCTGGTTCAAGGCCTTGTCGGCCTGGGCAAGGAGGTTATGATAATCGGGCGTGGCATTGGATTCGGCGGCGCGAAGGCGCTCCATTGGAATCAGCCACATGTAGTCCACGCTTTCATACGCCTGTTGCAGATTACCCGTTGCGTTGCAGATGTCGATGGCGCGTTGGAACCATTTCTGCGCCGTTGTCAGATTGGCGCGATCGAACTCCACGTACCCGCATGACGCGGCGTAGTGAACCTGAGTAGGAACGTCCATACAGCCTGCATATTGCGTGCCGACACGGATCAGGTCATCAGAGGCCTCGTCAAGGTTCCCCATCATCGAAAGGTTGCGCGCCGCCGTACAGGCCACAAAGGCAGCATTGGTGGACCCGGCCCCAAAGGCGCGTTCTGCCTCGCGACAATACTGCAACGTCATTGCGTAGCTTTCGGCCTGCTGAGCTTTCTGGAGCAACGCCATACCCGTTGCCATACTCGTGATGAAAACGTCGCCGGAGGTATCCCATGTATTGGCCGGGTCTGCCACATCATCGACCAAAGAACGCAGGTCGGCAGCTTCGAGGTATTCGTCCCGTTCCAGCGGGTTCATGCGCCACTTGATGACTTTGTAGATGCGCAACGCGGTTACTTCGTCAATCTGGGTTTTGTCGCTGAGGAACCTCGACAGGATGCTGCGGTTCAGGCCGGCCTGGTCAGACAGCCAGGCTTGCTTGAGGCCATAACGGTTCAGCCAGTTTCTTACGATGGTTTGAAGGTGGGTGCTGCGACTTGCTTCATCCATAATTTTTGCCGGTACTGAATTATAACGTCAACGAACGCGTATTCCCTGTGAAGGTTGATGATACGAAGAAAGTCTAAGGCTCCGACACATGGGGCCGTCGGTTCAAAGCGTTAATGCGCTCTTGAAAACCTCATCCAGCGTCAGGTGATGCCGGGGCGTCACCGCGGACAGGACGCGGAAAACGCCATTTTGTGCGGTTGCCATGTCAAAGAGAGAGCGCGTCAGTCGACGATAATGGGACGGCGCGTGATCCGTCCTGACGGCATTGCTGGCCGCTGCGATAACGCTGCTCAGCTTCACACGGTCGTGATAGGTGCCAAGCGGATTCACGCATTGCGCCGCCAGCGCCAGTTCGAGCGCGTCAGTGGTATCGCCTTCCATGAACGCGGCCTCGGACTGGATGCGCAGGATGCGCGAGATACCGCTGTTGTATCCCGTTGCGACGCAGGTTTCCATCGACATGTCGGCCAAACGATGCGCCTGCCCGGTCTCGCCCTGCATTAGCGCCATATCTGCCTGTGTGAGTCGTAACATGTAAACCGAGCTGGGGCTGGCAGACACCACGGTGCTTATAGCCTGGTTCAAGTCGCGTTTTGCGCCTTGCGCATCGCCAGTCAAGAGACGATACTGCGAACGAAAAAGGAAATAACCGGCCATCATCTCATGCCTACCTTGATAGTAGACCTGAGCGAAATCGTAGATCTGGTTCAAGGCCTTGTCGGCCTGGACGAGGAGGTTGCGATAATCGGGCATGGCATTGGATTCGGCGGCGCGAAGGCGCTCCATTGGGATCAGCCACATGTAGTCCATGCTTTCTTGCGCCAGTTGCAGATTACCTGTTGCGGTGCAGATGTCGATGGCGCGCTGGAACCATTTCTGCGCCGATGCCAGATTAGCGCGATCGAACTCCACGTACCCGCATGACGCGGCGTAGTGAACCTGAGTAGGAACGTCCATACAGCCTGCATATTGCGTGCCGACACGGATCAGTTCGTCCGCGGCCTCGTCAAGGTTCCCTAGCATCGAAAGGTTGCGCGCCACATCACAGGCCGTGTAGGCAGCAATCGTGGATCCAGCCCCAAAGGCGCGTTCTGCCTCCCGTCTATATTGCAACGCCATTGCGTAGCTTACGGCGTGCCGAGCCTTCTGGAGCAACGCAATACCTGCCGCCATACTCGCAAAGTAAGCGTTGCCGGGGGTATCCCATGTATTGACCGGGTCTGCCGCATCCTCGAACAAAGAACGCAGGTCGGCAGTTTCGAGGTACTCGTCCCGTTCCAGCGGGTTCATGCGCCACTTGATGACTTTGTAGATGCGCAACGCGGTTACTTCGTCAATCTGGGTTTTGTCTCTGAGGAACCTTGACACGATACTGCGGTTCAGGCCGGCCTGGTCAGACAGCCAGGCTTGCTTGAGGCCATTACGGTTCAGCCAGTTTCTTACGATGGTTTGAAGGTGGGTGCTGCGACTTGCTTCATCCATAATTTTTTGCCGGTACTGAATTATAACGTCAACGAGCGCGCATTCCCTTAAGCCATGTTGTGTCCATTATCGCGCGTTACAGTTGCCCGGTCGCGCTGCGTTGGCATCAGCCAGATGTCGGTTCACCCGTTTTTGCCACCATGTCCAGGAAGACATCCACTATTTTCGGGTCAAGGTGCGTGCCGGCTATTGACCGCAGATATTCGCGCGTTTCGGGTGCAGCGATCGCCTCACGATAGGGTCGGCGGCTTTGCAGGGCATCCCAGATGTCGACCACGGCGAAGATGCGTGCCGCCAGCGGGATTTCTTCGCCCGTCAGACCGAGCGGGTAGCCTGTTCCATCCCAGCGCTCGTGATGGCTGAACGGAATTTCGATGGCTGGGCGCAGATGCTCGATGGGTTGCAGCAGTTCCATCGCCAGGGAAGGATGTCGCCGCATGATGGCCCATTCTTCTTCGTTGAGTGGGCCGGGCTTGTGCAGGACATGGTCAGGCACACCGATCTTGCCGATGTCGTGCAGCATTGCGCCGCGCCGGATGTGATCGATCTTATCAGCCGGTATGCCAAGAGCGCCGGCAAGTTGCACTGTCAGTTGCGTGACGCGCCTGCTGTGCCCGCCGGTGATGTCATCGCGCAGGTCGATGGCGCGCACCCAGCCTTCCAGCGTGCTTTCATAAGCATTCCTGAGCGCAGATTCCTGCTGTCTCATCTCCGTGATGTCCTGGCAAATCGCCACACCCATGAACGAATCAACGGTGTCAACGACAAAAAATACGGTCTTGATGATGCAAACTCGGCCATCGGCGCGTTCGATACTGCCTTCCCACTGCAAGGTCCTTTCGCCCGTGCCATCTGCAACCAGCACCCGCCTGACACCTTTGGTTAACCTCTCGCGTTTGATGTGAACGCCGGAATTCTGGATCTTGAGATCAATGAAGATATCCCATATATACCGATTCGCCACGTTCTCCCAGCGCAACTGCGTCAGGGTGGCCATCGCCTGGTTCCACTCGACAACCTGCCCCTGATCATCGACCAGAAAGATACCCTCGACGGATTGTTGAATGACGCTGTGATACTTGCGCTCGCTATTGCGCAGCGATTCTTCCACCCGCTTGATCGACGTGGTGTCATGATAGTTCAACACGATGCCGTTGACCGCCGGGTCATCGAGCAGGTTGATGGCGCTTCCGTCGACATGACGCCATGAACCATCTTTGTGGCGCAACCTGAGTTTGATAAACATCGTTACTTGAGGAACGCTGAATACCCTATCGGCAAACAGGCGCCACTGCTCCATATCATCGGGATGCACCTGTGAGAACGCCTTCTGCCCGAGTCGTTCTGCCACGGTAAATCCAAGAATATGTGTGACAGCCGGACTTTCGTACTGAACGATGGCATTTTGATCCACCACCACAATGGCATCACCGCTGTTCTCGATGAGCGAGCGGTAACGTTTGTCGTGCGCCAGTTGCATCTTGTGCGCTTCGGCCAGGGCATCCAGCATGTGGTTGATATTGTCGGCCAGCGCGCCGAGTTCATCTGCGTTGCCATCCTTGACGCGTCCGGTAAAGTCGCTGGTGTGGGCGATCACCTTAACTGCGTTGCTGAGTTTCCCAACCCGCGCCACGACCAGTTTCTCGATCATGATCAGGAGGATTGCCGCAAAAACGAGCGAGGTGACAACGATAGCTGCCATGAAGAAATATAAGGTGCTCTGCCCTTCGACATACATCTCGCGATCGATCAGGACGCGCACCACCATGGCGGGATCGCCCGTGAAATCCGACAATAAATGATAGCCGGCGATCCGTTGCGCATCGAGTGGCTGGACAGCGTCGTTTTGTCCTCCGCGCAAGACGCGCAGGACAGCGGGTGTCATGTCATCCGGCGTCTGATCCAGCCAGTAGAAACCCAGCGTCTGTTGCGTCAGCAGCTCTAGCAGCCTGATCTCGGCGTCACCAAGATATCGTCCCATGAGAAAGGTGCCGTGGCGCGGACCCGAGTCAAGGCTTGTCATAATCGCATGCGTGCCAATCAGCATCGGCCCGTATTCCGTTTTAATGATGCCGGATGCGCTGTTTGAGACGCTCAACCGGGCATAGAGCGCATTGGTGATGCCAAGTTGTGTCAGTAGGTCAGGTGGAACTGACGTTTCCGATTTCTTCACCAGGTCATACGCTCTAGAGATGACCTGATTCCCATCGGCGTCCATGATGACGATGACGTCCACATTAAGCGAGCTAAAGGTATCCAGCATCAGGTTGTTGTTGACGTAATCGTCATTGTGGTCTATGACATAGTCATACGTGTCATCCCAGGTGCTGTAATCCTTAGCCGTAGTCGCGAGGCTGGACAACCTGTCATTGAACACGTTGACCACCCGGTCGACGCTTTTCCGCGCCGATTTGTCTTCCAGGCGGGCGAAGCTATCCAGGACAATCATCCGCGCAATCAGGTAGGTGAGGATGATGAACACCACGATCGTGGCGCCAGATGCAATATAGACTTTCGTGCGTAGTTTCATGAGCGATCCTGGATATGATGACGTTACCACGCCCTGAACGAATCAAACTGCCACATGTCTGTCTCAGGCGGCAGCGCGCGCCCATAGTGGTCAAACAACCTGTTGCGATGCTGCAGCGGGTTCCAGTCGGTCTGGATCGACAGGCACGTGCCCAGGTACGGGGCTGCCACCGCCAACACTTCGTCGAAGGGCAGGTCATCGGGCACGCACACGCCCCAGCGCGGGTTGCGGATCATCCACGCGATGGCGCCAAGCACCGATGCCGCTACCTGCAGCGTCGTCGCATTCTGATGCGGCGCCAGCTTGCGGGCTTCCTCAATATCGAGCTGCGAACCCACCCACCAGCCATTCAGGTCGTGGCCTAGCAGCAGCACGCCGAGTTCGTCGCGCCCGCTGATGATCTCATCGTGCATGATGCGCTCATTGTCCTGCAATTCATAGTTGCGCATCTTCAACTCGTGCAGCGACGACATGGCCGCGTCGGTCGGCAGATAGGCGTAATGCACGGTGGGGCGGTACATCGGGCTGCGGTGCGCAGCATCCCACACGGTCAGGTGATCGCTGATGGTAAATGATTCGCCGTGCCGCACCACCATGCCGATGATCTCGCCCGATGGCACCCACGAGCGCACATAGGTGTTGATGCCCATTTGCGCCAGGCAAATCTGGTTACACGGCCCGTAGGTGTGAGTATGTGCATACTGCGGCAGGCGCTGTTCGTGCGTGCCCCAGCCCATCTCGGCGGGCGCAATGCCTTCCTCGTGGAATCCGGCCACCGACCACGTGTTGACGAACTCGTTGACTTCTTTCGGACGGATGCCGATCTGCGTATCGCGCTCGGACACGTGAATCACCTTGGTGCCGCTGAACATGGCGAGGCGCGCATAGTCCTCATCGTCGAGCGCGCTCTCCATCATCGCCTGCCGATCTCCGGCCAGCCCGCGGTCGATGATCGCCAGCGTGATATCGCGCAACGCCACCTTCGTCCAGTGGCTGACCAGCCCGGGGTTGGCGCCATGCTCCACCACTGCCGTCGCGCCGGGCGATGACCAGCGCCGGATATGGTCGCGCAAGGCCAGATGGCGCACATACAGCGTGCGGTCAACCGGGCGGTCGTGGCTGGTGAAATACGGATTCCACAATTCGACGGACGTGTTGATGTACATCACGTTGTTGTCGTGGCACCACTGCAGGATGTCGATGGCGCCGATATTCCACGCCAGGTCGATGATCATGTCGCCGGGGCCGGTGTAGAGATCGAGCAGGTAAGCCAGGTCGTCCGGGGTGACGCGCTGCTGCACATACTTGGCACCGGCAGACAGAATGTCAGCGATCAACCCGCGATTGTCCTCGAAATCCATGATGGTCAGATTGGTGTAATCCATATCGAGGTGGCGCAATAACAAGGGCAACAGACACTGCGACACGGCACCGCAACCGATCACCAGGATGCTGCCGCTAAAGGGTATTTTGGTCAACTCTGATCTCCTAGCGCGTGAATGAGGCGCGCTACCTGTATCTTACCCGTTAACTATAACCGTAATCGGCGCACGCGCGATTGAGCGTTTCACCTACATCGATACTCGGTTCCGACCTGCGGTCTTGGCCCGATACATGGCGCTGTCGGCGCGCGCCAGTAGAGCGTCGATGGTGTCGGTTGCATTCGCCAGCTCCGTAATGCCAGCGCTGATCGTGATGATATACGGTTTCCCCTGCACCTCGATTGGCTGTTCCCTCAGCGCAAGCAGGATACGCTCCATCACTTTTGTGGCTTCAACGCCCGTGGTGCCGGGTAACAACAGCACGAACTCGTCGCCGCCAATCCGTGCAAACACGTCGATGCCACGGATGTTCTTGCTGCAGCATTGCGAGAACGCTGTCAACACCTGGTCGCCTGCGGCATGTCCATGGAGGTCGTTGACCTGCTTTAGCCCATCTACATCGATCATGACCAGCGCGAGCGGATGATGCAAGCGCATGGCGCGCTCCAGTGCATCGGGCGCCAGCGTCAGGAAATGACGCCGATTGCTGATCCCGGTGAGCATGTCGGTGGTGGCCAGTTGCTCCAATTCTGCACGCAGGCGCAGTTCAGTGAGATCGCGCATCGTTATGAGGATGGCCGGTGCGCCATCGTAGGTGATGGCTGTTCCCTCTACTTCAGCGTCGAAGCCCGTTCCATCGAGTTTCAGGTATCTATTGGTGATCTTCGGCAAGTCTGCGTGATGCTCGATGGTTTTATTAATCCGCGCCAGCACAAGGTGATGGAAGTCAGGGTGTATCCTCTCTAAGACGGGTTGCCCAACCAGGTCATGCACCGATGCGGCGCCAAACATCTTCACGGCAGCCTTGTTGACATAAATAATGGCGCCGCCACGATGAATCACGATGGCGTTGGGTGACCCTTCGACCATGGCGCGGTAGCGCATTTCACTTTCATGAATGGCCGCTTCTGCATCTTTGTTGACCGTGATGTCGATGCATGAACCGATATAGCCGGCAAACACACCTTCCGGCGTGTATCGGGGAACACCGTTATCCAACAACCAGCGGTATTCACCGTCGGCGCGGCGCAGGCGATACTCCATCTTGAACTCGGTGCGCGCATTGAACGCGCCCATGTAGATATCAAGGCAGCGTTGCATATCATCCGGGTGAACACCCTCGGCCCAGCCGTTACCCATCTCCTGCTCCACCGTGCGCCCGGTAAAACTGAGCCAGCGCTGGTTGAAGTAGTAGCATAGCGCATCGACGCCGGACATCCAAACCAGCACCGGGGCGGTGTCTGTCATGTTCCGAAAGCGCGCCTCGCTCTCACGCAAGGCATCTTCCGCGCGTTTGCGCTCGGTGATGTCAGAGTGCGTACCAAACAGCATCAGCGGTTTGCCGTCGACTGTGCGGGTAATGGCGCCTCCCCGGTCGTGAACCCAGACCCAGTGGCCGTCCTTATGGGTCATCCGGCATTCGCAGTCATAAAAGGGCAATTCGCCGGCAAAGTAGCGCGCCAGCAGCTCATTGGACTTCTGCAGATCAGCGGGGTGAGTCAGTGTTTCCCACGTCTTGATGCTGGTAGGCATTAACTCAGCAAGTGTATAACCCACTATCTGTGCCCACACCTCGTTGAAGACGGTAGCGCCAGTCTGGACATTCCACTCCCAAGTACCGATATGCGCCCCTTCCAGGATGTTGTCCATGCGCTGGTTGATTTCATGCAGAGTCTGCTCAGCCTGCTTGCGCTTACTGATGCTACTCATGGCAAGGCGGCATTCCAGTCCGCCTGTTGATGGAGAACCTTCAAACCGGAAATAGACCATGGCACCAGTGCGCTTTGGTGTGTTACGGCATTCTGTACGACTGGTTTATTTTTCATGGCTCTTGGCCGAAACCCACAGCGACTCGACGCGTAATCAAGGCTGCATGCTACAGCAAACCGAAAGTGGCTATGCATAACTCATAGGATAACCGATTGCCTGGTGTGAGTTCAGGCCATCGTATGGATAATCAATGTGAAAATATTATAGCACTTAACTATAAGTGCCGACACTCGCCAAATCATCCCGGCACTATTGCAACACATACCCAGCACAGGTCACAAAGCCGTGTTGAGGCATCGCAGCCATCAGGAAGGTGCCTTATTGTGTCAGTTGTTCTGTTCTCTTCTCTGCGCCACATACAGCGACTTGCCCGCCTCGCGTCCCAGCGCCCGCAGCCCATTTTCCATCAGCGTGGTGTAGCCCTTGCCGTTGATGCGCGGTCCCAGTGCCAGCACGCCACACGAGTCGGGTGTATGAATCCCGAAGGTCGTCAGCGGGACAAGGCAGGCCAGCCCTGCCTCCTGCGGCGCCGTCGCAAGTTCGCCTTCTTCCAACGCTTCCCGAGTGGGATCGTCCAGGGTGAGTTGCGCCGGAAGCGCGGGCAGGTCGTCCGTGTTATGGCAACAATAGTCTTGAATAAGCTGGCCATCTGCGGCAAGGACATAGGTCGCTGCGTACCGAAGGCCGAGTTGGCGCGCCGTTGCACGCGTGAGGGCGATGATCAATTCGTGCGCGGGCAGTTGCGCCTGCGCTTCGAGCGCCAGGAGAGCGCTCAGTTCTGCAAAACTCACCTCTTCAGGTTTGAGCCGACTATCAACCAGATTCTGGATCCGCCCTCTAAGCGGATTGAACAGCGCCAGCGGAAAGGCTGTTGTGATGGCGACGACGAGTAACGGTGAGGTATTGCCGACGGTCTGGTTGATGAACGCATTGATGGCCGCCAGCGCGACGGCATAGACCACTGCCAGCGTTGCCGTTAAGGCGCTATAGACCAGTGACCGATTGATGACGACATCAATATCCCACAAGCGGTAGCGCAACAGGGCGATGGCAATGGCGATCCCTATGAGCACATAAGGAACTTGATATCCCAGCACGCCCACCTGCCACACGATCAGCGCCACGATGGGTGACGCCCAGGCCGGATAGTAGTACATCATGGCGATGACGATGTACGCAATCCCGGCAAATGCATAGCCGGGCATGACTGTCGCCAGTGCCAGCATAAACCACTTGATCTGTGAGCGCTGCGCTGGCGTGGCTGTGCGTCGGTACCGGTGTAGTTGCGCGTTAAACATAACGACGATCATGGCCATATATACGATAAAGAAGCCCAGAAAGGCCCAGCTGGACGGGCGCGCCGCCGGCCACAGCCACTGGAGTATCGTCCACACCCACACCACAATCACCAGAATACGCCCGCGGCGCGTCACCCACTGGCCATCGGGATAGAGAAATCCGAAGAAGGTGAAGGCGGCGGCGAAACCTGTGGCCACATAGACAGCCGCCAGCCAGCCGAGTAGTCCTGCGGCGTGCGCCAGCAACTGCACGCTGAAGGTGGCCGATGCGCCGAAAGTCACCAGCGTCATGACGGCAAAATGACGCAGCGGTGTATGTCGTCCGCGCCTGATCAGCACCAGTGCGACTGCCAGATAAACGATCATCACGGCGCAATCCATCAACAACATAAAGTCGACGATGTAGTCGAAGCTGATCCCCAGCGCGACCAGGCGGGTGGTGATCAGGCCGGGTTCGGGCGTGCGCAGAACGGCCACGGTACGCGGCGGGGCCGACCCTGTGCGCACGCTCACCGTTAGCGGCGTGTATACCCACCCGATCGCCTGCTCGCCCAGTTGCGCCGGCGTGGTGCCACTGATGATGGGGCGGCCGTTCATGGCTACCAGTACATCGCTGACGAGGATACCTGCCTGCGCCGCC
>CAIQQO010000007.1 GCA_903873965.1 uncultured bacterium
TGCCCTCGTGGGCTGGGTCTACAGTCCCTACCGCATGACGGATATGATGAGCGGCACCCTCGGTAGTTGGGATGTCTTGTATGTGGACAGACATATGTCGCTGCAAGTCTACGATGGCGATGTGGTGTCCGCCGAATCGTTGTTGTACGACAGCCAGGCTAACTTGGGTCAAGCGCCGGCTTCGCCTGCACTGATTAACCGGTTAGCCCCTGTCTATTTCGCCGGACATCGCTGGACTTTGCGCTTCTCATGGCTGGGCGAGTTGATGTCAGCATTAGATTACAGGAGAATTGGGTTTGTATTATTTGGCGGGTTGGGTATCAGCCTGCTTTTATTTGGGCTGATCATCTCCATTCTCAGAACCGATATCCGTGCGCGGCGGATGGCGGATCAACTGACAAAGGAATGGCGCGAAAGTGAGGCCCGCTATCGCACGATGATTGAGCAGGCGCCCAATGCGATTGTCATTCATCGCGGCGGCACCATCATCTACGTCAACCCGGCTGCCGTGACCATCTATGGCGCGACGACCGCGCAAGACATGCTTGGCCGCCCCGTACTCGACCTGGTGCACCCGGATTATCACGCTATCGCACAGGGGCGCGTACAGAATGCGCTCGAGCATAGCATGAGCGCGCCCTTGATCGAGATGAAACACGTCAAGCTCGATGGCGCCCTCATCGATGTCGAAATCCAGGGCGTGGCGATCACTTTCGATGGCGCACCCGCCATCCAGGCGACTGTGCAAGACATCACACGGCGCAAGCGGGTTGAAACGGCGCTGCAAGTCAGCGAAGAACGTTTCCGCGAGGTGCTTGAGAATTCCGTGGCGGCGTCCTATAAACGTAGCCTGATCACCAACGGCGTCGACTATATGAGCCCGGTTTTCGCCCGCTTGTGCGGTTATACCATGGAGGAGTTGATGGCCTTGCCTCGTGCGCAGAGGACGATGGGACTCGTACATCCCGATGATATGGCAGAGGCGGCGCGCGTGATGGATGAAGCATTGGCCGGCCCGCCCGGCGCAACCTATCAGATGATTGCGCGCTATCGGCACAAAGACGGTCAATATCGTTGGCTGCTGGATCAGTTCACCCTCATGCGCGATGCACAAGGGCAAGCGTCCGCAGTGATCGGAAGTGTGAGTGATGTCACCGAGAGCAAACGGGCGCAGGAGGAGTTGCGCGAGAGCGAGGCGCGCTTTCGGGCAGTGGCCGATTCCGCGCCGATGCTGGTCTGGATGGCGGGAACCGATGCCTTGTGCAACTACTTCAATCAGACGTGGCTCAATTTCACCGGGCGCACGTTGCAGCAGGAAGTGGGTGATGGCTGGCTCGAAGGCGTTTACCCGGAGGATAGGCAACCCTGCCAGGCCGACTACATAGAGGCGTTCAAAGCGCGGCGCGAATTCAAAATGGAGTACAGGCTGCTGCGCGCCGATGGCGAATACCGCTGGCTGCTGGATAACGGCATACCGCGCTACACCCCCAAAGGGGTTTTTCTCGGCTACATCGGTTCATGCGTGGATATCACCGAGCGCAAGGAAGCTGAAACCGCGATGATATTGGCGCGCGACCAGGCCACCGAAGCATCGCGCGTCAAGTCAGAATTTCTGTCGATGATGAGCCATGAGATTCGCACGCCGTTGAATGGCGTCATCGGCATGACCGAGTTGCTGGCGCTGACGCCGTTGAGTGCTGAGCAGCTTGAGTATGTGCACATCGTACAAAACGAAGGCGAGGCGCTGCTGAAGATCATCAGCGACATCCTCGACTACTCCAAGATCGAAGCAGAACGCCTGTCGCTGGACCCGGTGCCATTTCGACTGAGCGGCCTATTGAAAACGGTGACCGATACGATGCAACCGCGCGCGCAAAAAGGCGGGCTGAGTTTAACGGGCATGATCGCAGCGGGGACGCCCGATCTGCTGGTTGGCGACGTAGCGCGGATCAGGCAAGTCATGCTCAACCTGGTGAGTAACGCGGTCAAGTTTACGCACCAGGGCGGCATCGCCATCCGCATCGGCCTTGACCACGCGGATGACCAGATGGCCTACATTCGATTTGAAGTTGAGGATAGCGGCGTTGGCATCACGCCCGAGGCGCAGAAAAACCTATACCAGCCCTTTGTGCAGGCCGACGGATCGATCAGCAGAAAGTATGGCGGCACCGGCCTCGGCCTGAGCATCAGCAAACGGCTGGTCGAGATCATGGGCGGCCAGATCGACATGCAGAGCGAAGTGGGCAAGGGAACGCGGTTCTGGTTCACGCTCCCGCTGGAACGCACCGGCGACCATACCACTGCGACACTGAAGCGATCGCACAGTCTGCACCCGCAAGTCGCGCGCCGCCCCGAGCGCATCCTGGTGGCAGAAGACAACGAGGCCAACCAAAAGGTCATCCTGGGCATGCTGAACGGCCTGGGGTTCACAGCCACATTGGTGCGTGATGGACGCGAGGCCGTCGACGCCATCGCTGCCGGCTGGCAACGCTACGACCTGGTGCTCATGGACATCCAGATGCCGGGGATGGATGGCGTGAGCGCCGCGCGCGCGATACGCGAATGGGAAACGGCCGGTGGCATAACCTACCACACGCCGATCGTGGCGTTGACGGCGAACGCGATGACGGGCGACGCCGCATCCTACCTCGCTGCCGGCATGGACGATTACCTGAGCAAACCGATCACGCTGGAAAGGCTATCTCAGGGCATCGCGAAATGGTTAGGCGCAGGTCGGCCACCGCTGTAACGCCCGCGCGGCATACAACGCGGAAAAACCCCTCCCCGCACGCGGGGAGGGGTGAGAGGTCGCTGATCACTTACTTGAGCACGACACTCGATGCCGTCGCTTGTAGCGCCCCATCGAAGGTCACCAGCACTTCGCGTGAAGCGCCGGGGAGCAGGTCGAAGTAGTCGTCACTGGGGACTGCGCCGACGGGCAGTGCCAGATGTACCGCGTGCGCGAATACGTCGGTGCTGATGCGCACGCGCCAACGTCCGGCGCCGGCGCGGGTCACTTTCACCTTCAGTTGCGGCGCAGACAGTTGCCATTGGCGTACGTCTGTCGTGCGCAACAACGACGGCCAGATGGCCTCGTTGTCTTTGATAGCCGCGAACCACACCTCGCGCGTCGGGTCGTCCGCGGCGCGCTTGAACGTGGCGATCACTTTGCGCGACAGCGGCGGGCAGGTGAACGCTTTCTCCTTCGCCTTCGTCGCGGAGCCATCGAGCGCGGCGCGGCCATATTCCAGCACGCCTTCAAGCGGTTCCAGTGTGTCATTCGCCATCGTCACGCTGATCGTGCCATCGACTTCGCGCAGGATGAGCCGCACCGGCGACAACGCGCGGCGGACAAAGTACCACGCGATCTTGCGGCGCAGGTAATAGTCGATGATCGTCCAGCCGACCTCGCCCCAGCAGTCGGCGTACATCCAGAACAAACCACCGTGACAGGCTGGGTTGCGCCGGAACGCGTCGAGTGAGTAGCCGTACATCAAGCCCTGCGTCAGGCCGCTATACAGGAAGTACTGATCCAGCGTGATGCCATCGGGGTCGGCGTAGTGCTTGCGGATGCCGGCTTCGACCGTGTGTTTCTCAAAGGTGTTGTTGTGATGCTGCCACGCGGGGCTGGTGCGATCCAGCGGCGCGCCGCCGAGATAGTCGCGCACGCTGGCGAGATCAGGCGCGCCGATGTAGCCGTACTCCGACACGAACAGCGATGTGGCCTTGTCGTACTCCTCGGGCGTGATGCGCTTCGCCATGTCCGGGTTCATCATGCAGTCGCCCCAGTGATGCCGGTCGCCTGTTTCAGCCTCGTTGGGGTGCGCGCCACCGTAGGGTGACCCGTTCCAATACGGGATGTCGGGACAGTTGGCGTGCACCACCGCCGGGAGCAGCGTGTTGTACACATACGCGCCGCCATCGGTCTGGTCGTGCCACCATTCGTCAAAGCCCCAGTTGTTCTCGTTGCTCCCACTCCATACGGCCATGCACGCGTGGTTGCGCAGGCGAACCGTCTGATATTCGGCCTCGCGGCGCACTTCCTCGCGGAACCACGGCTCGTGGTCGGGGTATGGCGCACAGGCGAACATAAAGTCGTGCCACAACAGGATACCGGCGCGGTCGCATGCGGCATAGAACGATTCCGGCTCATACAGGCCGCCGCCCCACACGCGCAGCATGTTGAAGTTGGCGTTTTTCGCCTCCTCCACCAGTCGTGTATAGCGATCTGCATTGGCGCGCGCATAGATCGTGTCGACCGGAATCCAGTCGGCGCCTTTGGCGAAGAGACGCTGCCCGTTGATGACGAACGCGAAACGCGCTTCGTTTGCGTCGCCCGTGTCGAGTTCCACAAAGCGCAGCCCATAGCGCAGGGCAGGCCAGATGCTGCGTTCGGGGACGGCATTGGCCCAGCTACCTTGTGCGCTTAATTCCACCTGCACGGTGTACAGGTGTTGCTCGCCCATGCCGTTCGGCCACCACAGGCGGGGCGATGCCAACGGCAGTGCGCACTCGATATGGTTCAAGCCCGAGCGCAGCAATGCCGCATGCGTCACCGTCACGCGCGTCCCTTTCGCGTCGATCACCGTCACCGTCACGCTGCCATTGGCGCTGCTGTAATAGTGCCACGCATCGACGGTGACGGTGACATGCAGCGTCACTTCATCGAAGTCGTCGCCATGGCGCGCGGGGCGCACCACCACATCGCGGATGCATCCGCTATTCCATGCGCGAATAACGACATCGCCGCCGATAGCGGTCGTTGCGGCGCGCGGACTCCAATCCCAGCCAAAGCTGTATTGCGGTTTGCGCACAAAGGCGCGCCGCGGGTCGCCGCGTTCGGGCCGACCGTTGCCGGCCTCGGTGCCCACCGGCACGCCGAGCGTCGCCAGTTGCTCCGGCGTCACATCTTCTACGCCGCTGGTCAAGCGCACCAGCAACGTGTTTTCGTCATTGGGGCAGATGAACTTCTTGATGTCCGCCCTGAACGGGTAGAAGGCATTGCGATGGTCGCCCAGATGCGCGCCGTTGAGGTAGATCGACGCGTTGGCATCGAGCCCGTTCAGCTCAAGCTCGACAGCGTCACTATTCAGCCATGCGGGATCGGTGGCGAAGCGCTTGCGAAACCACCACGCGCGCTCCTCGGTCCACGCACAGTCAAAGCTGTTCAGGCCGATGAGCGGGTCTTTGATGCGCCCCATGCGCATCAGGCCCTGGTGGATATCGCCAGGGACGGGCTGCGCCATCCAGTCGTGCGCCAGGTCCGTTATCCGCGGCGCAGCCAGCGGTTCATCGTGTAGTTCCCAATTGCCATTGAGTGAGGTGACTTTCATTGCAAACTCCTCGCGCCTATGCTGCACATTTTGCGCGCACACCCGGCACATGTCCCGGCATGGCGACATCAGAAACCGGCCGGCCAAACAATCGCCACAGCCAGTTCACGCTCAGGTCAAACCACTTCGCGGCGTCGGCATCGGTCATTTCATCAAAGGTGCTGGACGTGATCGGGGACGCCAGCGACAGGCCGTGGACGCCATTCTGGAAAATGTGCAGCTCAAACGGCACATCGGCCTGCGCCAGTGCGTTTGCGAAGAGCAGCGCGTTTTCCACCGGGACAACCTGATCCATGTAGGTGTGGAAGATAAACGCAGGCGGCGTGTGTGCGCCCACGTTGAGTTCACACGACAGCCGGGAGCGCAGGCTCGCAACGTCGCGGCCAGCCGCCAGATTATTGATTGATCCGACGTGCGCGTTCGGGCCGGCAGTGATGACCGGGTATCCCAGGATCAAGGCGTTGGGCTGATTGGCGCCGGGTTTGATGCCGGACAGCTGCACGATTTCTGCGTCGTTCCACAGCGTGCCGATGCTGGCGGTGAGGTGTCCGCCGGCGGAGAACCCGCATACGGCGATTTTATCCGGATCAAGGCCCCATTCTGCTGCATGTTCGCGGATCAAGGCCAGCGCGCGCGAAACATCGCAGACCGAGTTGGGGAAGGCTGCATGGGGCACGACCGAGTAGCGCAGCACAAACGCATGGAAGCCCTGCGCCAGGTAGCCCAGCGCAATCGGATCGGCTTCACGGTCACTCGTGCCCGCATAGCCGCCACCAGGCAGAACAAGCACAGCCGGGCGCCGGCTCACATTGGGCATCTCGGCCGAAGGCGAGTGCAGGTACGCGGTCAGATTAACGCGACCATCTTCGGTCATATTGAAGTATTCACGTTTCATGGATTAGATTTCCTTTGCTGGCCATCATACGTCCATTCGACGTTGCGCGTTGCGCGACTACGTTTTTTGCTGGTTCACTTGCGGCGTCACAGCCCTGAGACTTCGAAGGTCTGGCCGAACAGCGTGAAGATCGCGGGCGCGCCGGCGGGTGGGCGGGCAAAGGTGACCTGGAATGCCAATGACTCGCCGGGCGTGATAGTCCACGGCAATGCAGGCAGGCTGGAGTTCAGCGCGACCAGGTTGTTGTTACTCGACAACTGAATATCCCGCAGCGACACCGTTAACAGCTTGTCGGTCATGTTTTTTGCCGTGCCCACAATGCGCAACTCATTGCCCTGCGGCGAGATGTTCACGTTAAGCAGCGCGACTTCTGCGACTGCCGCAACGGTCGGCGCAGCGGTGGGCTGCAATGCCTGTGGCTGGAAGGGAATAGTGACACGCGCCAGGTAGGGGTTGTCCGGCTCGATGGTGAAGTTCCACTCGACGCGGTTGCCGCTCAATTCCACCGGGATGGAGAAGGCGGCGGTCGCCGTGATGGTCTCACCCGGCAACAGTGCGCCTTGCGTCCAACCGGCCGCGCCGGCCACAAACGAACCCACACTCGACAGCGCATACCGGTTGCCGGCCTGATCGATCAACACCGTGGTGAACTGGCTGGCATCCAGCACGCGCGTGACCAGGCTGGTGACCTGCAGGTCGACCTGGAAATAATTCTGGTCTGACGGAAGTCCAACCGACGCCCCGGGTAACATGCGGCTGCTCAACGCCGTCACGCGCACATCGCCAAGGTTGATCGGTGATCCAAGCGTGCTCAACGAGTTAGGGGTGCCTTCATCGGTATAGCGCGCGATGAACAGATGGCGCTCATCGCCGTTCTCGCCCAGCAGCACCAGCGTGAGTTGCGGGACGACTTGCGCCAGCAGCGGGGCCATTTGGTCGGCTTTCACCGTTTGCGTCTGCACGATGCGATAGCGCAAGGTGCCGTTGGTTGTGTCGAGCACGATCAAATCGTTGCGCCGCAACGCGTTGACAATCGCGCGGTTTTCGTTGGATGCAGGCAGCCCGACAACGACGTTGACCAGCGTGCCGGCCACCCAGTAGGCGGTCTTTTGCGCGTTGGCGTCAAATGCCCAGGCCTGCTCGCCTTTGTCGTCCATGCGGCTGGGTGTGACGTTGTACGGTGTGTTACCGATGGTCAACCGATTCGGCATGCTGGCGGGAATCGGCGTGTTGTTCACGTTCACCACCAGTGAAACAGAGATCGGCTGTGTGGCGCGCGCGACGAGTGTTGGATTCAGCGGCCCCGGCACCGGCACAGACGGATTGGCCACCAGCACCAGGCCGAGAATAAAGCACGACAGCGCGCACACGCCCAATAAGGCCAGCAAGCTGACGAGGATGAGCGGTCGCCCGCGCGGATCATCCCACAAAGCGCCGAATGGGCCGCGCAAGACATTCGTCACCGGCTTCAACCAGTTACCCGCCGCCTGCGCCTGGCGCGCGGCGGGCGCAATCTCATCGCTCTCCCATGTCCCGCCGGAAGGCGGTTCAGGCGGATGAGCGTAAGGTGAACCCGTATTCGCAGGACGTGATCGAGCGCCGTCTGCCAATGGCGCTACAGGGTCCTGCGCAACGGGCGGAAACCAATCATCTGCATCTTGCGGATTCGGGTCGCTGGGTGGAAGCGGATTCGATGACATGCCCTGATTATCCACCACCGCCGCCGCTGCCCTGAATGCCGCCCTCAGTCATCTTGCGCACATCCAGCAGCCTGTCGGCTTCTTCGGCTGTGAGTAACCCTTTTTCGACCACCACTTCCTTGATGGTGCGGTTGGTGGCCATCGCTTCCTTCGCAATCGCCGCGCCGTTCAGATACCCGATGACCGGGTTCAACGCGGTGACGAGAATCGCATTCTTGGCGAGCCAGCCAAAGGCCTTCTCGCGGTTGGCTTTTAACCCGACGACGCACTTGGTGGTGAACGCGTTCATCGCGCCGATCATGACCTGCATCATTTCAAACAGGTTATGCGCGATGATGGGCATCATCACATTGAGTTCAAGCTGACCGGCCTGCGCCGCCAGCGCTACGGCATGGTCGTTTCCCTGCACATGGAAGCAGGTCATGTTGAGCATCTCGGCCAGCACGGGGTTGACCTTGCCGGGCATGATGGATGAACCGGGCTGCACTGCCGGCAGACGAATCTCGTCGAGGCCGGTGGAGGGGCCGGAGCTAAGCATGCGGAAGTCGTTGGCGACGCGCACGAGCGTGATGGCCAGTGTGCGAATGGAGGCGCTGAAATCGGCCATGTCGGCCATGCTCTGCATGCCTTCGAACAGGTTGTCGGATTCCTGCAAGGGCTGATCCAGCAACTCGCTCAGGCGTTTGACCATGCGGGCGTGATACTCGGGGTGCGCGTTCAAGCCAGTGCCGGTGGCAGTGCCGCCGATCGGCATGCGGCGCAGCATGTCGCCCGCGCGCGCGATGCGTTCGCCGTCACGCGCGATGGCTTTGCTGTAGGCGCCGAACTCCTGGCCCAACCGCACGGGAACGGCGTCCTGTAAGTGCGTGCGCCCGGATTTCACCACGTCGTCGAACTCGACGGCTTTGACGCCGAGCGCGGCGGAGAGGTTGTTCACGGCGTCGAGCAGTTCGGGCAGACGCCACAGGCACCCCAGGCGGATCGAAGTCGGGATGGTGTCGTTGGTCGACTGCGCCATGTTGACGTGATCGTTGGGGCTGACCGGCTTCTTCGGAGCATCGAGCGGCGCGCCCATGATCTCGCTAGCGCGGTTGGCGATGACTTCGTTGATATTCATGTTGTGGCTGGTGCCCGCGCCGGCCTGGAAGGGGTCGACGACAAACTGCGAGGCCAGCTTGCCCGCGACGATTTCTTCACACGCGGCGATGATGGCGTCCGCGAGTTTGGAATCGAGCAAGCCCAGGTCGCGGTTGACATCGGCGGCGGCGCGCTTGATCGTGACCATGCTCCACACGAACGCCGGATACGGGCGCATCCCGCTGATGGGGAAGTTCAAGACTGCGCGTTGTGTCTGCGCGCCGTAGTAGGCGTCGGCAGGCACCTGCATTTCACCAAGTGAATCTTTTTCAATACGATATGACATAGTTAAACCCTGTTAATTACGGGCGCGATTTCGCACCCAGTTCTGCTTCTACTTCGGCCAAAGAGCCTGATTTCGGATCCTCTTTGGCATGCAGCATCATGATTGTTTCTATCCATCAACTCCAGGTTGATGTCACTTGGCAGTCGTTGCCTTGGCAGCTGCTTCGGCGAGTGCTTCTTTCTTTGCGTTGCGTCGTTCACCGATTTGATGAATGAAGATCGGCGAGACAGAGAGCAGGATGATGACCACGAGCGCGACTTCCAGGTTGTTCTTCACAAA
>CAIQQO010000008.1 GCA_903873965.1 uncultured bacterium
CCAAGGCCGATCTTGAGCAGTTCATCGCGTTGCTCTTCGGTTCCCGCAACCGTGTCGGCAGTACCGCCGATCTCGATCCACCAGAAGTTGTTGCCGCGCGGCATCAGCGGGCGATGCGGTAAATCAGCCTCGTTGAACTTGCGCGCCCACGCCGGCGGGATGAAGGGCACGTGTTCGGATGGGGGAATCTCGCGCAATTGCAGCAGGATCGAGTTGCCCATCGTTTTGCGGTCCGCCTGCGCGGGCGCGAGCGACTCATTGAACACGTCACGCCCCTCACGCCCCCAGCGATGCTCTGCGCCCGAAATGCGCAACACGGAATCGCCGGAACAATCGGCAAAGAAGCGGGCGCGCACCATATGCCACGTCTGGGTAGTCATCTGCCACGCCTTGACGGACGTGATGTGGTTACCGCCATCGGTCGTCACGTCGTTGCAGGTACAGTTGAGCAGCAGTTCGAGCCCGGGCTGGTATTTTGCCTTTTCGTACAACACGGTATCCCATAGCGGATACTTGAGCGACTCGTTGCGGGCATAGTTGTCCAGCATGATCTCTTCGAGGATGCCGGTTTCCTTATTGTCTGCGCCATGCGCACCGCAGATCCACATGCGAATCTCGGAGGACGCGTTGCCACCCAGCACGGGCCGATCATTCATCAGCAAAACGCGGGCGCCGTGGCGCGCTGCCGCGATAGCTGCACACAACCCAGCCATGCCGCCACCGACGACGCACAAATCGACATCATGTTCGATGACGTCAAAGGCCGTGCGATGTTCATTTGTCCCTTCGCGTGTGTAGTCGTTCATCTTGCCAATCCTGTTCACCCCTTGCGAAGGCTATATGACACAGCCTTCGCAAGGATTTTGGGGTTAACTTGCCGGGCGCGCGCGCGGTTCCCAACCAAGCAGACGCCTGGCCTTGCCCATGTTCATGATTTTGTTTTCGTAATCGCCGCTGATCATGAAGGCCTGAAAACCATTGCGATAATCGAGTGCCCCGAGCATGGCGCGCGCCACGTCCTCAGCCTCGGTCGCTATCCATGGCTGACCAATACGCGCCTGCGCCATCCATTTTTCGCGCGCGGTGGGCAGGCACAGTCGTAAAGCATTCACGCTCATCCCAAACTGATACCATGCGTTGCTACAGACTTCCTCGCCCATGCGTTTGGTTATGCCATACATGCCGCGCGCATCGGGCAGCATATCCTCGTCAAAGAAGTAGCGCTTAGTCAGATCGCCATCATAGACCGACATGCTGCTGCAATGCACCGCATGCATAACGCCGGCAGCATTCGCGGCACGGAGCGCCAGAAAAACGCTTTTAACGTTCAAATCGAATGCCGATTCGGCATACGGTATCTCCGGCCCAGACAGCATACCCATCACCATATACTGAACAGCGTCCATGCCGGCAGCGGCGCTTTTCACGGCTTCATAGTCCAGCACACTACCCTGGATGTACTCCACATCCGGGTCTGCCGGCGGCCTCAGGTCGAACACGCGCAAATGGTGATGTTGTTTCATATGTGGAATCACCAATGAACCAACGAGTCCAGAACCGCCAATCACAAGCACTTTCATGTTGAACCTCCCTGATCGAAGTGGCTTTTGTTACAGTGATTGTATGCAGTTTTTGGGAGAAGTCAGAAAATAGAGAAGCTCCGCGAGATTCGAGGTTGAAAAACCAAAATCAGTTGACCATTCTCCGAATCACGTTTTACGTTTCACGCTTCACTTGGCGTAAGCGGAGAGAACGAGTTCGATGATCTGGCGCGCAGTGCGACCATCGGTGGCGGGGATTGTATTGGTATCGATGCAGTCGAAGAAGTGCGTCATCTCGTAGATGATGTCGAGCCCTTCGTCGTTATCAAGTAACACCTGGTCGTTTGCACCGGATGCGCTAAGGCGTGTGCGCCAGGCACAGTGGGCGCCTTCACTGGCCAGATCGCCAAGCGGCGTAGTTGTCAGCGTCAGTCGTCCGCGCTCGCAGGTGGCGATGAGCGTGTACCAGGTCTGGCTGCGCGGCGATGCCCAGGTGTGGCGCGTGGTTGCGATAACGCCGCTACTGAACTTGAACACCGAGAACGCGCTATCCTCGCCCTCCATACTCACACCGCCGTGCGTCCCAACCATGGCGCAACTGCCGGGGATCACGTCGCCTCCAATCCACAGCATCGGATCGAGCATGTGCGGCGAAGACGAGAAGAATACCCCGCCGCCCAACGTGGCCTTGTGCGATATCCAATCGACGGTGGTGTATGCCTGCAACGACTCATCCATCATCGCATCGAGCATGAACAAACGACCATAGCCACCGCTCTCAATAGCCTGTTTGAGCAGCTTAATACTGGGGCGGTAACGATGCGGCAGCGCAACCATGAACGTCTTAACGCTGCGGTCGGCGGCAGCGATAATGTCGTCGGCCTCGTTCAGCGTGCGCGCAATCGGCTTCTCAAGCAGCACATGCTTGCCCGCATTCAGGCAATCGACTGCAATGGGGTGATGGAGATGATGGGGCACGAGAATATCCACTGTATCAACGTCACCCAGCCCGGCGCGGTAATCGGCCAACGGGTGCGCGCCAATGGATGCAGCGACACTGGCAGCGCGCGCTGGATTCGGGTCAGCAGCCCACACCACCTCCACTCTGTCACTTAATTGGCGCAGGGCTTTGACGTGAAACGGCGCAAACCAACCGCATCCGATGATCCCGAGTTTGTGTTTGTCCACAGCATAAGTGTAACAAATCACCGCCAGTAACCCACTCAGCTGATCAAAACAACTCTCACATAGCCTACCCACATAGGATCCAAAGCAAACAACAACCTGACCACAATAGTTGCGCGCTCATCATTCATGGAGTAGTACACTTGAAGTGCAAGCCTTTTCGTTATGCCAATGAGGTTAAACATAGTACTTTTACGCACTCTGGTGTTCCTTGGCGTGGGGCTGATTGCGATTTTATTCGCGCAACCTGCACGCGCAGCGACGGTGCCAGTGACCAATACACTTGACAGCGGCCTCGGCTCGCTCCGTCAGGCAGTCCTTGATGCTGTTCCTGGCGATACAGTCATTTTCAGTCAGGACGTGTTCAGCATTCCACAGACCATCTTTCTCACGAGCGGCTGGATCGCAATCACCAAGTCACTCACCATCGACGGCGCAGCCACTGCCATGTCTATGCCGACTATTAGCGGAGACGTATGCTATGGTAATCCCCTTCTAGCTGATGGTTGTTTTATTGTAACCGCCGATCTGACCGTAAATCACCTAAAGTTTATTAATAGCTATCCAACAGTAATCCTGAATTATGGCATGATCACGGTCACCAATAGCGTATTTGAAAATAATAACGCCTCATATAGATTCGGTGGCTGGGGCGGTGGGGGAATCTTTAACTTTCCATGGGGTATAGTCGTTGTTATGAACAGCACGTTTGATAACAACACCGTGTTCGCTGGGTACGGAGGGGCTATC
>CAIQQO010000009.1 GCA_903873965.1 uncultured bacterium
CATCGGCGGGCTGCGGCGCGAAATCAAGCGCATCCGCGAAATGATCGAGCTGCCGTTGCGCTACCCCGAATTGTTCGAACGGCTGGGCATCGAACCGCCCAAGGGCGTTCTCCTGTACGGCCCACCCGGCACCGGCAAGACGATGATCGCGCGCGCAGTGGCCGATGAAACCAGCGCCTACTTTGTGCATGTCAACGGTCCCGAAATCATCGACAAGATGTACGGTCAGTCCGAAGCGCAGTTGCGCAACATCTTCGAGGAAGCGCGCAAGAAAGCGCCTGCTATCATTTTCATCGACGAAATCGACGCCATCGCACCCAAACGCACCGACTTGAGCGGCGACCGCCAGGTAGAACGGCGCGTGGTCGCGCAACTACTGGCCATCATGGACGGGTTGGAGTCGCGCGGCAACGTCATCGTGATCGCTGCGACGAACATCCCCGACACGCTTGACCCGGCGCTGCGCCGGCCCGGTCGCTTCGACCGCGAGATCGAAATCGGCGTGCCGGACCGCGCGGGACGGCGCGAAATCCTCGATATTCACACGCGCGGCATGCCGTTGGTGAGTGATGTCGACCTGGACCGGCTGGCCAATACGACGCACGGCTTCGTCGGCGCGGATATGGCTGCGCTGTGTCGAGAGGCGGCTATGAGCGCGCTGCGACGCATGATGCCCGATATCGACTTCTCGCAACCGCAGATTCCGTACGATCGGCTGATGGCGCTGGAAGTGAACCAGGCTGATTTCGATAGCGCGCTATCTGAAGTAGAACCTTCGGCCATGCGCGAGGTCTTCACCGAGGTACCCGATGTGAGTTGGGACGACGTCGGCGGACTGGACGACATCAAACAGCAACTGCGCGAGACGATTGAATGGCCGCTGCGCTATGGCAAGCTATTCCAATATGCCAATGTGCGCGTGCCCAAGGGCATCCTGCTCTATGGAGCGCCCGGCACCGGCAAGACGCTGCTGGCAAAAGCGCTGGCCAAGCAGAGCGAAGCCAACTTTATCTCGATCAAGGGGCCGCAACTGCTCAGCATGTGGGTGGGTGAATCTGAGCGCGCGGTGCGCGAAGTATTCCACAAGGCGCGCCAGGCTGCGCCATGCATCGTGTTCTTCGATGAACTGGATGCCATCGCCCCGCAGCGCGGCGGCGGGGGCAACCAGGTGACCGAGCGCGTGGTCAGCCAGTTGCTGACCGAACTGGACGGGATCGAGGAGTTGAACGGCGTGGTGATCCTGGCGGCGACGAACCGGCTCGATCTGATCGACGGGGCGCTGCTGCGCCCGGGGCGCTTTGACCTGTTGTTTGAGATGCCTGTGCCGGATGATGCGACACGACGGCTGATACTGGGCGTGCACACTAAGAAAATGCCGCTGGCCGATGATGTGAACCTGGACATGCTGACAATGCAAACCGTCGGCAAGGTCGGGGCTGATATTGAGGGACTATGCCGACAGGCAGCCATACTGGCCATGCGCGAGTTCCTGGCGACGAATAGCGGGGATGCTGTGCGCATCGAAACACCCGACCAGCTCAAGCAATTCAAAGTTGGGGCCAGACACTTCCAAAAGGCACTGGCGATGTAAGCAACACTCCCGGAATCTTCAGAGATTCCGGGAGTGTGGAACCGTAAACGAATGAAACCACTGTATTTCTATGGGATCATCCCGACCGACAGCAAGATCATTTTTGACGAAGTCAGCGGCATGGACAATGACGAAGACTCCGTGTACACCTTACCGCACCGGGGCATTGCGGCGGTTGTGGGAACCAGCCCGCGCGACGACTATCGCGGCTTGAAGCGCGACCAGGCGGTGCGCTACATGGTCAACCATCAATCCGTGATCGAGGCTGTGCAAAGCCACTTCACCGTCCTGCCGGCCAAATTCGGCACGGTGCTGCCCGACGCTGATGCGATGGAACGCATGCTGCAGCAGGGACATCCCAAATTTGAAGCAGCCGTGGCGAACCTGAACGGGTTGACACAGATGGAAGTCGTCACCGTGTGGAACCTGCAGCAGGTATTCCAGGACATCGGCAACCAGCCGGAGATCATGGAAATCAAAACGCGCATCGCGGGACTGCCACAGGATCAGACGCTGCAGGATCGCATCACGATCGGGCGGCTGGTGAAAGAAGCCATCGATCAGCGCCGTTCGGATCTGACGGCGCAGATCGCGCCCCGGCTGCGCAACCTCGCGCGCGACAGCGTAACCAATCCGGTCGTCGACGATTCCATCGTCGTCAATGTCGCATTGTTGCTCGATGCCGCAGGGAGGAATGAACTGGACGCGGTATTGGAGGCGCTCGACAAGGAATATGACGGCAAGATGAACTTCCGCAGCATCGGCCCGCTGCCACCGTACAGTTTCGCGACGGTCGAAGTTCAGACGCCCGACCTGGCGGCAATTGATGCTGCGCGTGAATTGCTGGGTTGCGGCATGAACCCGACGATCGATGAGATCAAGCGGGCGTATTACCAGGCCGCACGACAAGTGCATCCAGACCTGAATACCAATAACAGCAACTCTGACGACAATATGACCGCGCTGACCAAGGCGTACCGGCTGTTGCTGGCCACCGCCGATAGCCAGATGATCGCGCGAAGCGCGGGCGCGGCATTGCGAGGATCGCCGGAGGCGCAAGAAGCCCTGGTATGCAACCTTGACCACGCAACGATTGAAAACATGTTGATGATCAGCGTCAAACGCCAAAGCGACACCGTAAGCGCCGCAAGCGTAACGGCTTAGTCATGACAGAGAAAAACAGTGCCAACCACATTCCCGAAATCTCAGAAGATTCCGGGAATGTGGAAACGAGTAGCAAAGAAACCGGGTACTATGTCTACGCCATCGGGTGCTTGAGTCACCGGCGCGGGGACGAGGCCGGGGCAGCTCCGACGTTGCCCAGCATGGGCATCTTGCCCGACACACCAGTCGAGATGCTGGCTTATCGTGACATCCTCGCTTTTGTGAGCCGCGTGCCCATGTCACAATTCAGCCAGGACGCGCTCGATGAAAATCTCAAAAGGTCAAACTGGGTGCGCGATTGCGTGATCGCCCATCAGGCCACGCTGGCCGGGCTGCTGTCCAGTTGCGCCATCATCCCGTGCAAGTTCTGCACCGTATACCTTTCCCGCGAGCGCGTCACGCAGATGTTGATCGACGGCTACGAAGGCTTCAGCGCCACGCTACAGCTTCTGGCCAATACGACAGAATGGGGCGTGAAGGTGTATTGCAACCTGCCCATTTTCGCGCGCCAAGTGGAAGCGACCTCGGAAGTGTTGCGCAGCCAGCGTGAAGCCGTTGCGAAGTCACGCCCCGGCACTGCCTACTTCCTGCGAAAAAAGCTGGAACAGGCTGCCTTGCGTGAGGCCGAAAACGTGGTCACAACGCAGGTTCAGCATATCCATACAGAGCTGACCGAACACGCGCGCTCGGCGCGGTTGAACAAGGCGCAGACCCCGCAAGAACATGGGCACAAGGATGAGATGTTCCTGAACGCCGCCTACCTGATTGCTGATGACACATGGCATGACTTCCGCGCAGCGCTGGACGGACTCGCCGCATCATATGGTCAGGTCGGCTTTGAGATCGAGTTAACCGGCCCATGGCCGCCCTATAATTTCGCCGACGCGGCGTCTGGAGAGTAAAACCATGAATAATGCCATCAATAGCGAACGCCAGGTGACACTGCTTGACCTGCTTGATCGCGTCCTGGATAAGGGCGTGATCATCAAAGGCGACATCACCATTTCGGTGGCGGATGTCGACCTGGTCTATGTCGGGCTGAAGGTGTTGCTTTCGTCGGTGGAAACCATCGAGCACATGCGGCGTGTGTCAGTCGGGCTGGAAAAGCCCTACCCCACGTCGCACAAAAATGAATCCATGCTGCGATGATTTACATCTACGGGTTCATCGGCAGCGCTGCACTTGCAGAGATTTCGGGAGTGTGGCAGACCGTTGCGGGACTGAGCGGCATTGATGAGGCGCCAGTCACGCTGTTGCCGTGCGGCGATTGCTGCGCGCTCATCAGCTCGACAACCGGCGCCCCCATTGCGATCACCGATACGCACCTGTGGCAACACGAAGAGGTGCTCGAGCGATTAGCCGCCCAGACAGCACTTCTGCCGGCGCGCTTCGGGACGCTGTTGCACACAGAGCGCGAGTTGTGCGATCTGGTCACGGCCAACGCCGCATCATTTACGGCCAACCTGGCGCGCGTTGATGGCCGCGATGAGCTCAGCCTTCGCGTGATGTGGGACGATGAACGCCCCGAAGCCGTGGACGGTGCGAAGATCGCCGGAGTGGAGCGAAAGACGCCGGGACTGAGCGGAACCGAGTACATGCGGGCGCGCCTGCTGGAAGAGCAAGCTGTTAAAGCATGGCGCGAGCGCGGTCAGGTGATCGTTGACTGGGTGAACGCGGCACTCACCCCGCATTCGGTTGACTACACGATGAAAGTGTTGGCTAAACCGCGCCTGCTGATGACGGCGGCCTATCTGGTCGAACGGGCAAAGGTCGGCCTGTTCCGCGAGCAGGTGGCACAATTGGCTGCTTGTGAGTCCATGGTCAACGCGTCCAGGCTGCGGTTTCTATGTACTGGCCCATGGCCGGCTTATAATTTCGTCGACATACAACTGGCTCTGCCAGAATCGGCGCCGGAGCGCCACTAGAGTGATATGAGTGATCCCATCAGCAATATCCCCATGATCGAGCGGATGATCTTCGAGTCAGGAGGCGTCCAGGCCTTCGCAACGGAACTCGAACACTCCGGGAGTAATTTCGTCAATCACATTAACGCCGATCCCGAAGGCGTGGAGCAGGGATTGGCCAAACTGGTTTTGACGCTGATCGAATTGATCCGGCGCATGCTGGAGCATCAGGCGCTGCGTCGCATGGAAGGTGGCTCGCTGACCGACGAGGAAATTGAGCGGCTGGGTGATACCTTCATGCGATTGGAAAAGCGCATGGAAGAACTGAAGGTGGCGTTCAAACTGGAAGGCGAGGAACTCAACCTCAACCTGGGTCCGCTGGGCGACTTGATGTAGTGGAGCGCCGGCGTCGCCGCCGGGCTCCGTTCACCCAGTGTCCGTGTGACCGCTACAAAGTCACGTGCGGGATGTGCAGCAACTCGCCCACCTTGGCAAATAGCGCTGCATCGTGCCCAATGGCCATCGCGCAGTGATGCGTCGGCGCCTCGCCAAACCAGCGCGTCATGTAGTCGTCCGGGGGCAAGCTGAACCTCACCGGCGTTTGCGTGTTGCCAATCTGCATGATCGGGCCGTTAGTCGCTTCACCTTCGCTGCTGATCAGCTTTAACCGGCCATCGACCGTCTGCGTGACATTCAGCGTGGTAATCGGGCCTTGCCGCACTTTGGCCTCCACCGACACTCCCGTACCCTGTTTGCCATGATACAAGCCCATGCCGCGCAAGATGGGTTTGCCCTGTGCAATAGCGATATGGAACGGGCCATCGTGCCCCAACAGGATGGTCTGATCCTCGTAATCTACGACGACGATCTCTGAGAAACTACCGCCAACGCCAAGGCAGTCGCAAATCTTCATCGCGACTGCGGTCTTCAAATCGCCTTCGCCGGCGCAGGGAATCCCGCGCGCAGTCAGCAGCGAATGACCGACGATGAAGCCGGCCTGGATCTGTTCGTCCATTTCACCCGGCGCACCATGATAGTAGTAACACAGGGCGTCGAGGTCAAACGCGCGCACCAGTTTTTCCTGCGCGGCAGCCACCCGGCATGACCAGGCAATCTGTTCTTCGGTGGGGCGGCGAGCAATCGGGTCAGAGGGCGAGTCACCGCTGATTTCGAACATAGCCTCCATCTCGTCGCGTTTGGCGCGCACATCACTAGGGGTGACCTCCTTCATCAACCGCGCCAGGTCGCCCATCTCCAGCACTTCGACATGCAATCCGGTTTGCGCCTGCACCATCGTGAAATCACTGTACATATCGAGCATGCCGCTGTAGGTATTGCCAAGAAAGCCGAAACGGGCATGCCGCAGCGTGCGCTTGACACCCGCCGCGCGCACCCACTCCTCGATCTCACGCCACGCGCGAATGGCTTCCGGGCGCAGGTAGGTCACTTCATCGGTGAGTGATATCGCCGGCGTTTCGTGCAGACCCAGCAGGCCGTTGACAACGCGGAATGGAATAGCGCCACGATTCAAGGTGTTGGCAAATTCCGGCACGGCGCAGGCATTACACAAGGCAAGCCACTCGCCGGTCGTCGACTGCGCATAGTTCAATCGCGCCGTCGGTTGCAGATTGAGCACAATGGCGGGCGCTGTGCAAATCTGGTGCACTGGCAACACCATCGAACTTGTGGCATAAGTGGCGACATGACAAAAAACGAGGTCGACATTCTGGGCTTGCAGCCATTCACCTGCGCCGCGCCCTTCGGCCTCTGTGTCAACGAACCCGTAGTTATACACTTCAGCCCACGCCGACAGTCGTTGCTCAATGAACTTGCCGTAAGCGACCAAACGGTCGCGCAAGCCGGGAAACTGCTCCCAATACGCGCGTAATCCAACCGAATACAACCCGACGCGCGGTTTCCGGGTCGGTTTTATGGGTGTAAACAATGACATCCTGTCTCCTCGAACCAAGTATTTCGGAACGTGCCAACTGTTCCGCTGTGTTTCGTAGTTACTATACACCGGCATATAAAAACAAACCATTTCGCATAATCCAAATGCTATACTGAAGGGGTGATTAAGGAAACAGTCACTTATAAAGATCGCATTGTTGTCGATCCTGACATCATGGCGGGTAAGCCTGTTGTGCGTGGTACACGCATCCCGGTTGATCTGGTGCTGAAGCGCCTGTCAGAGGACTTCGATCTGGACCATCTGTTTGCTGCCTATCCGCGACTCACCAGGGAAGACGTGCAGGCTTGTCTTGCTTACGCCAACCAGGTTGTGGCTGGTGAATCTCTGTACCCGGCGACGTTGCCACTATTGGGCTGAAATAGGGTCTGCTGGCGTTACGTGAATACATCTGCAAGTCGCCCATTCTGCGAATATAATGCGCGCACAAGTTGAAGTTGTAGCGGTGTAAACAGGAATTTTCATGAACATCAAAATGGCGCGTCCAATCCGATTGAGCGATTACAGCCTGGTCGGCAAAGATTCGGCACTGGCGGTTGAAAAAGGGCTGGCCGAGGCCAAGTGGTATGCTTCACCCGTGCCCAAAGCCACCATGCGCGCGTTGCTTGAACGGCGCGACGGCCCGGGCGTCCTCAACACCGTGATCTGGTTTGCTCTCATCGCCACATCGGGCGTGTGTGGCTACCTGCTGCGAGACACGCCATGGGCAGTCCTGCCGTTTCTGATTTACGCAGTGTTGTACGCCTCCACATCCGATGCGCGCTGGCACGAGTCCAGCCACGGCACCATGTTCAAAACGGACTGGATGAACAACGTCCTGTACGAGATCGCCTCGTTCATGGTGCTGCGCGAATCGGTCGTGTGGCGCTGGAGTCATACCCGTCACCACAGCGATACCATCATCGTCGGGCGTGATCCCGAGATCGCCATACCTCGGCCGGCCAACCTCAAACTCGTCGTTGCCACGTTCTTCAGCCTGCCCTCGGTGCGCGCCTACTACACCTCCATCATTCGGCATGGCTTCGGCAGAATAACGCCTGCGGAGCGCACTTTTATCCCGGAAAGCGCCTTCAACGCCATCATCTGGCGCGCCCGCTTGTACATGCTGATCTACGTGGCCGTGATCGCACTCGCCGTCATTAGCCGCAGCCTGCTGCCGTTGCTCTACATCGGGTTGCCCACCTTTTACGGTGCGTGGCTGATGGTGATTTATGGGCTGACCCAGCACGCCGGGCTGGCCGAAAACGTGCTTGACCATCGCCTGAACTGCCGCACGGTGTACATGAACCCGATCAACCGGTTTCTGTACCTGAACATGAACTATCACATCGAGCATCACATGTTCCCGCTGGTGCCGTTTCACGCGCTGCCCAGACTGCACGAG
>CAIQQO010000010.1 GCA_903873965.1 uncultured bacterium
CAGGCCAGCCAGACAGAAGCACAAGCCCACCCGGGTTGGGTATCCTACCGAGTAGAACTACTTGGTGCAGACCAGGAAGGCATTGTGCATGAAGTAGCGGCCACGATGCGACAACAGGGCATCAACATCGAGTCGATGGACATGCAAGTCGTGTCAGCGCCGGTCAGCGGTTCACCTCTTTTTAATATGAAGGGCGTCATATCAGTGCCTCCTGGCTTGACCGGACATGGCTGGGAAGCAGCTCTGATCCATACCGGGAGTCGTCTGAATGTCGATATTACGCTCAAGGCTATCTGAGCAAGTGTCTACGCTGATCGGCTTCAGACTCAGCCCCAAAAGGGTACAGAGCCATCTGCACAGGGATGCATAGCTATCATGCCGTTCGTCGTCTGAGTACGGCAACTTGCCGTACTCAGGCTGCCTTTGAGCATGCTGTTGGATTATGGCTTTGCATCCCACTAGGGGCAATATTTACTTGCGCGATTCAACCGCTTTGAGCAACACGCCGTATGAATCCATGAACGACTTGACGCCTTCCTCTTCCAGCAACCGAGTGACCTCATCCATCACAATTCCAAGTGAAGTCAGGTCCACCATCAGTTGCTTGGCAGCATCAAGATTTTCTCCAATACTCGTCCGCACTTGACCATGTTGAATAAATGCGGTCAGTGTCGCTGGCGGTACGGTATTCACTGTATCCGCCCCAACCAGTTCCTCGATGTACATGACGTCGCGGTAGTTTGGATTCTTGGTGCCGGTCGACGCCCATAGGGGCCGTTGCAGGCGTGCGCCTTGTTGCCTGAGCTTTGAAAAGCGCTCTGTAGCAAATATTTGTAAGAAGTCCGCATAGGCCAATCGGGCATTGGCAATGGCAGCCTTGCCAAGTGCGGCCTTGCACAGTAATACCTGCGCGTCTGTACCCGACTTAATCAGCCCATTTAATCGTGGATCGATCATGGAGTCGACGCGCGATACAAAGAACGACGCCACCGAGGCAATCCGGTCAATCGGCAATCCGCGCAGAACCCTGATTTCAAGCCCCTTCATGTAGGCATCCATCACTGTGGCATAGCGTTGTCGTGAGAATATCAAGGTCACATTCACGTTGATGCCTTCGGCAATCACTGCCGTGATGGCCGGTATCCCCGCCAGGGTAGCAGGGATCTTCACCATCAAGTTGGGGCGGTTGACCAGCCCCCACAGCCGAATAGCTTCAACCACAGTGCCTTGCGTATCGTGCGCGAGTGTGGGGCTGACCTCAAGGCTGACATACCCGTCACCGCCGTTGGATTCCGTGTACAGTGGCAGAAAAAGGTCAGCAGCCATCTGAATATCCTCAATCGCCAGATGCACAAATAGCTCTTCGGCGCTCATGCCTTTGCCGATTAAAGGCAACAGGCCGGCATCATAGTCATGCGATTTTGTGATCGCGTTCATAAAAATGGTTGGATTGGAAGTGACGCCACGGATCTCGCCACGTCCTATCATTCCTGCCAGTTCACCATTCGTTATCAGGCTGCGCTGTATGTTGTCGTACCAGATCGACTGTCCTGCATGATGTAATTGTGTCGTTGTGTTCATATCTTGCTCAAGTACCTCTTTCAATCAATGTCGGATCGGCGCCGGAATTGGCGGGACGATCACGCTATAACTCGCTACCTGGTTTTTGATGATACAACCTGAACCTTTGAGCAAGCTTGATTTCACCAATCGAATCTCGCATATTGGCGCTTTCCAATACAATAATCATGAGTGCAACCCTTTCCTGCGTGTTGGGATCGGAAAGTACAGCAAATCGAATATCAGAAGGTAACCATGAAACGAAGCATTGCAATACTAAGCGTCCTCGGTATCGTGTTTCAATTGACGCTCACTGCACCGACTTTGCCACAAGCAATGGCAGCTATCAAGTCGCAATCTCAAACGTCGCAGGGACTGATCCCCGTCGTCAGCCATTCTGTGAAAAACGATATGTCACAAGAATTGCGTGACTTGGTGGCTTTGCATCCCACTGGGATGGCTAAACCTAAAGGGCTTTCCGCCCCGTTGCTCGAAATGCCGCGCTTTCCTTTGCCCCAGGCTGCTCAACGCCCATTTGGTGTGACTCAGCATCCCTTTGGGATTGCGGTTCAGAATCAACCCAGCCTGCAAACGATGCCGACCACGACAATGAACTTCGAAGGCATCAATAACCTCAGCGGTGTATTGCCCCCGGACACGCAAGGTGATATTGGGTATGATCCTGCCACTCATAAAAAATACTACGTCCAGTGGATCAATCTGTCGTTCGCGATCTGGGATGTGACAACGGGCACAGCCGGCAGTGAACTTCTAGTGGTCGGTCCACTGGATGGTAATGCACTCTGGTCCGGTTTTGGTGGCGCTTGTGAGACAACCAACAATGGCGATCCGATCACACTTTATGATCCTTTGGCGCACCGCTGGTTGATGAGCCAGTTTGCCTTGCCAGGCTTTCCTAACGGGCCGTACTATGAATGCATTGCGATCTCGCAGACCGGCGACCCCACAGGCGCCTGGTTTCGCTATGCCTTCCAGGTCAGTGCGACAAAGATGAACGACTATCCCAAACTCGGTGTCTGGCCGGACGGCTACTATATGTCGGTTAATCAATTCACTGATGGCGCAAGCTGGGGTGGCGCCGGTGTCTATGCGTTTGACCGCGCCAATATGTTGCAGGGCAATCCGGCGACCTTTGTTTCTTTTGACCTCTTCGGCGTGAACTCGGGTTTTGGCGGCATGCTGCCGTCTGATCTTGATGGCATCCAGTCACCGCCGCCGGGCTCGCCAAATTACTTCTCGGAATGGGACGATGCCTCCATGTTGGGCGATGCGACCGATACCCTGCGCATCTGGGAATTTCACGTCGACTGGGTTACACCAGATAACTCGACCTTTGGCCTGGACGGTTTGCCGAATACGTTGCTATCGACGGCTGATGTCGATCCCGACATGTGTTTCGGTGATCGTAACTGTATCCCTCAGCCTGGCACTACTCAGAAGTTGGATGCGATCGCAGATCGCTTGATGTATCGGCTGCAATACCGCAATTTTGGCAGCTATGAAACACTCGTTGCCAATCGAACCGTTGATGTGTCAGGCGCAGATCATGCCGGCATCTACTGGTTCGAGGCGCGTAAGAGCGGTGGGGCATGGGCCATTCATCAGGAAGGCGTCTATGCGCCAGATAGTAATCACCGCTGGATGGGCAGCCTTGCAATGGATCACAACGGCAACATGGCGCTTGGTTTCAGCGTATCCAGCAATTTGGTTTATCCCTCCATACGCTACACCGGTCGATTGGAATCCGACGCCCTTGGAACTCTACCGCAGGGTGAAGCAGTCATGATTGCCGGGAGTGGCTCCCAAACCAGTGGCTGGGCGCGTTGGGGCGATTACAGCACGATGAGTGTTGATCCTCTGGACGACTGCACCTTCTGGTACACAACGGAGTATGTAGAGACGACCGATGTCGCGGCGTGGCAGACGCGAATTGGTTCATTCAAGTTCCCGTCCTGCTCAATGGGGCCGCAAGGGCTGCTCCAAGGCGCGGTGACCAATCAATCCACGTCAAGTCCGGTAGTCGGCGCCACCATACTGGCGCGATCCAGCGTGACGGCATCCTTTACTACCGCCAGTGATACGGGCGGTGCTTATGCCATCATGTTGCCTGTCGGTGTCTATTCGGTCACGGCTTCCAGCTACGGTTTCCAATCGACTTCTGTGAGCGGCGCCGCTATCGTTTCCGGCACGACAACCCATGTCGACCTGGCGCTGACGCCAGTTCCTATGCGCGTCGTCTCGGGTACGGTGAAAGATGTCATAGCCGGTTGGCCACTCTATGCGCATGTGACCATTGAAGGCAATCCATTCAGTCCGCCGGACGGTTTCAATAATCTCTGGACGGATCCCGTAACCGGCTACTACAGCGTCACCCTCGCAGAAGGGATTACCTACACCTTCCATGTCAACGCCTGGGTGAGTGGCTATCAAAGTGGCGCCTTCAGCGTCGGTCCGCTGACCGCCAACAAGACACAGCACCTTGACCTTAGCGTGGCGACGCCTGCCTGTACGGCTCCTGGGTACAGCGCGATTCAGAAAACTCCGCTGTTGACGGAAACGTTTGAGAGCGTCGTGCCGCCCTTATTGCCCGCGGATTGGACAGTAGAAAATCTTGCAGGTACAGCCAGCACGTGGGCAACCGCAGCCGGTACGGTCAATCCGCCAGGTGGCGGCGCTCATGACAGTAGCCAACTGGCCTACTTCAATGCCTATTCCACTTCGACAGGTGAAAGCAACCGCTTGTATCGCACGTCTGGATTAAACCTGAGCAATTACAACTCTGCGCTTCTGTCATTCTGGATGTTCCATGACTTTGGTAACGGGGCCAATGATGATCGCCTGCAGGCGCAGGTCTCTACTGATGAAGGTGCAACATGGAATGATGTGGGGCCTTCCTTTGCCCGTTACGATAACACCTACGGCTGGTTCCAAAATGATATCGATATCAGTTTATATTCTGGCGCATTGATGACCAACGTCCTGATCGGGTTTGTGGGCACAAGTGCCCGAGGGAATGATATTCATATCGATGACATCGTGGTCACACCTTCTGTCTGCCGTCCACAGGCCGGTGGTTTGGTCATTGGCGTCACTTATGATGCGAACACGCATCTGCCTGTGCCCTACGCGACAATCGCACGTAGCGCCACGGTCACGACGACAAGCCAGCCCACAAGTGATCCTGCGGTCGATGATGCGTTCTATACCCTGTTCTCTCCTGCCGGCACGAGCCCTTTTACTGCAACTGCCGTTGGCGGGTATGTGCCTTTTGTGGTCACCCCGACCGTCGTACAGAGCGCAACAATCCGCCAGGACTTCAACCTGCCGGCGGGGTATCTGTCGGCTGTTCCAGTTGCGCTCAGTGCTACTCTCACTAAGGGGATGAGTGCGACCACTGTGTTTACTTTGGCTAACACGGGCGGTGGCGACGCTGCGTATAAGTTGGTAGAACTCGATAAAGCCTCTGCGCCCTTGGGACCATTCCAGAAGCCAGCATTTGTTGTCAAGCCGTTCAAGGCCAATTCAGCAACTGCGGCCGGACTGCATCTCCCATCGGTTCCCCCTGCGCGAACGCTTTCCGCTGGCAACGTGATACAGTCGTGGACACCCACAGGTGTAGGCGCCAGCGCGTGGAGCATTGCTTACGATGGTTCGGATGAAACGGTGTGGGTGGGTGACGGGTGGGGTACTACCAGAAATACCGTCGAGCATCTGCCTAATGGCACTCCGACAGGTCGTGTCCAGCCATACACATGGCCAACAATGGATGCATATGGCCCTGCAGATGCGGCATTCAACTGGAACACTGGCATGCTGTGGCTGATGAATGTCACAGTCGGCGCGGGTAACTGTATCTATGAAGTTGATCCTGCCAATGGTTATACCGGGCGCAGCATTTGCCCGGGTGGTGGTTCTGGCTTTGTGATTTCGCAGCGAGGCTTGGCCTATAACCCCACAGATGACACCTGGTACGCAGGCAGCTGGGGCGATATGATGATCCATCATTTTGATTCAAACGGCGTAATGCTGGATGAAATCAATGTGGGTCTGGCGATCGCTGGTCTGGCGTATAACGCAAACACACACCACTTGTTTGTCATGATTAATGCCGATCCAAACCCGGTGTATGTACTTGATGCGGCTGACAGCTACAGCTTGCTGGGTCAGTTCAATGCCAGCACGGGATTTGGCCCCTATTCCGGCGCCGGCATTGAGTTTGATTGCGATGGCCATCTCTGGGCCGTGGATCAGGCGACAGGGACGGTGTATGAACTTGAGTCGGGAGAAGCATCCAGTATGTGCGCACGCGATGCTGCATGGTTAAGCGAATCCACGATATCGGGCACAATCGCCCTGCACGCGAACAAACGTATCACGGTGACGCTGGACGCAGGTGCAGCAACAGTCGATCAGCCAGGCTACTACTACGCTCAATTGAAGATCGCAAATAACACGTTGTATAAGGTCCCCAATGTACCGATCACGATGGTGGTGAATGCGCCGGCGACATGGGGCAGGTTGCATGGTGCCATAAGCGGGCTGTCTGCATGCGATGCACCCGGCATCACACTAGATCAAGCCAGCCTGAGTGTGCAAGGTGCCAATGGTTATTCCGCTTCTTTGGCAACAACCGCCGGTGGCGACTATACATGGTGGCTGGATCAGTCATACAGCCCTCTCACCATCACCGTCAGCCATGCTGGCTATGTGACGCGGACAATCACCGCTGTCACCGTAACCCAAAGGACAACCACGACGCAGAATCTCGATTTGCGCTTGAAAGCGCCTTGTGCCGAGGCAACATCTCCTTCGCTCGATGTCGTCATGTTGCAGGGACAGACGGTCACACTCCCATTGACAATAACCAATTCCGGCGCGGCGGCACTCACGTATCTATTCCGTGAAAGTGAGTTCCAGTTACTGTCCGTCTTGCCAGCACATACGACGGCGATAACAGGCACGCAAGTCCAGCAGGCTGCTCCGATCGGTCCATCGTCCGTGCGATCGCAAGCGTTACCTTACGGTGGTGCGACGACAGTTCCACAGAATCCCGCCTGGTATGCAGGTGCGAATGTGCCTGGTGGACTGGTTCGTTATGCTCATGCACAATGTAGTGGTCAGGTCGCTGGTTTCTACATCTTCAGCGGTGTTGATGGCAATGGCTCCATTTCGACGAAGTCGTGGCTATATGATGTCACCACCAACACCTGGCAGTCATTAAGCCCGATGCCTGTTGGCGCCGAAGCCGCTGCTGCAACGTGTTACCAGAACAGGATTTACGTCATGGGAGGTAACGGTACTACGCAGTTTTACATTTACGACATGACAGGTGACACATGGACTACTGGCGCAACACTGCCACGGAATGTATGGGGTGCGACGGCTTCGTCATGGCAGGGACATGTCTATCTCATTGGCGGCGACGACGACTTTTACTTTGGCGGAACATCCAATGAGGTGGATATCTACGATATCGCTACGGATCAGTGGGACACTATCGGTGCTGTCATGCCAGTGGCCTCAGTGGCGTCCGGCTATGTTCAGGCAGGACCTTATCTGTACCTGGCAGGTGGCTGGAGTGGCGACTCCCCGGCGCAAAACGTCACGGCGACGCTTCGTTACGACATGGAGCGCGATGAGTGGACGATAGGGCCACAGTTCACACCAGCGCGCGCCGACATGGCACTCGCGTTAACCGGTAAGGCGCTTGTGGCGATCGGTGGTGACGCGCAGGGCGGAGGCGCATTCGACGCGACGACTGCAGTTGATCAATTGGATTGGCGGTCTTGGCCGGGTGGTGAATGGATCAGCACAAGTGCCCCGCTGCCAACAGCCTATTCGTCTAATAGCGCAGGCTTTTGCACACAGGCGATTGCTGCCAGCGAGATTTGGTCAGTTGGAGGCGGTAATAATATGACTATCTATGGGCCAAATTTGTTCAGGCCTTCGGCAAGCGAGGCATGCTATTCGATCTTCAGCGCCGTGACATGGCTATCCGAAGATCCGACTTCGTCCAGTGTTCCTGCTGACAGCACCGAGGTCGCGACCATTACCTTTGCAGCGGGTCAGCTTGAAGCCGGTGAATACCATGCAACGCTGGTCATGCCAACGAATGCGTCAAATGCCCGCGAGTTTCAGATACCCGTCACGTTAACCGTGCTGCCTGGGCTTGTTGACCTGTCCATGTCCAGCAAGACTGTTGACCAGGCTGTCGTCATACCGGGGCGCACGGTAACCTACACCATTCAAGTGACAAATACTGGCAACGTTGCGGCTTCTACGACAATGACGGATGCATTACCAGATGAACTCACTTATGTTCTGGGCAGTAGCACTGTGAATGGCGTCATGACCAGTCTATATCGTGATGCCGATCATCTCATCGGCTGGTCAGGATGGATCGAGGCGGGAAGTGGTGTGACGATCCGCTTCCGTGCCAGCATTAATGCAGCGGATGGTACAGGAATTACCAACACGGTTGTCATCCATGGCGGGAACACAGCAAGCATCGAACGATCGGCATTTACCTTAGCGAAGTATGATCATGTTTATGTCCCATACATCGAGAGGTGACGGGAGTTCCAATAGCGTCGACGCAAGAAGGCATAACGGTGATCCCGGACGATTAGCGTCGTATAAGCGTCTGGGTTATCTGTTATGGCAAATGACATTCGGGCGTATGATCTGTTCGGTGCAATGGAGGATGAAATGACCAACCGTCAAGTCGACACACACTCCCAAAGCGACGCAAAGCTTTGGTTTAGCGAAGCCCGATATGGCATGTTTATTCACTGGGGCGCGTACGCACAGTATGAGCGTGGTGAACAGGTTTTGTTTCGTGAGCATCTCGATCAAAATGAATATGCGCGCGAAGCGCGCGCCTGGAAGCCGTCGCGATTCAACGCAGTTGTCTGGGCTGACCTGGCACGACGTGCTGGATTTCGCTATGCTGTACTCACAGCCAGACACCATGACGGCTACTGCCTGTGGGATTCGCACACCACGCGCTATACCACTGCTGCGCAGACGGCTGGGCGGGATTTTGTCTGTGAGTATGTTGAGGCCTTTCGGGCAGCGGGTTTGAAGGTGGGATTGTATTATTCACTGGCTGATTGGCGTATCCCGGCTTATTGGGACGGCCCAGCCAAAGACCCGGTCGGTTGGTATCACTTCAGGGACTATGTGCATGCCCAGGTGGAAGAACTGTTGACTCTTTACGGCAAGATCGATGTCATCTGGTTTGACGGTGCGTGGCCACATTCGGCGCAGGACTGGCGCTCTAGTGAATTAGTGCAGATGATCCGAAAGTTGCAGCCGGACATACTCATCAACAACCGTCTTGGTTCGCTTCCGGCGGATATTGATCCAAGCCATCAAAATGCCGATGGCGGAGCAGGTGCAGGCGCATCGCGCGAACTGGGTGATTTTGGCACGCCCGAACATCACATCACCGCAGAGACGAACCGGCTGTGGGAGTCGTGCCAAACATCGACGTGGCGCTTATGGGGCTTTACCCGTGGCGAGCATTGGCGTCCTGCGGATCTGATGCTTGACATGCTGGTGGAGAGCGCCGGCAAGGGCGGCAACTTGTTATTGAACGTCGGCCCGACAGCAGAGGGTGAATTGCCACCAGAGTTTATCGAGCGCGTTGAGCAAATCGGCCAGTGGCTTCAAGTGCATGGCGAGGCGATCTATGGCAGCGAGGCAGGGGACGTCTGCGAGTTCATCACCTACGGTCGTCAGATACGCAAAGGCAATAACCTGTATCTGGTGATACGCTTCTGGGACGGGCGGGCGGAAATGCATATGGCTGGCTTGGAGACCCGAGTGCAGAAAGCGGTTTTGATGTCCACCGGTCAGGAACTCGCCTTCGACCAGAGCGAGGATCATCTGGTGTTGCATGGGTTGCCAGCTGAGCGCCCAAACTCGCTTTTTCCTGTTATTCGGCTTGAATGTGCGGGTCGCCCGACAGCACGCCCGTGGGCAGTGGATCGCCTATGGAGTGGCGATGCAAGCCGTATGACGATGTGGGCGCGCGACTATCGGGAATAGTCGCGCTTGTTATCTGCCTGAGTTGGGCAAAGATGTGCATGTAAATGACAGTGATTGATGAGTCAAAAAATATGAATGACTATATTGCGTCGAATTGCGTCTGGGCTGCAACGGCTTTCTCGATCAGCTTGCAGGACCTGCCTTTCTCATTTGTCTACGGTGGTAAAAGGTCAGAAGCGTTTCTACATGGATGGAACCGCGAAATACGGGAAGAGACTCTGAGTGACGCTGTCAACTGCCGCACGCTCATCCTTACTGATCCGAGCACGCAGCTTGAAGTTCGGGTAGTCTGCAAGACTTATCTCGACACACCGGGCATTGACTGGACTATCTTTTTCACCAACCATGGAGATCAGGACACACCAGTAATAGAACAGATCAAGGCGGTCGATGCATGGTTCCCGATGAGTTCGGACGCACATCCCGTGCTGCATCGACTCAATGGATCAATGTGCGCAGCAGATGACTGGATGCCTTTCGACCAAACGCTGAAAGAGGGCGAGCGGATTGATTTCGCCGCAACCGGTGGCCGGTCATCCAATGTGTCCCCCTGGTTTAATGTGGAATGGGGCAACTCCAAAGAAGGGCAAGGCCATGCCGGCCTGATCACTGCTATCGGCTGGTCGGGGCAATGGTGTTCTTCAGTTGAGAGCGCCGATGGCCGAGTGCGTATTCAGGCTGGATTGGAGTGCTTGCATAGTGTGTTGCATCCCGGAGAGAGTATGCGCAGCCCGCGTATTTTGCAGTTGCACTGGCAAAATGGTGATCAGTATGATGCCTGCAACAGGTTCAGGCGCACGATGGCTGCCCACATCATGCCGCGAATTAAAGGTCAACTCGTTAAGCCCCCCATAGTCCATCTCAGTACCGCTTTTTATGAGTTGAATGACTCCAGCGAAGAGAACGTTCTGTCGCATTTGGCTGCCGTCGATGGCCTCGGTTTCGAGATGTTCTGGCTCGATGCGTACTGGACAGGGCCAGTAGGCTTTCCTAATAGCATGGGCAATTATGGCCTGCCAATCGAGAGGGTGGAACCTCGCGATCGCTTTCCGCGTGGGCTGGCGGCAATAGGCGAGGCTGTCGCAAAGGCCGGACTCGGTTTCGTGATGTGGTTTGAACCCGAGCGTGTGGCGCCTGGCACCTTTATTGCTGTCGAACACCCGGAGTGGGTACTTTCAACAGCAGGCGATGGGAGTGGGCTGTTTAACCTTGGTATTCCCGAGGCGCGTCGTTATATGACCGATTATCTCAATGCAGCCATAAAGGCATATCGTTTGTCATGCCTGCGCATTGACTACAACATCGATCCGCTGCCGTTCTGGCATTCCATGGACGTCGTGAATGTCGATCGCGCCGGTATGGCTGAGATGCACTATATCGAAGGGTTCTATCTCATGTGGGACGATATCCTGGCGGCCAACCCGGATTTGTTCATTGACAATTGTGCCAGTGGTGGTCGCCGGATTGACGTTGAAACGATGTCAAGGGCCATTCCATTGTGGCGCAGTGATAACACCTGTGACATGCTGGATCTGAAACCGGCAACCATCAATCTGGCAGCTATCAAAAACCAACTGATGAGCGATGGCCTGAACCGTTACATACCTTACAGCACCTGTGGCCAGATGGGCGCATCGCCGTATCACTTCCGAAGCGGTTTCAATGCAGGTATATCGTTTGTGGAAGATGTGCGAGCAACAGATTATCCGCGCGACCTGTTGAGGCAGGGCATTGCCGAAGGTAAACGTATTAGGAAGTACTTTCTGGGTAACTACTACCCACTTATGGAATCTGGTGCTGACGCAGGTGGGTGGTGTGTCATGCAGTATCACCGCCCTGCAGAAAACGATGGCTTGCTGCTGGCATTTCGCCGCGATCAATCGCCGGTCGCCATTGCCGCCTGCCGTTTACGCGATATCATCTCGGATAGCACATATCGTGTCACGATGTACAGAGGGTATGGGCAGGAAAAGACGATGGAGATGCCCGGTTCCGACCTTCAGGAGCTGTCAGTGATGATCGATACTGCGCCGGGATCAGTCCTCATTGAGTATGCAGCTGCATAGATTCCCGGGAACAGTTTTAAGGCCACGATGGAACACAACGACCGTAGTCTGCTGCGATTGCACGTCGAGGCGACTTGGGGCGTGCAGTTCTCTTCTCAATGCCTTGATGAGATTGATCTGACGCTCGAGGGCACTCAGCCCACATGGGCACTCTGTGTGGCTGATCTGGCTGAAGGACGCATACATATATGGCGACCTAATGTAACCTCATCGGGACGAGTCGACCTGCGCCAGAGGGCGAACGGTATTCTAGCGACAAAAGAAGTGGCAATTTCATCTCCTGAGGTGCATAGCGGGGTGGCACTGTGTGTGCGCGACTCTCGACCAGATGATGCGCCGGCTATCCGCCATGTCGCACAACTCTTGTCCGAAGAAGACCGCCCGTTGATCGAGGAGTTTGAACCTGGTGAGTCTGGCTACTACCTTCAGCCGGCAAAACGGCCGCTCATCGGAGTGATCATAGAGGGTCGCCTCGTGAGTGTGGCGCACAGCTCTCGTCACACGCACGAGGCGTGCGAACTTGGAATTCACACACTGCCCGCATCTCGACGCAAGGGTTGTGCATTAGCGGCCACTCAGTTGTGGATGTGTGAAGTGGCGCGGGAAGGGTTGGTACCCATATATAGTGCTGATGCGGCCAATATTGCCTCCCTTCACCTGGCCAAATCAGCTGGTTATCATGCTTTTGCGCGACTCTTGACACTGGAGAGATAAAATGCTGACCAGGGCCTGCCCATGACATGCAGGCTGGGGCCGGGTTAAGCCTTCTATTCCAGTGTCAGACGCGTCAAGTGTTCTTCATCCTCGCTTCCGTTGACGAGATACTCATAGTCAGTTCTATACAAGTAGTACGTGCCACATTTCGGGCATTGCTGAAGCTGCAGTTTGCGACTGTCACTTGGTCGCAGATCTCGAACTACCTTCAACTGACTGGCTGCACCGGGCAGATAAGTGTTGTTTTCTTCCCATCCGTATTTCTGATAAGCATGTTCCTCATCCGACAAACCTGAACATAACTCGCAAGACGAATGGCTCGAGGTGGCATCATCCATAATCCGCTGATTATCGTACTTGCCGATCTAAGGTGTGATAACCAATAACAGCTTCGCGGCTGATGTATTTGCCATGCGCATCACGACGAGTGGGATTGAAAATGAGTCAAAACGTCCAGATACGGCATATTGACTTACACAACATAGCACTTGATAATGCCTGAGAAATTAAGATAGCCCTCTACTCACTGACCAGGCGATGGTTTTACACAATAACGCGTGTTAGAGCATACGTTCGGTGTGCGTGCGGTGGTTTATACGTGTGTTAGCAGGAGTAACAAATGTCCCGGAGTTCTAAACAGCAATATTCGTTTTGGTTTGTTATGGTGGTTGCATTGTTCGTCACATGCCTGCTTATCGCCAACATCATTGCTGTCAAGCCGATTACGCTGCTGGGCTTAACTGTCCCGGCAGGAACGATCATTTTCCCAATCAGCTATATTTGTGGTGATGTACTGACTGAGGTGTATGGATTCAGACGGGCGCGCACTGTAATCTGGCTCGGGTTTGTATGCAACCTGCTCGCAGTGATGGCCATATGGGCTGCGCAGTCACTGCCTGGTGCATCGATATGGGATGCACAAATAGCATTTGAGAGGATCCTCGGATTCACCCCCCGGTTGTTGTTTGCGTCATTCTGTGCCTATCTTGTAGGCGAGTTTGCCAACTCGTTTGTACTTGCAAAACTCAAAATTATGACGTCTGGAAAGTATCTGTGGATGCGCACGATTGGCTCCACGTTAGTTGGTCAAGGATTTGATTCCATCGTGTTCATAACGGTCGCATTCCTTGGCATATTCCCGACGGAATTAGTCATCACGACTATCGTTACACAGTGGTTATTAAAGTCTATTTATGAAGCCCTGGTAACGCCACTCACCTACGGGGTGGTTAACTTTCTAAAGCGTCATGAAGACATGGATGCCTACGATCGCGATATAAGCTTTAATCCATTTGTAATCATTGAACCCGAGAAGGAAACAAGTCGCTGATCACTCAGGGGTGATCGTGACATCATATAGCGGCGTCAACCGCCCATATTGTTGCTGGACTTCATGCCGTCAATGAACAGATTGCGGCATATTCTGGTATTTCGTAGCATACGCCAAGGGCTGTTGTGAGAGTTTAGGGCTTCCAACTGTAAAAGTGGATTAAGCAGACTTCCTTGAATGCGAGCTTGCGATAAACATTCAGGCCCATTTCGGTGGGACTCGAGGACGCCTACGCCATATCCTCTGCGGAGCGCTTCCCGCAGCGCTTCCAGGCACATGTGTGCGCCGATTCCTTGTCGGCGAGCTTCGGGGATAGTCCCTACAAGGTAGAGTCCCGCCACGCCCGCACCCAGAAGCATGAGGCTGGACGCCACGGGCTGGTCAGACAAGCATCCCACGTACCCCAACAGCACCCCCGGGTCAGCTGCGCGGAAGATCCTGCACCACTTATCAGGATACGTCGTGGACAGCTTATTCAGACCATGGCTGAACAAATTGATCCCGATTTACGAGATTCACCTACATCGACGCGAGAATCCACATTACGACCTTTCTGGCGCTAAAATATAGGGCCTGATGATTTGGTTCGATGAGGTTGTTTACTGGAGGTGATGGCATGAGTTTATTGGCAGAAGTCAATCCCAACGATGAGTATGGCACAGTGGATGTGCGCGGGAACTGGACTCCCCCCTATCCGGCTAAATTTGCACCGCTGTTTCAATGGCCATGGCGGCCACTGGCCATTCTGAAGTGGCTATTTGGTTTTCCGGGGCTGATGTGGCCGTTTAACACCGTTGTCCTGCTGATCGCCATGGCGACGCTGGTGTTCTTCCAGCCGCCAATCGAATCCTGCCAGACTCTTGCTTTTGGCTGGATCGGGCTGATGCTGTTGCGTAATCTGTTCATCATGCTCGTGGTCTATGGTGGACTGCACCTGGTCTATTACCGCATACGGGTCAGCGGTGCGGAACGCAAGTACAACCCTAGCTTTCAAGAGGAGCCCAAAAGGCAGTTCTGGTTCGGCAAGCAGACGCCAGACAACGTAGCCCGCTGCCTGCTTTTCGGGCTGCCCATCTGGACGGCGTACGAAGTGCTATACGTGTGGCTGGCCGCCAATGGCAAGCTTCCGTATCTCAGTTTCCAGCAAAGCCCAGTCGGATTTGTAGCCTGGTTCTTCGCAATTGCCTTCATCCGCGACATCCACTTCTATTTTGTTCATCGGCTGATCCACTGGAAGCCCTTGTTCAAATACGTGCACAGCGTTCATCATCTCAATCCCAATCCGGGACCGTGGTCTGGTGTGGCGATGCACCCGGTGGAACACCTGCTGTACCTGAGTGGCACGCTGATCCACTTTATTATCCCTTCCAATCCGCTGCACTTCTTCTTTCATATGCAACACCTGATGATTGCCCCGGCCACCGGCCACCTGGGGTTCGAAGGTCCCACCCTCAACAACAAGCCGGTCAATAGCGACTATTTCCACTATTTGCACCACAAATACGTGACATGCAACTTCGGCGGTGAGTTGGTTCCACTGGATAAGTGGCTGGGGAACTACTACGATGGGATGGGTGCGTACCGTCCTGCATCGCGCGTAGACTGATATCTGTGCCTGAATTATCGAGCAGATGTATCGTTGAACTCTGGAAAAGCAGTTTGCTCTGGAATCTGATAAGGCTGACATTGAGGCCTTGATTCAGCGCTAAAGTGCTGGTGCGATAACGCATGCAATATGTGTCGCACTTCCACCATGTTTTTCAGCAGCCGTGGTAAAGTATTGGCCTGTTACGGTTGGATTGTATTTCATGGAGGTCGTCTTGGACCAGCGCAACGATGTTTTTGAGATTGTGACAGGGCATACGAGGGTAACGGCCATGGGCTGCTACCTCTCTCTTCTTGCATCTCCTTCTCTTCTTCGTTTCTGCTGTCCGAGCCCAGACGAGTGGAGCACGCGACCCGAATTGGAATAGTCTCAACACCGGCGGTGCCGAGGTTTTCGCCGTCGAGGGTAACGACCATGCTGTCATGGTGAAATCTCTCCTTGGTTCTTGGATCGCATGGATTCCGGAACAAGGGTTCGCCACATGGGCAGCGTTCGGAGTGAAACGGCTAGTACATTCAGGTGTTTTATAGTCGACGGTGCGTATATCTAATGCATATGGAGAACAGATGGAATCAACAACATCAGCTACGCGACCAGATAAAAAGCTGGTAAGCCGACGTGGGTTTAGCAGGTTCCTGCTAGGCTTTTCATTTATATCCACAGTGGCAGGAGCCATCATACCCATTCTTGGATATCTACTACCACCACCCTCGGCGAATGCCGGCAACGGCGGACGGGTGCTGGTGGGTACAACTAAAGATATTCCTATCGGGCAAGGGAAAGTAGTTCCCGTGGCTGGTAAGCCGGTGATGGTCATAAATTCCAACGATGGCGTACATGCCTTCTCGGCTATTTGTACCCACTTGGGCTGTATCTGCATGTATGACCCCGTGCGCAAGATGATTATTTGCCCATGTCACGATGGGCAGTTTAATCCTGTGACGGGGGTAGTAGTCTCCGGGCCGCCTCCCAAGCCCTTGGCGAGCATTGCGGTTTCCGTAGATGGCGATAATATTTTTATCGGGGAGGCTTGACATGGATAGAACAAATCCCGAGAAACCTAGTGGATTATTTAACGGCATAGTGGATTGGATGGACGAACGTTTCCAGGTGCGTACATTGGTGCAATCGGCATTGCATGTCAAGATACCGCGTAAAGCCAAAACTTTTTACCTGGGCGGCATCACCATGTTCTTATTCATGGTGCAGGTGGTTACAGGCAGCCTGCTTGCTCTGTATTACCAACCTACACCCGACAGAGCTTATGACAGTGTTATGTTCATCATGAGCAATGTCAATTTCGGCTGGCTTATCCGCAGCATTCACTCCTGGGGTGCCAACCTCATGATTGTCAGCGTGGTGCTCCACTTGCTGCGGGTATTCTTTCAAGGAGTCTACAAACGGCCTCGGGAACTCACCTGGGTGGCTGGAATGTTTTTGCTCATCGTCACTCTTGTATTTGGCTTCACCGGTTACCTGCTACCTTGGGATCAGCGCGCGTACTGGGCAACGACTGTAGGTACTGAGATTGCCGGAGCAATGCCATTTGTCGGTGAGTTCGCCCTTAACTTTTTGCGCAGCGGGCCCGATATCACAGCTTCCACTTTGAGCCGTTTCTTTGGGATGCATACTTTGTGGTTGCCGATGACCCTTGCGGCCATGCTGTTGGTGCACCTGGTCTTGTTCCACCAGCAAGGTATAGCAGATCCCACAAAACCCGTTTCTCGTGCTAAACCAGATGCCTCGGCTACTCCGGAACCAGAAGGGAAGCTTTTACCATTCTTTCCCCATTATCTTCTTTCTGAGGCGATTGCCTGGTATGTCATTCTGGGGATTTTAATCATTCTGGCGTCATTATGGCCTGTGGGGCTGGAAGCAAAAGCAAACGCGCTTCAAACACCAGCACATGTGAAACCAGAATGGTATTTCCTGTTCTTGTACCAATTACTCAAATTTGTACCACGGGTAGCCGGTGTCTTGGCGCCGATTGTTGCCATACCACTCTTGGTGCTGCTGCCTTTCTTTGATCGCAATCCTGAACTCAAGCCCAGGAAACGGTTGTTTGCCGTGATTATCGGTTTGTTAACTGTGGCGGGTATCATCGGCCTGACTATTTGGGGCCAGTTCAGCTAGGCATCAATCCGGAGTACATCCATACCAGTTTTCCATGAATGGAGACACCTATGAAACACAAATTGGCTATATCCATCGTTTCGGCCGTATTGTTTTTATTAATTGGCATTATCACGGTATCTGCCCAGGGCAGTGATAAGGCTATTCTTTCGGCTCCAACTTCTACGCCTGCCGCTGCGGCTGACCGTGTCGTGACTACGACCGTCAAATCCACTGCGAAAGCGAAAGTAGACACTTGTTACGACTGCCACGCAGAGCTGCTGGATAAGCACCCCAAGGTTGCTGCAGACTGGAAGGATAGCGTGCATGGTGCAGCGGGAGTTAGCTGTGCGGATTGTCACGGCGGCGACCCAACCCTTGATCAGATGAAGACATCAATGTCAGCAGCAGCCGGTTTCATCGGCGTGCCTGACCGGACGAAAACTCCGGAGATCTGCGGCGCTTGCCACTCCAATGTGGAGCGCATGCGCCAGTACAACCTGCCCACTGACCAATATAGCAAATATAAGGATAGTGTGCATGGCGCTAAATTGGCAGAAGGTGTGACCCAGGTGGCGATATGTTCTGATTGCCACGGATCGCACGCTATCAAAAAGGCATCCGATCCGACTGCCGATGTCTATCCGCTCAATGTGCCCGCTTTGTGCTCACGTTGCCACTCGGATGCCAAAATGATGGAGCCGTTCAACATTCCGACTAACCAGTTTGATGTATACAAGTCCAGTGTGCATGGCGAGGCCCTCCTTGGAAAGCAGGATGTGCGCGCACCCAACTGTGCATCCTGTCACGGCTCACATGACGCCAAACCTCCCACGAGCGCTGAAGTGGTCAATGTGTGCGGTAAGTGTCACACCGCTACACAGAATTACTACGAACAGAGCTTGCATTCGCAATTGAAGGAAGCGGCTCCCAAATGCTGGACCTGTCATGGGAACCATGATGTCACTAAGCCGGATGAGAACATGTTCACTCATACCGCCTCTACCGAGCCGGTATGCACCACCTGCCACGATATTCAGACGCTGGATCTCATAGTCGATAAAGCGAAATTCGCCAATCCGGATGACCGGCGTTGCGACACTTGCCATCACCAGGACTCATGGATTTATGAGCAGGTATTGTCCTTGAAGAGTGCCATGACCGTAGCTGATCTGGCCTACAAACAGGGCGATGTGATGATTGCTGAGGCTATTGGTCGGGGCATGATCATGAATGATGCTGAAAGTCGCCTGGCAGAAGCGCGTACCAGTCTGATCAGCGCCCGCGCTGCGATTCATACTACGAAACTCACCGAGGTGACCAAACTCACGGATAAGGCAGATGCTTCAGCGAAAGAGGCCCAACAGATGGCGTCCGATAAGCTGGGAGAAAACCTTTTCCGAAGGGAAGCGATGTTCGTGGCGATGGGCGTGATTATCACGAATATTGGTATATTGGCGGTCGTCAGGCGTCGATTGTATAAGGAACTTGAATAGTACAGTCTCCGAAATCATCCGGCACATTTTCAATCAATGGTTGAATTCCGGCCGTTAAGGCTGAGATAAATGGTGTCGGACCGACGGTGGCGTTCAACTGGCACGGGCATAACAAGAGATTGTTATGCCCGTGTTGTTTTGTGTCGTTGAATCCCCCAATGCATCCTGGATTCATACCTTCATGACATCCAGAGCAAGCGCTACAATCACAACCATGACCCTTATACATGGCAATGAGAAGGCAAATGTGCAACGTGCGGCGTTGTAGCATGAGTCGCTGCGCCCACAGCACCATATCACCGCGCGATACTGGAACGACCACAAGCTCAATCCTCAACAACATGAGGAAGGTTGGATAAACGATGTGAATGGACTTGTGTATTACGATGGCGAGTACCATTTCTTCGCGCAGCGCTGGTGGTCGTGCTGGCTACATGCTGTGAGTGACGACCTTGTGCACTGGACAGAGCTTGAGCCGGCCTTCGGTAAAGGTGGACCGTTTGGGGGAACGCAGTCGGGTGGCGGGATTATCGACTACACCAACGCCTCTGGCCTGGGAACCGGCAATGAAGCCGTGATGGTGGTCTTTTGGAGCAGCACCGACAACGAGAATCAATGTATCTCATACAGCACGGACAGGGGACGCACCTGGGTGAAGTATGAGAAGAACCCTGTGTTGGTTCATTCGTACCGTGATCCCAACGTATTTTGGTACGAGCCTGACAAGAAGTGGGTCATGATTCTCTACGGCCCTCCGGAGAATAGTTATGTGCTCCTTGGCTCAACCAATTTGCTCAACTGGGAACAGCTCAGCGTTATACCAGATATGTACGAATGCCCGGATATGTTTCCGTTGTGCCTGGACGGTAACAAGGAACTTGAGAAATGGGTTGTCGTCGATGGCAGCGGTGACTATGTGATCGGACGGTTTGACGGGCAGCGCTTTGAGAGCGAGAGCCAGAAGATGAAGGGTGACTATGGGCACAACTTCTATGCGTCGATGACCTTTGACGGTATGCCCGAGGAAGATGGCCGCCGCATTCAGATGGCGTGGATGCGTGGGGGCGAATACCCTGATATGCCGTTCAACCAGCAGATCACGTTTCCATGCGATCTGACACTTCATACGTTCCCGGAGGGTATGCGCATGTGTCGATATCCGGTCAGGGAGATCGAAAAACTGCATGCCGCGGAATTCGTCCTGCATGACCGGATTCTGACGCCCGGGGAGAACCCATTGGCTGAGATTTTGGGCGGATTATTCGACATCACGGTTGAGTTCGATCTGTCACAGTCCGGCTGTCACGAGATCGTGTTCAGCGTGTGCGGCAACTCGGTGAAATACGACGTCGGCAACATGCAGATTGACTCCTGCGGATCGCAAGTGGAGCTTAAGCCCACATCGGCGATGTTGCAGATTCGTATTCTTGTCGATCGCATGTCGGTAGAGACCTTTGGCAATATGGGGAAAGTGTCCATCACCAATGTCGTGCGTGCACAAGATTCAAAACCGGCTCTATTGCTCCAATCAATCGGCGGACCTGTATTCATCAAGTCACTTACAGTCCATGCGATGAACTCGATCTGGCCGTCAGTGGCGTAACGGCACTGACCGCATACGGCGCAAGATGCCGCGTTCACGCTTTCTGATTTGACATGTCCGATTATCTGGTTAACTTGGCCACAATTGCATGAGCAATTCTCACTGTTGGAGCCATTTGCAATCAGAGTAATCAGGATTGTTCCTGCAATATGTGATCATTCTTTCGCGTGTCCAGTCACATAGAGCCTGCTTATCTGATGTCTTCTGTCCTTGACTGGGTGTTGGACAGTTCGTGTAACCAGTTGTCCAATGATAGTCAGTGTCACTAATGGTTAAACCGGCATGGTCGCTTGCGCGTCCTCCCACCACCTTGAACCGGTCTGCAACGCCGATCTGCGGTGGCGTGTCCCCCGCCGACATCGACCATCGTGCCGATGCGTGAGAAGTGATATGCACCCAGAATGGCAGGGATCTGCCGTTGCGTAAGATCAATCAGCCCAATTCAGCCTCAAGAAATATCCTGAATGAGTTGGAGCACAGTGCTTCGACTGAGTTTTGATTCTCCGCGAGCAAGCGCCTGGAGTGTTTCGAGGGCCAGCAGAAGCGGTATCTTCATAAAGTACGCAACAGGACCAGGCGGTAGCGTGTGGGTATACGCCTCGGCTTGTGTGAGATTGTGAAAAGCATATTCCCGCATACGCGCATGTGTCCAGCTAGTTGGAAAATAATCCACATTGCGCGCCATGTCTTCATCACGATTACGCAGAATATTGACCGCTTGGAGCCCGCGGCCGAACTGGATAGCGTGCGTGCGATTCATCTGCACTCCATCGAACCAGGCCCACAGGTCACAGAGCAGTAGTCCAACTGCGCCGGCCACGCCAAATGTGTAGCGATCAAGATCAGCCTCTGTCTGGATTTTCCAGTCATCAGCAACCCAGCGAGCCATACGCTCAGCCATAGCAGCCGTCGCATCCCAGATGCGTGGTGCGATCACCTCCGGTGCAAGGCATGCCCATTCGCCGATACGGATCGTCACGGCTGGCAGTACATGCTGCTGTTCTTTCATGAGCGCCGCAAAGTCGTCATGTGCGAATGTAGCTACTGATGTTTGAGCCTGCAAAAGCTGACTAATCGATGACAAGTACTTTATCTTGCTGAGTTTATCCAGGTGTGGGTGATCTTCAATCTCATCAATCGCACGCATGCATAAATAGGCTGCCCCGACCGCTTCCTGCAACCCTTGCGGTAAACGACTAATGGGAATAAAGAAAGTTCGACTGGTCTCTTTTAGCGTTTCGAGCACATCTTGATAGCTAATCATTTATTAACCTTACCATGGAGGTTGATCCCAAAAGTATTGACAGGATTTAAAGGCAACCGCTCGCACAACCGGGATCAAACAACATAGCAGAACATGGCTAGCGCCCTCGATTCCAGAGAGGTGAACTAAGTCAAGTTCTGCTATTTTTCGGTACCCAGCTAAGGGCACCTGACTTACCCGCCGACGACCTGCATGGCAATCTCTGCCCATTTGAACAACCGCTGTGGCTCATAGCGCACAGTGCTGATGTCCTTCAGGATGTACTCCAGCGAACAACCGTGCTTTTCACACGCCTGGCGAGTAGCCACAAGGTCATCGCGCACCTCACCAGGATTAAAGATATCCCACGCCAGCAGCGCTGGACTCGGCTTGCGCGAATACACGAATTGGCTGCCAATCTCCCTTGCGCCGCGGTCCTCGTTCACCCAAGGGCTCATAGACACTTTACGCACGTTGGGCAGCTGGCGCACCTCATTCATTTTACCATCCAGCGGATCGCAGCAGCCGTAGTAGACCAGGCCGAATCGCGCACATAAGCGGCTGGCGTAGTCCACCTCGAACTCCTTGAACATACGCGGCGACACAGTGGAAAACATTTGCGCCAGGCCCATCATCCATACGTCCTTCGTGCGGGGGCGCTCCGGATCGTAGCCGGGGGCAGGCAATTCGTCAGTCCATGCGCCAGTGCAGTGGATCAGGCTTTGCGGCTGACACAATAGACCTTGCTGCTCCAACTGATCGAGAATGGATAAGTAACCATCCGTCAGGCGGCCAACCAACTTATGCATATACTCCGGTCGGTCAGCGAGGGCGAAGCACGCGTTTTCCACGCCCATCCAGGTAGCGATGGGGTCCCACAAAGACAAATTGAGATCCGCGCCCCACGGCCGGACGTCCAGCAAGCCATCGAACAATTCATGAGCCACGGCTAAACGACGTGCGGTCTCGGCGGCGTCGTGATTAATCACAGGTCTGTGAACCTTGTCCAGGTCGTCGTCCGTCTCAAACTGATTCAAGTACCGGTGTCCGACAACATCGTTGGTGGGGTCTGAAACTGCGGTGTCTTCGTGCACATTGACGCCAAATCCGATGCCGTGGATCGCTTTGGGTATGCACACAAAGGGCTCGACAACCATGTCCACGGGGAAATGTTCCCACTGATACAGGATGCGCCGGAGATGCTCCTCGTACCCGCGGCACTCAGCGTCGGTGCAACGCAGGATCATTTCATCGCCAAGGGGCATCTCATTCCAACAGACCTGATCGATCATCACCATAGGCCGTTCGGGTCGGCGGGCGTTCAGCTTGCGCCACAGCGTGCGCTTGTCTTCCTGTACTGGTAGCGCGGCGATTTCCGCCACACGAGTGGCCAGATCCCGCACGATGGTGACATCTTGTTGGGTGATCATATGTAAAATCCTCCATGAACTCTATTGCAACGACACGGATGCTATAACGATTATATAGAGAAATTCGCTTGACAGACTAACAAGAACCCATCCTGACTGAGTGTTGAGATCGAAGCCATCGTGTATGAATGTCGCGCCAATCTTCCGCATGTCCTGTGCGAGCTGCGTATTGAGTTTCTTAACTCCCACGACTACACGTTTAGTACGTCGTGCGTGTACATCGGATTGGGTAGCATCTAGCGCAATTACCGGCAGATGTCTCATCCGAGCGACGCTGTTAACCTTGTTGCATAACGAACTAACGAAGAGTGCACAGCGCCACTTAACATCAATCGTGTTGGTGCGACGCCCACGATATGCACATTTGCTCATGGCGATTTCCCTCAAAGGCAAAACACATTCCTGCTGACACAGAGTGCGAGGCAGGATTACCGAGTAGAAGAAGGAGCGGTGGTCTTTCATCGGTTTCTATCGGTATTAGTGATTCGCTGAAGTATGTTAGTGTGTCGTTGTCGTTTAGCATATACACACCCGGGTCTGTCTTGTCGGAGCGACAGAAATCTGACCATCGCTCCTTAAAGATGACGCGATCATGCTTGTCGGGATGCAGCTCGGTGAGATCAAGGTGGCACTCTTGAATGCCGGGTCGGACATCACTTGTTATCAGTAGCATGCCACTCCAAATCGCGATAGTGCTTCAACATGACACGCATGTCGCCGTTGACGAGCAACTATCAAGGCGTGCAGTTTAGTGAGTCGCATTGCACGACCACGCACAGACCATCGCCGGGATCAAGACTGAACGTCACATTTCCACACTCCGATACAGCGCCGATCGACTTTAGCAGACCGAGAACACCGGAGGTTACTTCCCTGTGACGCCATACCACCCCAACTCTTTCGCCGCGTCGTACATCGCGACGGCATTTTCTGTCGGCGTGTTGTCCTGGATGGCGTGGGTGGGTGACAGCATGAAGCTGCTAGTGGGCATCATGAGGTCGAGTGTGTCCTGCACGTTCTGTCGAACCTGCGCCGGCGTGCCGTAGGTCAGCGGTCCGGCCGTTGAGATGCAGCCGTGGAACGACAGCCGCCCCCCGAAGTGCTCAACCAGGTACTCGGGTGACATGTTTTTGGCCTCGGGTTGCAGAGTGTCCACCGCGTCGATGCCCATATCGATGAATTCCTCATAGGCCCAGCTAGATGAGCCGCAGGTGTGGATCATGGGTTTTGCACCATAGGATTTCGCAAGGTCAACCAGCATTTGATAACGCGGGCGCACATGCTTCTTGAACACTCGCATCGAGATCATGGGCGACTTTTGCGTACCCAGGTCCTCTCCCAGCCAGAAAATGTCGATGCGCCCCTTGGCTGCATCAAGGATGCGCTCGGCGATGGCAGCCTGTGCGGCAAAGCGACGGTCGGCCAGCAGAAGCCCGGCCGGTTCATCCGTCTGCAAGTCGATCAGAGTTTGCTCCATTCCGCGCAAAAAGCCGTTGCCGTTGATCAAGTCTCCGTAGCAGTGCACGTATAGCGCGTAGTGGTCGTAGCGCTTGCATTCGTTGCCTACACCGGTGTAGTCGAAGTCGTCTGGATTTGGCATTGGCCATCGCGCCACTTGCTCCTCGTCGGCGTCCCTGAGTGGAAAATCACAGAAATCCATGTAGCCGCCGGACGAGTGCTCAATCCAGCGCGTGTGGATTCCCCACAGTGGATCCACGCTGACGCCTGGCTGTTCCGGGTGCAGACGTGGTCCGCGGTAGGTTGCCCCGATACCACGTAGATCCACCCATAGCGCTTGCCGCAGCCCTTCGTCGTCGTCAGGCGCCAGCCCGAAATGCTGCTTAAGCCGCTCGTCGATGCCGGGGTTGTACAGATAATCGATTGGGACGCGATCGGCCGGGACGCGTTGGAACGCCCGCAGCACCCGCTCGCGCGATGTCATTGTTTCCTTATCATGAAGCATGTAGAACCGTCCTTGAATAGTTGACAGAACTCCCGAGTTCGACCCACGACCTGAGTACCGGTGGGCTGGGAGTGCAAGCAATAGCTTCTGTTTTAGCACAATCCTGGCTGTGCGCTACTGGACAAACTGTTTGATTCGACAAATCACTCTGTTTGTCGATAATGATAGAGTGGAACAGCAACATAGACATCGACTGGCATGTCCCCAATGTGGTCATTCTCTTTACCGCAACCATCGCACTTTCCGAGAGCGGTTCACCTCGATCATCAGGCCAGTCCGAGCCTACACATGCCGTGACTGCGGCTGGAGTGGAGTATTCCCTGTACACCACAGTCGTCATAGCCGTAAACGGTTGAGCCTAAACATGAGCAGTAGGGTTCAACAGCGGTTCATATTTCTTCTCGTGATCGTATTACTGGCTCTACTCGCAGTGCTGATTGTTTTCATGCTGTCCACCCCATGCGTGGAAACACCGTGTTTTTCGGAAATAGCGCCTGTTACTGACAGCACTGGCCATTTGAAACAAGTTACTGCATAGGTGGCTTAACGGTTTCGCTTTCTTGCAGCGTGTACGCCACTGCCTGTTCAATCGTCATCGCCTGTCCCTCGGCCCAGGCCGCGGCAAATGCCGGCATGCTCAAATGCCCCTTGGCTTCGGTCATGGCCGCATGGCATTGCTGTTGCTCGCTCATCGCTAGGCGACTCCATAATCGTGTGTCTGGCAGCCAGGCACCAGATGCCGCGCCCATCAGTCGCGCGTAGCGTAGACGGTCACCCTGCAACGCTGCTACCTGAGCCAGGTATACCATGGCCGTCAACTGGTTCAGACCATACTCCCGTGCGATGCGCAGGCATTCCAAAAGGTGCTGTTCTGCCAGGCTGGCGCTTTGCTGCGCCAGGGCCGCCCGTCCCAGGTTAAGGTGCTGGGTAAAGTGCCGTAGCATCTCGCCCTCCTCTTCGAACAGGAGCAGCGCCTGGTAGCCCAGTTCGTAGGCCTGGTTGTGATCTCCCTGCTCGTAGGCTAGCAAGCCCATATTCTGCAGCACAACCGCCTGGCCGCCAAGGATATCTGTCCTAATCCCCAGCGAACGGGCCAGTGCCAGTGCCTGCTTCAGCAATCCGGCTGCCCGGTCTAAGTCGCCACGTTCAAGCGCGAGATAGCCTACCATACTCAGGCCATTCAATACCCAGCCCGGAGCGCTTATCCGTTCGCCCAGTTCCCTTTGCTGCATATAGTAGCGTTCGGCCAGTTCAAGTTCACCGGCCGCGTTGGCGTTATGACCGCACGCATGTGCTGCGCTGGCTGCGATGCCCAGTGTCCCAGCCGAAAGACTGAGCGTCAGTCCTTCGCTCTCGATACGTGCCGCCTCCTCGTAGTCACCCAGGCGCTGCAGGAGCAGCCCTCGGGTTTGCAGTACCATCGACCTCTGTGCAGGGGAAATGCCGGGATTGCGCTCTAGCGACCAGTCAATCTCCGACTCGATTATCCTGGCATCGCCCTGAACGCCCATATACCAATTACCAGTATAGGTCAGCCAGCCAACGATGATGCTGATCCACAGGTGCAGCATGGGCTCATCGACGTAGCCCTTGCACCATCCCATTGCCGCATACAGGTTGTCACGTTCCCGCGCGAATCCTTTGAGATGACCTGTACACACGATAGGCCAGTCAGGTGAGTTCAGGTCCAGTTGGCATTTGCTCGCGAAATAGCATGCATGCCGCCGCCGGATTGACACGGCGTCGTTACTCGCCTCCATGTGCTGCAGCGCGTACTCGCGGATTGTCTCCAGCATGCTGTAGCGCGACTCGCCGTCCACTCCCTCTACGTGCTGCACCAGGCACTTATCGACCAGCGACTGGATGAGGTTGACTGTTTCGGATAGATGAGTTCCATCTGCGTGCACGAACTGTTCCAGACTCACCGGACCGCTGTCGAGCGCCACGCGAATGTCACACACGGCGTGTATGGCTTCCAGCGTGCAACCTCCGGCGAAGACACCCAGGCGCAGGAACATGCGCTGCTCTTCGGCACTCAGCAGGTTATAGCTCCAGTCGATGGTGGCGCATAGCGTCTGTTGCCGCGGGGGCATGTCCTGCATCCCGACGCTTAGCAACTGCAACCTGGACCCGAGATGATGGTCAAGCCGCGTCATGATCGTCTGCGGTGTGAATGCGCGGACGCGCGCTGCCGCCAGTTCGATCGCCAGTGGCAACCCATCTAGGCTGCAGCACAGCCAGGCGACTGCATATGCATTGGCCTGCGTCAAGTGAAACGATGCTTTGACCTGTTGTGCGCGTCGCACGAACAGATCGACTGCCGGCCAGGAGCATAGTTCGCTGGCATGCGGTAGGTGACTCAGATCAGGCACACGCAGCGGTGACACATCATAGATGGTCTCGCCGCCGATGTGGAGCGGTGCGCGGCTAGTAGCCATAACCTTGAGCTTGGTCGTGCGCGCCAGCAACTCCGCCACCAACGACGCAGCCGGCAGCAGATGCTCGAAGTTATCCAACACCAGCAACAGATGCTTGTCGACCAGTCGCTGAGCCAGGGTGTCAACCACCGCTTCTCCCACCACGTAAAGTCCTCCCAGGCTTTTCAGCAGGGCCGATTCGACCAGGTCTGCACTGGCAAGCTGCGCAAGGGCAACGAAACACACGCCGTCGGCGAAATCGCTGTCCAGACTGTGCGCGACTTCGACAGCCAGGCGCGTCTTGCCCACGCCAGGCGGGCCGGTCAGTGTCAACAGGCGCACATCGTCGCGTACCAGTGTTGCTGCCGCGGCGACGGCGTCGTCCTGGCGGCCCAGGATCGAGCTGACGGGAACAGGCAGGTTGCTGATGCGGTGGCGTGTTTCCAGCCCGCGTGCAAACGCCAGGAAGTCACTGCGCGTGCCCTGTGGGATGTCCAGCGCGATGGTCAGCTGGTCGGCGATCATGCGTGACGGGCTTAGGTCGCCCGTTTCAATCCTGCGAATGGTGCTGAGTGAATAGCCCACAACCCGCGCCAAGTCGGCCTGCGTCATGTCCAACGTCTTGCGCCGTTGTGCGATCCAGTGGCCGAAAGGTGGAGTAAAAATCATGTCTATCCCTGTGTTGAAACCCGACAAGGTCTATTTTATGCCCAACCAGCTGGTTTAAAGTGTTTGCTAAGTGGCGCTGTTTGTGTGAGTTTTTGTGTGAGTCAGGGCCTTGAGTTTGCCCGTGTGGCGCGCTTAAATAGATGCAGTGCGAGTTTATATATCAGGTGCATGCATTGGGTGATCGGGCACCTGCCAAATAAGGAGAAACCTGTGAAACGGACTTTTTATCTACTCATCCTGATGTCTTTTCTGCTGTCAGCCTGTCAGACCGCTGTTCCTGTGAGCCCGACCACCGCGCCAAGTCCACCAACGCCGACGGCTGAGAAGCCGGCATTGGCGATGAAACCAACCGAGCCAACTGCTGTACCGCCGACTGCGGCGCCAACAATAACCAGCGTGCCGCAGCCTACCCCAACCGCCGTGCCTATGCCCAGTGTGATTCCATGTGCGACGGACTGCGCCTGGAAGATTGCCAAACAGCC
>CAIQQO010000011.1 GCA_903873965.1 uncultured bacterium
CAAGGAATTCAGTAGCGAGTTGATTTCTGCCGGTAGACTAATCACAATGTCACCCCTTGATGATTGAACGCTGGAGAAAGGTCGCCAAGCATATTCCCAACGAAGTAGCTGCCCCAATGTCCTATGCCATTGGCGGCGTCCGTTCCTTGATACAGGCACGCCGCTTCCTTTGGCATGGGTTCATAGTGCCCAAACTCATCGTGGACCGGGCGCTTCCATATCTCAAACCAGCGCTCTGCCCATTTCAGCGCGCCCTGCCCGTCTATGCCGCAGCCGATATAGCCGCCTTTGCCGTTTTTATCAATGCCGGTTTCGCTGGACACCAGCAGGCCTCCGCTTTCAAGATTGAAACCGCATAGTTCAAACAGGAACTTCACGCGGGTTTCATGCCAGTCCTGTTCATAGATATAAATCTTTCGATCGGACACATTGACAGCGCCTTCCCAAGTGTTGTAAATATGCGTTTCGTCGGGCGAGTATTCATGTTGGTCCCAAAGCGGGCGGACGCCGGTCTTGGCGTAAAACGTGTTCCAGAACGGGGCGTAGTAATCATAGAGCGCCTTGCAGATGGCCGGATTGGTAATGTCGGGATTGCCAACAGCAAATGTGCCAACCGCTACATGAGTGCCTAGACGAGCTGCTTCCGTCGCCACGCGAATGTCCAGTTCAGCATGATCGTGAATTGCTTTCACCATGTCGTCGCGACCAAGATGTTCAGATTCATTGGTCACAATCGAGATGATGCGCTTGTCTTCGCCTAAGTGCAGCCGCGCGCAACATTCTTCGTAGGACGGCCAGTGATTCCACCAGTAACGAAACATCACTGTGCCTTTGCCGTCGATGGCGTTGGTCTTGCCGAGCGCATCAGCCGCCCAGCGCGCGCCGTCCCAGTCGTCCATAAAGATGTAGTCGCGACAGCCGGCTTTAAGCGCAGCAGGGGCTAGCGCATGACTCGCAAGGAAATGGATGCCCAGGCCATTGCGATAGACTTTGGGCGGCACGACTACAGGCGGCGCCACGGGCGTCAGCAGCGCGGCGAACATATAGAACCCGGGCGGCAGGTTGTTCTCGTTATCCTGAATCATCTGCGGACCCGAGAAACCAAAGTTGACCTTCGCCCAGCCGTCAACGATGATGTCCACGTCAACGATCTGCCCTGTTGGAATACAAAAGACGACCGGGGCATTCAGGCTTGGCGACATTCTGACTCTGACGCGTTGATCTCCACCAGCTACATATTTAGTCATGAGATCACCTCATAGTAGATAGCGCGCACCACTGCTTCACCGACATCTTTGCCGTACTCAAGCAGGTCGCAAACGGATTTGGTTTCGCCGGGCGTCGGCCACGGATCGTACACCTGGCCGTTTGGCATCAGCACAATGTAGTGCATTGCGTATGACCAGCGCCAGATGAGCGGTCGGAAACGGCGATACCAGTTCACTTCGATGATGGCTGGATTGCCAGCATCAAGATGAGTTTTAAGTTTGGCAGTTTCGGGAAACGCAATGCGGGTATACCGCATCCCGTCTGATGAATGAGGGATGTATTTGAGCGCCGTAGTCCCGCCAAGCAAGTCGAACGTTGACGCCATTGCGCCGTAGTAACCGCCTTTGTTGATGCGCAGACAGTTCATCTGCTCGACATCCATCTTTTGGCACAACATGGTGAAGCACGTCAACAGGCAACCATCTGTGCCAATGGTGCAAGTGCCGTTGCCTAGCAGGAAATCTTTCCAGAGAATATCGCGTTGAGACAGAGGTGTGGTTGTAAACATCCATTTCACCATAGGCGAGATGGATGAGGTTGCAGGGGTAGTTAGGGGTTGCTGTGAAAGTTAGGTGATACGGGCACGGTAATTCAACAAAAAACCGCGCACAGCGGGGGGAGACGCCATGCGCGGGGATGCAGATGCTATTTAACTAGTGGATGCAATACTCGTCAGACCACACACAGCCGCGTTCAACCATTTATGAATGTGGTTTATATCGGGTTGCGTGCGTCTCAATTCGCTCAACGAGATGGGCTATGTCCTCTGGCACCGCGACACATTTATCTATGTATCGTTCCTTCAATTCCTTGATGCCTACACCGCGGTGTTTCCTGGGAAATGTTGAATACAGCATTTGAAGGATGTATTTGCCGGATACAACTTCATGCAATTGAGCAGGCATCATGCCATCAAGCAACTGAAGTCGCTGGGTAAAGATTTCCCGCCAACCATCAGCCGGGAAAAACATCACCCGACGAGATTGCGACTCGAACCATTGGCGGTAAAAGGCTGCGTCGTCCTCATAGGAGTCGCCTTCGACACATACCGCAATACCATTTCCTGTCCGTTGTTTTACTTCGGTGGCGTCAATCATGAGGCATCCTTCAGTCAGTGACTGGCGCAACCGGCTGCGCAATTTCGAGATGGTCCAGATAAATCCTGCTGCTTTCGTGTACAGCGCGGAGTATTTCCAGC
>CAIQQO010000012.1 GCA_903873965.1 uncultured bacterium
TACGGTTAAATCAATGTCCGGTGGTGGCTACGTCGGACAAAAATGCTCGTGGACCGAGTGTAAGACCTGAATTAGCAGGCAGTTCGGGTGGAAGCGAGAACTTAGTGGTGCGCACATGTGCGCACTAAAAAGGTAGCAGAGGGCATAAGAAATGGAAATATCAGCGTTTTGGACGACATCGGGCGTAGGCGACGGGCCGAGCGGCGGATATTCAGCCGAAGTCATGCAGGGATTGTTTCGCCGCCTGTTTATATCGGACGAGACGGTGGAAGGGCCGCTGAAAGGGTATGCCAACGAATTAGCCGTTACGCCTGGTACAGCAAAAGTCTATGTAGAAACCGGCGCGGCACTGGTCAACGGTATCCACTATGAAAACGATGTGACGCTTGAATTGGCCGTGGCAAGCCCGTTGACGGTCTCGCGATACGACCGTGTCATCCTGCGTGCCAGTCTTGACAGCGGGGTGCAGACCGTGCGCGCGATCTACAACAAGGGAACAGAAGGCGCATTTGCGCCACCGGGGCTAGTGCAGACTGGGTCGTTCTTTGAGATTCCGCTGGCAACGGTGGTCGTTGCAACCTCCGGCTCGATGACACTGACTGATGAACGGACGTTCTGCAACTTCAACACACGCAGTCCGGTAGTCGATGGCGCGACGTTGCAGAACATCAATGGCCTGCTAAGCCTGATGGATAACGCCGTTTCAGAAGCCAAACTCGCGAGTGGGGCAGTGACGACGGCGAAGATTGGCGATGCGGCGATCACAACAGCCAAGATTGCCGACGCGGCGGTGACGGCTGCAAAGCTCGCGCCTAACGCCATCAATACCACGAAGGTTGCGGCCGGTTCAATCGGTGGTTCAAAGATTGCCGCGGATGCCGTGACGACGGCGAAAATCCTCGATGGCGCGGTGACGACCGGTAAGCTGGCCGACGGTGCGGTGACGAATGCCAAGATTGCAGCCGGGGCGATCACCTCCGATAAGCTGGTGACTGGCGCTGTCAGCGGCGATAAGGTTGCCGCCGGGGCGATCGTAACGAACAAGCTGGGCGCACTCTCGGTGACAACAAGCAAAATCGCCGACGGCGCAGTAACAGCCGCGAAGATAGCTTCCAACGCCCTGACGTCTGCGAAGCTGCAGGCCGGGACGATTGCAGGCGCGAAACTGGCGGCGAGTGCCATTATCACTGCCAAAATTGCCGATCTCAGCATCACGACGGCCAAGATCGCCGATCTCGCGGTAACAACGGCGAAACTAGCCGATGCGGCGGTGACAGGTATAAAGATTGCTGATGGCGTGGTGGTTGCGGCAAAACTTGCTGCGAGCGCTGTAACGACAGCCAAGCTCGCAGACAGTGCTGTAACGACGGCCAAAATCGCGGACGGGGCGGTTACGTCTGCCAAACTGGGCGCCAATGCGGTAACTGGCGTCAATCTCGTAGCCGGGTCCGTCGCGACCGCAAAGATAGCGGACGGGGCGGTAACAACGGCGAAACTAGCCACGGGTGCAGTGACTGGCGCGAAGATCGCAGCGAACGCCATCGATGCGACAAAAATATCAGCCGGCTCAATCCCACTTAGCAAAATCGGTACCGGAATCGTTGTTGCAACTGACGGAGTAACGAAAAAGATCCAGATGGGATTGCTCAACGGAACAAGTGTGACATTCAGCGAACCATTTTCAGCAGCGCCAATGGTCGCGTTCGACCAACTCACGTCCGGCATTTATGCAACATTTAACACCTTGACGCAATATGGGTTTACGCTTTCCGCGACGACAAATAGTCGCTGGATTGCAGTAGGCAACGCCTGATGGCACCACCAAAACAATCCCAGTACAGGCTCGATTTCTTTCACAATACCGGCGTGAAGTACGCCGAGGTGATTGACTTCGATTACTTTGACTGTATTCGAAAGGTAAATGAGCCAGGCCTGTTGACATGGCAGTTGCGCGGCGACCATTATGTAATAAGCCAGTTGGCTGACGACGATACGGTCGTCTTGATGCGTGCGAATCCGTCACTCGATATCCCGTGGTACTCGGAGTTTCGCTCGATGTATCTGTATTCCGAGGACGAGACGGACAATTATTCACTTTTTCGCGCAGAGTGTCCGGGCGAGATGTCGCGCTTGTCGTGGCGCTGGGTATTCTGGCAGGATGATGCGGCGGACAAGGCTAAGTTCACGCAACAGTTCGGCGAATTCATCTTGAAAAACGTCATCATATACAACTTTACCGATCAGGCAACGACCGCGAACGGGCGCCAGCAGTTGAACGGATTGATGACCGGGCTGACTGTCGAAGCGATACCCGCGCCGGGCGGAGTCAGCACACCGCGCGGCAACAAGATCGACTGGTTGTGTCCCTGGCTCAACTGCCTTGACACAATCCAGCAATGCGCCGCAACAGCCGGCGGCGACTTCGATTTGGTTTACACCGGGACGCCCGGTTCTCCGCCAGCGTGGCAGTTCCGGTTCTATCCGGGCCAACTCGGAACGGATCGCTCCGCAGCAGTCCTGATGACGCTCGATCGCGAAAACATCGCCAAACCCCGGATCATTAACGACCGCAAGGGCGTGGCAACGGTGGCCGTGGTGGCATCAGGCACGGCAGACGCTGCGCGCACAACCCAGATCGTAACCGCAACAGGGTATGACATCCTGACAAACCATCGAGAACTATTCGTTGATGGACGCAACCTGGAAACGCCGGAGGCGCTGACGGCAGCGGGCAAGGCCGGGCTGGATGGCAAGCAGGCGGGTGTCACGTTCTCGTTCAGCATTCTGCAGACGCGCAAGTTCGTATATGGCCGCGATTACTTTCTGGGCGATCTGGTACAGGCCAAACACAAGGGACTGGATTCAAAAGTCAAGATCACAGGTATCCATATCTCACAGGGTAACGGCAAAGCCGAAACCATTGATGTGGAAACACTGACTGTAGGTTAACCCATGGCAGTAGGATTAGAACGAGCATTATTGGAAATAGCGGATGGCATACGTGACCACGAGCAGCGGTTGCGCGCATTGGAAGCGAAGCCCATCGGTGGTGCGGGCTGGGGCGTCATCGTCGGCTCAGTGCCGTGGTCGAGCATCATCGGTAAACCGGCATCCTTTGCGCCAAGCCTGCACAAAACAACCCATCAGATCGGCGGCACGGACGTCGTAACACCTGCCATGATCGGCGCTCAGGCTGCTGGCGCCGCCGCCGGTGGGGACATGAGTGGAACCTACCCGAATCCCACGGTCGGAGCAAACAAGGTCACCAACGCCAAACTGGCGACGATGGCCGCGCACACCGTAAAAGGCAATACAACGGATGCAACGATGACGCCGAGTGATGTCAGCCTGGATGCGTTCAAGATCGCACTGGCAATCACGCCGGCTGATATTGGCGCGATCCCGTCAGGAAGCGCGCTGGCAGGCGATGTCAGCGGCGTCTTTGGCTCGACATTAATCGGGGCGAACAAGGTGTCCAACACCAAGCTCGCCAAGATGGCGGCAACTACGGTCAAGGCGAACGTAACAGGCGATGTGGCCGACCCGCAGGATATAACGATCCACGATCTATCTGCCCTGATCGACCTGGAACTATCCACCGGTTCATCCGTGCCACTGAGCAGAATCGGACCGGTGACGGGGCCGGTACTAATCGGTCGCGCTGCCGGGACGGTGGGATCAGCTGAAACGTTATCAAATAGCGTGGCTAAGGCGCTGTTGGACATCAAGCCGGTGGACATCGGCGGCTTCGATCCGGCAGTCGTCTCGAAGGTAATCTCGAAGGCAAACGACACCTTACACCGCTCTGATGTCGAGAGCGCAACGACGGCGAATATCTCTGTGACTGCAACGTCAGGTGCGCTTACATCGACATTCAACTCGGCCGGATACACGGTTGATGGCAAGCCGTTCAGCCCCGGATCGCGAATCCTGGTGATGAGTCAGACGGATCACGCCCAGAATGGAATCTACCAGGTGAGTACCTTTGGCAGTATATCCACTCATTTCGTCCTGACGCGCGTAACGGACTTCGACAGCCCGTCCGAGATCGCGACTGGTGCGTTCGTTTATGTGCAATTCGGGAGTGTCAACGGTGGCAAGACGTTCCATCTCACGACCACTGAAACGGTAACGGTTGGAACGACGGCGCTCGATTTCTCCGAGATAACATCATATCAGGCGCCTGCCGGGACGGTACGCGCCAATCTACTGGGAACGCTCGCTACTCCGGCGGATGTAACACTACTGGCGCTCAAGTCCGCGATGGATATTGGTATCGTTCCGGTGACGCCGTATGTCGTCCATGCGGACGGCACACAAACCCTGTATGCGACGATTCAATTGGCGATCAACGGCGCATCCAGCGGAGAAAAGGTCATGATTCCGAGCGGGGAATACGCCGAACAACTTGTGATGAAGGAAGGCGTAAACGTCTCGGAGGCATCGCCGGGAACAGTATCAATAGATGGTGTCATTACTGCTAACAATTGCCAGTTGACCGTTGACACGATCCATAACTCACTGGTTTATGGCGAGTGGGGCGTCGGTTCGCAGCCGTGCATATGGAGTAATCACGCTGGCACAGGATTAAACGGCTGCACCATCGTTGCCCGGAATATCTACTGCGACAAGTCGGCAGACGAGAGTGTTGTCGCCATCGAACAGATGACCGGCGAGCTGCATGTGATTGCAAACTTCATCGGTGGTGACGCCGGATATACCCAGATCGGTGTGCAATGCTGGGACGGGACGATCCTCATTGATGGTGCAAATATCGAAGGCTGCGCGCTCTGGTCGATTCTGACCTGGGATGGTCTTGGCGACAATCCGACTGTCTCAGTGCGTGGCTGTACATATGATGTCACAATGACGCGCGGCAGTGCTGAACCGGATTACATCGCGCGCATCCTCATTCGCGAAAACGTGACTATCTTGAGCGCGGTGGATGGATTCGGTGAGACAGGCACATTGCGCACACTGGGAACCGGCGCGACTCAGGCGGCCGCAGGTGATCATACCCACCCACTGGCGACAATATCATCGGATGGATTCATGAGCGCAGCCGACAAGATCGCGCTGGCCGCGCATCCACCGACTGGCTATGAAGACACCATATTTACAGTGACCGGCTCGATCAGTACGGCAGGGCTTGTCCCCACCCGGATATACAACGTATCCGGCACAGATTTGACCATACACGAAGTAGCGATCAGCCTCGGTGTGGCGCCAACCGGCCAGAAAGTAGTCATTGACGTGTTGAAGAACGGCACATCGATCTTCACAAGCACCGCGCACAGGCCGGAAATCGCCATCAGCGGTCAGTATGGATCGACCACATCGATTGATCATGCGACATGGTCGAGCGGCGAATACCTGCAGATTGAGGTCATTCAGTATGGGTCAGTGATTGCGGGATCGTATCTTTCGGTCGAGATTGCACGCACAGATCCAGGCGGGGTGAGTCCACCGGCATGGGATGAGATAACCGGAAAGCCGAGTACATTTGCGCCGGCGGCTCATGCTGCGGCACATGCGACCGGCACCGGAGATGCGCTGACCGCCGCAGCGATCGGAGCGGCTACGACTTCGCATCACGCGACCCACGCCGTTGGCAGCAGCGATGTCCTTACCCCTGCGGCGATCGGAGCGGCCTCGACTTCGCATCACGCAACTCACGCCACGGGCAGCAGCGACGAGTTGGCGCCGGCTGATATAGGCGCTTCAGCAGTCGGACACGTCCATTCGGAACCCGCAGAGGTGAACTTACAACTGGCATATATCGTCAACTCTGGCGGAAGCACTCAGTATGCGTCGATGGAAGACGCAGTAGACGCGGCTGTCGCAGGCGACTTGATCGTGCTCGGGCCGGGAAAGTATGGCTCACTCACATTGCCGGACGACGTCAGTGTGGCCGAACTGGTCGAAGGGACTGTGACGCTGGCACATCTTGATGTACTGAATGCGACGATGCTGGTAACAGTTGATCTGTTTGCAGTAGACAGGTTCGTGTCGGAGGCTGTCTGGCCGCAAACAGGCGTCAATGTGACCGATTGCACAGGCAAGGTCGTTCTGAATATCCGACAGATCACGGTGGGCGGCGACACGGTAGATGTTTCTGAGGGGATCAACGTAACCAGTTGCGCTGATGTAACGATCAACGGAACGCTGATCAAGGCTATCAATTTCGAGTGGGCTGCGACTGCGCGCGGGATCGCCGTAGTAGATTCGACTGTCAGCGCCAATAATTGCGATATTCAGCAGTCCTCGACGGTGACGGAAGACCTGTATCAGAGTGGTTCGGGGGCGTTGACTGTGTGGATGACCATCTGCCATACCGCATCCGGAAATGTCATCGTGCGCGACATCGTGCCGGTTCATACGCAGGATTGGAGCACGATCTCAGGCACCCAGTATCACACGATAGACCCGCTTAAATACACACTCCAGGGATGGGGAACATATTATCAGTACGACACGCTGGCTGAAGCGTTTGCCAATCGCGAAATCGGCTTTACCCTGATCCTTGGCCCTGGCGTGTACGACTTGGTCACATTGAGCGACGGGCTGAATCTGGCGGAACTGGTCACGGGAACGGTGACTCTGCGGCAACTGGTGATTACAGGCACATGGAATCCAATCACTGCTTCGGTCTACGCAGTAGAAAGTGTTGGGACAGAGAGTGACGGCGCGCCAGTTGCTGTTTTCGTGGATACCGTCGCGGCCGAAGTCGTCCTCAACATCAAGAAAATCACGGTAGGGGATTCGACAGGCAGCATTGGCCTGCAAGTCAACGCTTGCGCCGGTCAACGGGTCGTCCTGAACGATGCAATCGTGCGACTGAATAACACCGGTGCGTTCGACACATGGGGTGTTTACAGTTCGGATTCAGACATCGAAATCAACGGTTGCTCGATCCTGACAGCTTGCGATGGCACCCCCTACGATCTGTATCACGTTGGCAGTGGCAACAATTCGATCCTGCGAACCGAATACTCAACGGCAAATTATCCTCCGACAGTGCGCGATGTAGTGGCTGCGCATACGCAGGACTGGGAAACGATTACTGGAACGCCTGCGGCGGTCGTGATCAGCGACACAGAGCCAGCTTCCCCGGTTTCTGGAATGATCTGGTTGAATCCCTAAAGCGAGACAAAAAATGACACCTGTTATCAAAGTTAGAAACGCGGCCAATACCGACTGGATCGAAATCGCAGCCGCTGGGCCGCCCGGGCCGGCTGGCCTAACCGGGCCGATCGGGGTTCAGGGACCTGGCTGGGAGTGGAAAGGAACGTGGGTGAATGCGACTGCCTATAACGGCGATTCGGTAAACGGGCATGATGTCGTGGGCGGCGCTTCCGGTTCGGCAGTGGGATCGTCCTATATCTGCAAGGACAGCCATACGTCTGCATCCGATACGGAGCCGGGGATCGGTGCGCATTCAAGCATGGTGTGGGACATTCTGGCTGAACGACCGTCAGTTGCCGGGTTACCCGATGGCGGCACGACAGGCCAGGTTCTCGAAAAGGCGTCTGACACCGATGGAGATGCCACATGGGCTGATCCGGCAGCCGGGACGGGAGTTCCCGATGGCGGCACAACAGGCCAGGTTCTGGCAAAGGCGTCTGATACCGATGGCGATGCCACATGGGCTGATCCGGCAACCGGGACGGGAGTTCCCGATGGCGGTACAACTGGTCAGGTTCTGGCAAAGGCGTCAGGCACTGATGGCGATGCCACATGGACTGATCTCCCGGGCGGAGATGGAATGCCCGAAGCCCCATATAAGTCTGTCCAATTCAACAAAGCAGGTGCTTTTGGCGGTGATAGAAACCTTAAGTGGGGAACAAATGATCTTGGCGGACTATTCCTAACCAGTGATCAGGCATGGACTGCAGCTGGACTAGCTGGTCTGACTGCCACGCCTATAGACACAGAAGCCGGCGGCATGAACATGTATGACGATGAGCCACAAATCGGCATCCGTGTATACGCATTCAAAGTTATTGATGCGGTGACTTACTTGACGCCTGCATATCTGCAGAATATTGCAGATTATGTGGATGCTGTGTCGAGTCATCCATTCAACGTGCTTTTCGACTGGGATGATGTCGCCTACTATGATGGGTTCAGGGTATTCTTCTCTGGTGCATGGTACGCCTATCTTGCAGTGACTCCTGACTGGTATAACAGTACCTGGAATCATTACATAGATGTTGTTGGAGCTTCCGAATTACTGTTTGATGGAACAGTAGTTGACTCGTGGATTTCCGGTGTTGCGGGGGATTTTGAGGCAGTTCCCGTTGAAGTATTTGATACGCATCTCAACATCAAACTCTCAGAAACAGGTACGGAACGCCCGATACAGGTAAAGGACTACGCCGGCAATATCATGCTGGAACAACTCCATACCGGGGAGGTAGGCATCGGTAGTAGTGCTGCCACAGGAGTTGGACTAAGTGTTGCCCTTGGTTCCACTGGTGCAGTTAATTTCAATGCCTTCAATGCGAGTCCTTTAGCTACCTTTTACGATTCTTACAACTCTGTAGGGTGGAGAATCGGGAGAATAGGCTATGACACTGTATTCCAATCTATGGATTCCAACGGAATACAGGGTTCGCTGAAGTTCTCTGGTGCAACATTAATAGGCACTTCGTATGGTGGACCAATCTACGAAGCCCAGGATCGCGGCGGATTGCTCATTCATCGGATCACCAATGACTTAATGAGAGATACGCATTCTCCCGATGCGGGAACAGAGACCTACGGTCGGCAGTATGTGTATGGCAGATATGATGAAACGCAGCAAATCATAAGAGCCATGAGCGGGTATTCGTTTACATGGGGAAACGACTCAAGTGATCTTATCGGAGTAACAATTAACTCGCTGTACACCGGAACTGGTGTTGGTTATTACGTCGTTGAGATCAGCGCAAACGGAACGCCGGATTCTTTCAGGTGGAACAAGGATGGCGGAACCTGGAGTGGCGATATAGAGATAACGGGCGCTGTTCAGGACATTGCGGAAGGCATCACAATCACATTCCCGCTGACAACTGGATACTCCATTGGTCAAACGACAACCATTAGCTACTGGGGCGATCAGACCGTCAATCTGTCGGAGTGGCAGGCTGGAGATGGCACCGTACTTTCCTATATAGATAAAGATGGGAACGGATTCTTCCCGAATATAACCGACGGTGCGGGGATTCCTGACGGCGGCACGACTGGTCAGGTCCTGGCTAAGGCGTCTGATACCGATGGTGATGCCGCATGGGTTGATCCTACTTCTGGTGGCGCTGCTGCTGGTGTTGAAGGGTCAATTCAATTCAATTATGGTGGTACTTTTGGTGGTGATACCAACTTAACCTATGATCCCGCTACAGGGGTACTCAGTAACTATGCCATTAACCAAGTCCAGATTACGAGAGGATATGCTTCACTAGCACTTCAAATACAAGGTGGTGCTGGTTACGAGCCTGAAGGTGGGAATGGAAAGAATATCTACTTAACAGGTGGGGCTAAAGCACGGTCATTTACAGGAGCTAGTTGGGGAGAAATTGCCGTTGCAGGAAGTGGATACGAACCAAATGCTTATGTAGAAGTATTTCTAGTTGGTGGAGATGGACTCGCTAGGGTAGGAGTAGAAACAGATGGAGATGGAATCCCTCTCTATGTATCTGACTTCAATGCTACTGGATACGGGTATTCGCTTGGTATTTATGAAACTACAGGTGCAAGTGGAAGTGGATTAACAATTGATGTCACTACGCTTTACTGGACTAATATTCCTGATACTCATAATGGTGCTGTTACTGTTGCCTCACCACTATCTGTTGGAAATGATGATGGCTATCCTTTCACTGGACAGCTAAGAGTAGCCAGTCAATCAGATATTGTTACTGAGAGAATCCTGGCATTCACTGGGCAAACAGCTAGTCTAACGGAATGGGATGATCACACAAGTACGAAACTTGCCAGTATAGATATTGATGGATCAATCAACGCACTCAACATAAATAAAGATAGGATTCTTCTGAATTCCCAGTCGGATACACCTGCTCCTAATACTCTAATGTCAACCTTAATTATAAAGACTGTTGGCGTTGGAAATCAAAAGTTGCTGATGCACTTTGATACCGATATTGTGGATGACTCGTCACTTCAGAACGTAGTTAATTATGCAGGAGTCGTGGCAAGTGATACCCAAGCATACTTTGGAGGAAAATCAGCTTACTTTGATGGTTCAAGTTATGCCATTGTTGATTCTTCTGGTGGATGGGACTTTGGACTAGGTGACTTCACCATAGATTTCTGGATGTATAGAACTGATAATTCGTTGTTCCATTACTTCGGGATATTAAGTACAAGTATAGATATTTACAACGAAGGTTGGACTATCTATTGTCTAGATGATGACTACATTCGTTTTGCAAATAACGGTGGAGGTGGAACTGACCTCGTTACTTCTGGATCATTAACTGTACCCCTCAATACGTGGACTCACGTTGCCTTAGTGAGAAAGGGAACAGGCGAAACTGATCTTAATTTCTACATCAATGGAGTGGCGGGTGACGCTCCTGCTTCAGGAAATATCACTCTAAATAGACCTAATGGTGCAGGAGAGCTTGCCATTGGTCGAGTTAGAACGCAAGACCCTTCGTGGCTATATTACGGTTATATTGATGAACTCCAGATTAGAAAAGGAGAAGCAGCTTGGACAACTGATTTTGACGTACCAACTTCTGCATATGAACCAGATAGTTACTACAACACGCTGGAAATTATTGATAGCTATGGATTGGTTACAGATCTATTAACTACTGGTGGAGGTGGTACAGAAATAACGCTTGATGCGACAGCAGATATTCTCATGGGTATATCCTCTGGCATATTAAGCCTTGACACTCAAGTGGCAAACACGCTGCTTGCTGGCCCAGCGACTGGCGCAGATGCAGCACCAACATTCAGGTCGCTCACAGCAGACGACATTCCAGACCACAAAACAAGCCATGCCACAGGCGGGACTGATGTTTTATCAGCATCAGATATAGGAGCGGTTGATACGGGCGATAGCCGATTAACCGATTCACGCACACCAACATCGCACGCTTCTTCACACGAGAACGGCGGTGGCGATGAAGTAGCAACAGCTACTCCTACTGCAAATGCAATCCCCAAGGCCGATGGAACTGGCAAACTGGCAGATGGATGGATTGCCGCAAAGCCAGCCGACATCATAATGATTCAAGTATTTATGTAAGGAGGATTTATGGCTGCGACATTCACAAAACAATTCCTGAGCGGCTCGACACAAGGTAAACAGATCAAGGTGGCAGGCACGGCAAGTGCAGTAGCTGCTGCCAGTGCCACATTAACGTCAAATGGTACAAACGTATCAAACAACGATACTGTGACCATTGACACAAAGGTGTACACATTCAAATCGTCACTAACACCCACTGAAGGTGAAGTCAAGATTGGCGCATCAGCGGCTGCGTCACTGGACAATCTCAA
>CAIQQO010000013.1 GCA_903873965.1 uncultured bacterium
GGCGGTTGTGTTGAGTGCAGGAGGCGAGGCGAACTTCGATTTGGCACCGTGCAAGATGCGGGTGCGGATGGGGGGATCGACGGTGGTGGCTGGGACGTGTCAGGTGAGGACGCTCACGGCGTCTGGATCGACTCCGATTGGGGTTGGTGGGGTGGTGAGTGTGACGGTGACGAGTGCGTTGTTCAGTCCGGCGAAGGTATTCGCCGTGGAGTTGGTGGCTGGGATGACGCAGGCGCAGTGGACGGACAAGATTTTCCAGCAGTTGAATGCGAGTGCTGAGCTGGCTGGCTTTTTTGCTATCGGCCATCCGAGCGACGCTGTGATAACGCTGACGACGTTGGCCCCTGGAGTGGCGAATGACGCCACGCTGAACATTGTGCTGGCCTTGGGATCTGTGACGAACGCGGGCTGCACCTCGGCGAGCACGACGAGCGGGGTGGCTGCGGCACCGAACGTGTTGGTGGCGTTGCGTCAGCGGTCCGTTGCATCGGGTCTCTGGGGAGATAACAATGAAAGCACCGAGGCCACCACAGCGAGGACGCTTCCCTTAACTGACGTGGACAAGTACATTCGATGCACGAACACCGGAGCCATTTCCATCACTGTTCCTGCGCAAGCCTCGGTTGGCTGGCCAGTCGGGGCGATTGTGATGTTCCGGAGACATACCGGGGCTGGGGTGGTGACGCTCACGCCCGCGGCTGGAGTGACGATCAATGACAATGGCAGCGCGAGCGTTGCTGCTGGGGGGACTTTCTCGATTCGCAGGACCAACGCCACCGACGTGTGGGACTTCATCTGACCTATGCGGCTACTCCACATCATATCGGCAAGCAAACGGCGCGTGGCATCAGGTTCGTTCACGACTGGTGTCAGCTCCACTCAACCCGTCCTGGCGAAGTTCACGAACTTCTCGACAATGGCAGACCAAGCCACTGCCGCCGTTGCAAGTGGTAGCGTCTTGTTTGATGGGTGGGCTTCTTTTGGTACGGGTTTTGAAGTGGCGAGCGGGAACGTGAGGCAGACTATCTATGGCCAACATCGTTTGATGCATATCTACAGGCCCATAGGCGAAGCGACTCTTGACCAAACGATCACTGCGCAGTTCAAATATAGTGCAGCAGGTTTCTTTATCATCTGGCCCAAGTTTACCACAGTATATGATGGGCATACTAGTTGGCCTACTGGTTACCGAGTCTATTTATACGGCGGAATCGTGCATGAACTCACAGCTAATGGGACAGCCATCACATCAGGCAGCGGAACATCCGAGACATTGGTAGAAGGAGATTCTTACGTTATCCAGACAAGAGTGCGGCCAGAAGGAAATTCTACTAGATTGACCACAAGTTTATGGACGCTTGCCAATTGGCAGACTTCGCCACGTCCGGCACCTTCCAGTTCATTTACCAATGTGCTTACTGATGCAAAATTGACTTGCGATTCTACGGTCATGTCTTCTGCGATTTCGATGTCACAGTATTATATGACAGATCGAGTCACTGGGCAAAACATCTGGACAAGCAATCAAGGTTCTACTCCCGGCGCGATTACAATCATGGCACCTAAAGTTGTGATTGGTCATATCGGCTCCTCTACTTGGGCGAGTTCAGTGCCTTGGGATACCGTAGCCTTGCTGGCTAACCAATATTGGAATGTGGTGTTGGAACCCCAAAATAGCGCCGTGGGCGGAACCACTGCCCAATCGTGGTCTGTGGATACAGGCGGCGTGCTAACGGGTGCGATAA
>CAIQQO010000014.1 GCA_903873965.1 uncultured bacterium
CGTCGATCAAGCAGGAACTGCATGATCTGCGAAATGAATTCGACGCTGTGTATGTTGCCATCGGCGCTCATACACCTGAAAGATACGATCTAGACCTCGACGAATTTGGTTATATCAAAGTTGATGAAGTGACGTTTGCCACCAGTATGGAAGGGGTGTTTGCCGGTGGAGGGTTGCGCTGGGGCCCTGAAATGCACTCTTCGGTGACGTCCATCTCGGAGGGTAGGCGCGCTGCCATTTCCATCGATCGCTATCTTCAAAAAGTGTCGCTGACAGCATCGCGCGCCAATGAGGGATCGTATCAGTCGTGCCTGTATACCACTATGCATGCGGTTGAACCGTGCCTAGTGATTGAACCGACTGATCAAGTGCAGGGCTACGAACGGATTGAAGCCATTCAGGAGGCCAAGCGCTGCGTGCAATGCGAGTGCATGGAGTGCGTCAAGACCTGCGAGTACTTGAAGCAGTATGAGCGTTACCCCAAGCGGTATCTGCGCGAGATTTACAACAACCTGTCGATTGTGAAAGGCACTCGGCATGCCAATACTTTTGTCAATTCGTGCAGCCTGTGTGGCTTATGCGGTGAAATTTGCCCGGAGCACCTTGATATGGGCGCAGTGAACCTTGATGCGCGCCGGTTAATGGTGGAGCAGAACCGTATGCCGGCATCGGCGTTCGACTTTGCATTGCAGGAATTGCATTTCAATAACAGCGACCATTTCAATATGGCGCGCAATCCGCCAGGTGCACAAGCTAGTGACTACGTGTTGTTCCCCGGCTGCCAACTCAGCGCCTCGTCGCCGGATCAGGTCGAATTGGCGTATGCCTACTTGACTGAGCGGCTGCCTGAGAGTAGTGTGGGCCTGATGCTTGGATGTTGCGGCGCACCGGCGAACTGGGCTGGTCGCGTCGATTTGTTTGACAGCACTTTGGTCGCGTGGCGCACAAAGCTTCAGGCGATGGGCAATCCCAAAGTCGTGTTGCCGTGTTCAACCTGCTATCAGGTGTTTAAGAATCACATGCCGGGCGTCGAGATCGTCTCGCTTTGGGAGGTCTACGACCATTACGGGCTTCCGGACATCAAGCGTTCGTTAGCTTCCAACCGTACTATCTCCATTCACGACCCGTGCACCACGCGCTATGACGCGCCTATCCAGGACAGTGTGCGCCGTGTTGTGCAACGGTTGGGCTACCAGATCGAAGAGTTGGCGTTGAGTCGGGAACGCACTGAATGTTGCAGCTACGGCGGGCTGCAGTGGCTGTCTAATCGCGAATTGGCACAAAAAGTGGTCCGGCGCCGCATCTCCGAGAGCCCGAATGATTACGTGACGTATTGCGCTATGTGCCGTGATTTCTTTGCTGGCCAAGGCAAACCGTCGCTCCATATCCTTGATCTGATCTACAATGCCGACGCTTTGGGAGTGTCGGCTGTTCGGCACGGCCCCGGCTTTTCACAGCGTCGCGAAAATCGGGCGCGGTTGAAACGGAAACTTCAAACAACGATCTGGGGAGAAGACATGGACGTGTTACAGGCTTTTGAGTCGATCCGGTTGATCATGACAGATGATGTGCGCGAGAGGCTGGAGCAGCGTCTTGTCTTGACCGAGGATATCCAGCGCGTTATCGAATACGCTGAGCGCACGAGACGCCGGTTGCTTAACCGTAATACAGATCACTATCTGGCCTATTTCAAGCCGACCAGTGTCACTTACTGGGTGGAGTACCTTCAGCAGGATGGTGGATACATCATCTATAACGTGTATAGCCATCGCATGGAAGTGCCGGGGAGTCAGTTAGCGCAATGACGCAACAACCTGCCGCCGAATCCTCGCCCTGGGTGTGCGCCAATTGCGACTTGCCACTGGAAGTTTCCAAGGTCGATGTTGGCTATCTTGGTAATGCTTTTCCCGTCGATTTGCTCAAGTGCCCAAAGTGCGGGCTTGTCTTTGTTCCCGAAGACCTGGCACTGGGTAAGATGGTTGATGTAGAAAAGCAACTCGAAGATAAGTAAGTGATAGCGCAAGAGATATCGCGTATCCGTATATATGAGCAGCAACCGTTACGTGCTGTGGCAGGGAACACGATTCGCCCTGGCGGACTGACGTTAACTGAGCATGCACTCAAGTTCTGCGACTTACCCTTTGGCGCGCGTGTTTTGGACGTGGGGTGTGGGCCGGGAGCTTCGGTCGAATACCTGATGCAACAGAATCGATTCGTTGCCGTGGGCATTGATCCATCTCCGTTGCTGTTGTCGGATGCGCATTGCCGGAATGAATCATTGTCTTTAGCGCAATCGCCAGGTGAGGTTTTGCCCTTCGCATCCAGCAGCTTTGACGCCATCATGACCGAATGCAGCCTGTCAGTGATGGACCACCCGGATCAGGCAATGGAAGAATTTCATCGCGTATTGAGCCAGGGTGGCTACCTCGTGATCACCGATGTCTATGCCCGCAATCCAAACGGTGTTGCAGATCTGCGCTGTCTCAACATCGATTCGTGTCTGCGCGGAGCCATGCTGCAAGATGAGGTGATGACGCTGGTGCAAGCGCATGGTTTCAAAGTCACATTGTGGGAAGACCATACGCAGGCGCTCAGGGTATTCACGGCGCAGTTGACTTGGACTTACGGTTCGGTCGGTAATTTCTGGTGCCGCACCATGTCAGCGCGTCATGATACGCCCGTGGTTCAGAGTGTCATTGCACAGTCAAAGCCTGGCTATTTCCTGTTGATCGCACGCAAATTGTGAAAGAATCTATGGAGGAACCATGGAAGATACTACGCTGGCTCGGATGATGGAATTGAAGCAGCAGGGCTATTATTGCAGCCAGATACTGATGATCATGGGGCTTGAGTTACAGGGAAAGGAAAATCCGGATTTGATCCGCGCCATGCACGGACTGGCTGGCGGCCTTGGGTTTAGTGGTGAGACGTGTGGCGCCTTGACTGGCGGCGCGTGTTTACTTGCCTTATATACAGGAAAAGGCAGGCCGTCTGATGAGGAGCACCAAAGCATCAATCCAATGATCATCGACCTTGTCGAGTGGTTCAAGAATGGTTATGGACAAGAGTACGGCACGGCATCCAGCTACAGTATCCGATGTGAAGATATCACCACCGGCCATGCGCAGAACATCGCGTCGCGCTGCCCGCGCATGGTCGCGGGGACATTTCAGAAAGTGAAAGAACTCCTGGTCGAGAATGGCATCGACCTGGCAGGCGTCATCGATGAATCTGATGACTGATATCATTGGAAGTCATTTGGTCGCTGAACCATCGCAACTTATTTCGATGACAGAGAGCGTCTGTCCGATCTGCCTGGCGCGGTTGCCGGCTGCCCGCGTGCTGCAGGATGAGGATGTTTACCTGCACAAGACGTGTCCGGAGCACGGCGAGTTTCGAACGATTCTGTGGCGCGGCCAGCCACGTTACACGGATTGGAGTCGTCCCAAGCTGCCCTCGCATCCTGCCAATCCATCGACGCCAATAGACAAGGGCTGTCCATTCGACTGTGGGTTGTGTGCAGAACATCGTCAGCAGACTTGTACCGCGTTGCTGGAAGTGACACAACGCTGCGACATGCGCTGCCGCTATTGCTATGCCGGCGCGGGCGAAGTAACCACGGCTGATCCATCGCTAAGAACAATTGAAGACTGGTATCGTCGGTTGCTGGATGCAGGTGGCCCGTACAACATTCAACTGTCTGGCGGTGAACCAACCCTTCGCGATGATCTGCCCGAGATCATTGCAATCGGTCGATCACTCGGTTTTCAGTTTATCCAGATTAACACCAACGGTTTGCGGTTGGGACGTGACGCAGGCTACGTGAAACGCCTGAAGGAAGCCGGTTTGTCATCCGTGTTCCTGCAGTTTGATGGCACGCGCGATGACATCTTGGAAAAGATACGCGGTGTGAAACAACCATCCAAGTGGCTTCTGGAACGCAAACGAGCAGCCATCGGTCATTGTGCCGACAACAACCTTGGTGTGGTGCTTGTGCCTGTGCTCATTCCGGGAGTCAATATATCCAACATCGGCGCGTTGATCGATTATGCAGTGTCGCTGTTTCCGACAGTGCGCGGGGTGCATTTCCAACCGGTGAGTTACTTTGGGCGTTTTCCGCAAGCCCCGCTGGATGCGGATCGGATCACGATCCCCGAGGTGATGCGCGCCATCGAAGCACAGACGTGCGGCAAGATTAAGGCCAGCAACTTCACTACGTCAGGATGCGAGAATGCGCTGTGTTCGCTGCACGGCAATTTCGTCGTCATGCCCGATGGGGCGCTACACCCATGGATTCAGCAGCAACAACAGACCAGTTGCTGCGCCCCGCAACCTGCAGCTATCGGCGCTGCCAAGACACGCCAGTTCGTGGCGCAGTATTGGACGGCAGACAAAAACATCGTGTCTGTCGACGACATTGGTTCGACCGCATTCGGCGAATGGGATGTCTTTTTGGCGCGCACCAGGACGCATACGTTCTGCATTTCCGGCATGGCATTTCAAGATGCCTGGAACCTCGACCTGGAGCGCTTGCGCGATTGCTGCATACACATAGTCAGCCCCGATGGTCGGATCATTCCCTTTTGTGCCTATAACCTGACCGACCAGTCAGGTAGGTCGCTCTATCGAGCCCATGCAGTAGCAGACGACTTGTCGTGAAATGCGAAAATGAAACGAATCCCACTTGATCCATGGATCGCGGCCAGAATTGGCGGACCGGAGCGGCTTCTACAACGCGATGCATTGCAAGCATGGCAATTGGCGAGGCTGCGTGAGACGGTGACGATCGCACGTGATAAAAGCCGTTGGTATCGACGCCACCTGCAGAATGCCCCGGTCGAACCACGCTCTCTCGATGATCTGACAGCGTTTCCCTTTTCTTCAGCCGACGACATTCGCCAGGAACCTATGCAGTTACTGTGTGTGTCGCAGGATCAAATCAACCGCGTCGTCACCCTGGAGACGTCAGGCACGACAGGAAGCCCGAAGCGTCTGTATTTCACCCGTGACGACCAGGAACTGACGATTGACTTCTTCAACGTCGGCATGTCGACGTTCACCGATCCCGGCGACCGGGTATTGATCTTATTACCTTGCCAGACTCCGGGCAGTGTTGGCGATCTGCTTGCAACAGCACTGCTGCGCCTGGGTGCGATACCGATCAAACATGGCGTTGTGTCCGATCCTGCAGTTGTTGTTGAGATTCTTCAGAGCGAAAGGGTTGATGTGGTGGTCGGGATTCCTGTGCAACTACTCGCCATGGCGCGTTGCCAGCGTGAGCCAGCCCCACGGCTTAAGAGCGTCTTGTTTGCCACCGACTATGCAAGCGATGCGATCAGGCAGCTCGTGCAGAAGACATGGCACTGTGAAGCATACGACCATTACGGCATGACCGAGATGGGGTTGGGTGGCGGCGTTGAGTGTGATGCACGGTATGGTTACCATCTGCGTGAAGCCGATATGCTGTTCGAAGTCATCGATCCTGCCACAGGTGTTGCCGCGCCTGATGGCGACTATGGCGAAGTCGTTTTCACCACGCTGACAAGACGCGGTATGCCTTTGATTCGATATCGCACTGGTGATATCAGTCGGTTTATCCCGGGGCAGTGCCCGTGCGGTTCCTGCCTGAAGCGATTGGATCGAATCACGCATCGCATCAATGGTGTTGTTGTTCTCACAGGGCAGCTGGCGCAAAGTCGGGTTGGGGATAGTGACACACAGATCACCATGGCAAGATTGGATGAAGCAGTTTTCTCAGTAGCTGGCGTCATCGATTACAGTGCATCCATGTCTCGCCCGGGAAATCTTGACCACCTTCAGCTGGATGCCCAGGTATCTTCATCGAACTTCAAGCAGGGAGCTGAGAAGGTGAGGGAATCATTGACCGTGGCAGTTCAATCGGTACTTCGAAGTAACCAGAATTCCGCTGCACCGGTTCCATGCAGCATTGAGGTACAGGTAATACCGTTCATAGCGCCATTACGCAGACCTGCTAAACGCGCTATTGTCGATCAAAGATTAGCCCGGGAGTTTGACCAATTCCCGGGCTAGTTGGTCCGCCCATTTGGGTACATCAACACATTTAAGTCAAAGTTCACTTTTACACGGATCGTGTTCTGCTATTGAACTACTGGCCCATGAGACAGTGGGCCCGGCTGGAATTGCACCCGCATCCGACCTTACCGACCTTGACCCTCGATTTGATGTTCGGCGGAAAATACTGAGTCTGGAGTGATAGCCTCAGTCTAGGGTTGATGCCAATGCGCCTCTTCCCCTTGGGCTACCCCGTCAGGTAATGACGGGGGCAGGATTCGAACCTGCACTGAACACTCGCACCATTCACGTTTAGTTTAAGTTTAAGTCTGCACTCCGCTTTTAGTTTACCAGAATAACTAACTGAATAGAAACTTCAGTACTTTCTCGCCGACTTTCTGCTCGTCTGCCTCGATGCTGTTGGCTTCTTCTCGCGCGTACTTAACAGCCTGTTGCAGTTTCTCAAGGCGCTCCAACAACTCGTTGACGCGCTTAGCCGGCAGTGCGCCCGAAAACTTCACTGTTTTCCAGTAGCCGACCACCACGTCTTCATAGTACAACTCGACTTGAGCCGGGTGTTTTTCAGTGGCCTCGGCTTTGACATGGTTGCGTGGAATCTTCTTGGTTTTGGTGGTTTGCACGGGTTCTGTCGCCCAGCAATCTGCAGATGCGTCGAATACCCACGACTCAGCCGGATCGAGAACAGGCAGTTTCTTGATATAGGTCTGCAGGTCGACTAATTGTTTCTCCAAAAAGAGTAGGTAAGTAGCCGGTACCTGGCTTAGCAAAGTTTTGCCGTCCACAACAACGTCCGCGCGTGCTTTGCAGTTGGTCCAGTCTTTGGTCGCAACGACATCGAACAAGCGCGTCATGATTTCGATGGTTTGACGATTGATATCTTCTGCCTTTGCCTGAACGCGGGTGGATTCTGGCGGCAATACTTCGCCCTCTTCATCCTTGGGACGATAGGTTCGCGAGATGCCGGATAGAAGCGCGGTTTTCTGCAGCGCGTGATGCGCAGCCGTGAGTTCCTCAAACGATCGACTTTTTACGCCTTTTTCCACTGCGATGATTTGGTTGAGACGTGCCATTGGTTTTCCCTCGTATGATATCTACTGACTCTTGGTCACTTGCTTACTGAACGGACGGCCATTCTAGCATCGAAGCCTCGTGAGTTGACTCTTTGTCTGAAACACAGAGGCATGGATGCGGACACATAGGTCAGTTCTGAACCCAATAGTTCTGGAAATCACGGATCGCCTTCAGCACGGCTTCAATGTTGGCAAGCGGTACATCGGGATAGATATCGACGCGCAGAACAAGGCCACCACGAGGAGAACCCAGCCGGGTGACGATTTCTGCGACGTGATCATAAGCTTCACTCGGGGTGCCAAAAGGCACGACACCTTGACGGTCGACATCTGCGATCAGGCACATGCGCCCTTTGAGCTGGCGCTCAACTGTCTCGATGCCCACGCAATTGATCTGCATGTTGAATCCAGTGAGGCCGGCTTCGAGAAATTCATCCCACAGGTCGACGGTATATCCATCGGAGTGCTGTGTAGCCAGTGCGCCATATTGCTTGCATAAGGCGTACATGCGCGTATAGCCCGGTTTGAAGTAGCGCCTGAATGTGGCAGGGCTGATCATGCAACGATCCTGCGCGCCCCAGTCATCGCCAAAACTGACGATATCGACAGGTGAACCAAGTTGCAACGCGTGGCGCAGGTAGGTCAGGTTGTAATCCAGCACCAGATCGACAATCTCTTGAATGCCTGGTGTCCCCAGTGCCATGTCGGCTAGCGCGTCTTCCATGCTGCGCAGGAAATGAACCCGTTCGAAGAAGCGTTCACCCGCTATGGTGACGGCTTTGCCCTGCGCTCGCGCAAGCTGACAATGGCGCACAAACGCGCCCCAGTCGTGTTCACCGCGCTCGGTGTAAGTCAACGGATCGGGCGCGCGGTAATGCCGCAGGTGTCGAATATCGGCAAGCGGGTGGAAGCTGATCTGTCCCTCCATTCCTTCGCGAATGCATTGCCAGTCGCAGCCCCAGTTATCAAGATACACTTCGCCGGTACGGTTTGCTGCCCCCACAAGGGTATGTGGATCGACGCCACGCGGGATGCGGCCAAACTCCACTTGCGGATAACGATCGAGTAAGTCGTGCAGTTCATCGCCGTAGCGGATCCATGTCGCCATGGATAAACCGCCCCATACTGGTACTTCGCCAGTGCCCTTCAACTGTAACGTGTCGCGAAAACGTTGTCCTTGCGTGCGTAGGTCATCCATAGGTACTCCTGTGCAGATTGTATGACCGATTAATCAAGTGGCGCTCAGCCCAAGGTATAAGATAATCCCTTGGCGTCTCTGAACCTGTAATTACTTTTCAATGAGGTTATCCCATGCCTAGAAATGTGCGCATAGCAACTATCGCCCTCGCCGGACAACATGGCCCAACCATGAACGCAAATCGTCTCAGAATGGCCGGACTGATCGAGCAGGCCTTGGCTGAGAAACCTGACATCATTGCCATCCCTGAATCTTTTACATTGTGTGGACTAGTCGACTCAAATCACGAAGAGATGGCTGAGGATGTCCCCGGCCCGACGCTCGACATGGTTGCTGTGTACGCTCGTAAACATAGCACCTATATTTTGTGCCCCATTTTGTCGCGTCGAACGGATGGAACGCATATCGAGGCGTTCCTGATCGATCGAAGCGGTCATATTGCAGGCAGCTACCAGAAACACCATCCCGTGGTCGAAGGTTGCGAGTACACCAAAGTCGAATTCGGCTCGCGTCCCGGCAGCGTGATACCGGCGTTTGACACCGACTTCGGCCGCATCGGGGTGCAGATCTGTTTCGATGTGGAGTATGGCGACGGCTGGGATGCGCTTGATCAGGCCGGAGCCGAGGTGTTCTTCTGGTTGTCGGCCTATGATGGGGGGCGCGACTTGATTGCTAAATCATGGCAGTACCATCGCTTTCTCGTCTCTGCTGTTCAAACTACCTATGCGCGTATTCTCGACACGATGGGTGAGACTTTGGCGATGACGGGTAGCCATGATCATATCGTGGCAACGACGATTGACCTGGATATTGGCCTATTCCATACGGATTTCAACAAGGCACAACTACCTGCCATACGCGCCAGATATGGCCCGGATGTGACATTGCGCCTCTACCACGAAGAGGGTTGCTTTACATTGCAGTCCAATCGATCGGGACTCACGGTCAGTGCGTTGACCGCAGAATTTCAACTGGATCCGTTGAAGGACTATTTGGCGCGCAACCGAAGTTTGCAGGATGCCTTGCGCGCAGGACGCGAGATTCCAGAAATGAACCCACCCTATAAGTCACGTCAACAATGGGTGTAAGCCGCCAATCCGTGTGAACCCATCCACACAAACCCAATCTTATCCTATTCTGTTCCGTTCTGTTTACGTTTCACGTTTCACGCATCACGGTCCCGCATCCTTTCGGACCGTGATCGGAATTGGCAACTGTATGTGATCACCGTCACCAATCACCGCAACGCGCACCCCGCTGACAGGATCGTAAAGGCCGACTTCAAGCGAAGTGGTGCCCGTGATAGCAGGTATGTGCGTCTTAAATGTCAGTGTGTGCTGATCAGTGATGAACTCACCCTTGACCCAGCCAGTCGTTGGGCGTTGACCCAGGGCGGGTGGGGAGTCATCCTGCGCGATCACGCGACCGGATGAATCGAGCAGGTGCGTAAATACTGTATAGGCCACGCTGGGTGTGTCCGTCGCCAGCCAGTGCAGTGTCAGTGTGAACGCCGTGCCGTCCTGGATATCGGTGCTCGATAAATCGAAGCCCGCCAGTGATGCGACTCCGTTATAAGATTCGCCAAGTGGATACTGCATGGGCGGTGGGTTGAAGAGATGATCCGAAGCTACTACCGCACAGCGGGCCAGCACAGTCCGGTTCCCATCAGCATCGTCAGCTTCAAGGGTGGCGACGCCATGGTCTAGCGGCAGGCTTGCAGGTAAGGTAAAAGCGTACCATGCCAGACGGGCCGTCTCAGCCCCGTTGATCGACACATGCTGTTCGAGGCTGGTATCTGAAAAATGCAGCCCTATCGTCATAGGTTCGGCGGCAACCCCAGTATTTCGCCATAGTACAGCCAATGGATACGCCTGCCCTGGTTGAAGCGTGCAGCCATTTCCAAATGGTTGCATGGCCATCTGTGAAGGCCCGTCTGTGAGGGCAATAGCGAGGTGCTGCGTCAAAGAAATAAAGCTCAATGTAGCGAGTGCGATCTCGTCTGGCGTTGCTGGTGCGATGTAGGGTGATCCAATGATGGCTGTCTGACCAACTGGCGTCTCTCCTTGTAGCACGTCCAGGCTGTGGTGAGAGCTTGATCCATAAACACCCAACGAGAGTGGGTAGTTTCCTGCAGGCATACCGATGGGATATTCCAGAAGTGTCAGCGATGCACCGCTTGTTCCGCTGCTCCAAAATTGTGTTGGGATCTGTTGATCAGTGCGTATGTCGCCGTCACTTTGGTCGAGTAGGAGTCCTTGCGTGTTAAGCAACTCCGTCGTCACTCTGAAAGACTCGTGTGAGGTGACATTGCTTTTCAGTGTCCATGTTGTGATGACACACATCTTACGTTCACCTATCAGCATCTGTGTTTGCGAGGTGCTTAGCAGCCCGAAGGAGACAGGTTGCTCTGATAGTGGTTGCAACATGACGAGTCCACTATTGCTCCGCGCCCCTGTGGAAAGGAATGAATAACGTTGTGATGTCAATCCTGCTACTGTGAAGACTTCAGGGGCTTCGCGCGTTGCTGCACCGAGTAAACATGCGTAGGCGCCGCGCAAGTCGGCCGGCAATTGATACCAGTTTAGTACCTCAATATGGTTCGCCGAGATGCCGTTGAACAGAGCCGCGATGGTTTGCCATGAACTGCCCAGCGGTACAGTGACGATGCGAGCTTGGATATTGAGCTTTGATGCATAGTAGGCCAGGGTAGGTTCCCATCCATAGGGAACTACGATGATGTCTTGCGATGTGAGTTTGCTGTAGTGTTCGGCCATGGTTCTGAAGTCATCATGGCGATAGACCGGATTGATTACAACCAGGCGGATGACATAGACACATGTCACGGTCGCGAGAAGCAATAGCGTGGCCTGTGCAATACGACTGAATCGGATTGGCCACACGTTGCGAACTGAAGGCGTCTCGGTGTCCATTGGATGCTTATGTGATTGCTTTGTGGTGCGCACGCGCGTACTGCGAATCGCCTCAACTCCAACGCCGATTAAGGTAAGTAGTGCAGGAACGCCGGCGATAAAGTAACGCGGATGAAAGTCGATATGTGCAGCCATAATCAGCAGCAACTCGAACATCGGTAGTAGTACTGCTTGCGATACGAGCAGCGTAAGCCGGAGTGACCATTTCCTGACCAATGCAGCTATGATGACGATCAGAGCCAGACACGCGAGTGCCGCGCTGAGTGCCATCAACAGTGTATTGGTGTGCAATAAGGCCTGGATGCCTGCAAAGTAGGATTGCCAGATGCCCCAGATGATGCCAGCCGTGAAGGCAGGGGGCGTATTGAGCGCTGAACCTGTCGGCCGTTGTGTCAGGACCCAGGGTAGGTAGGCTAGCGCGAGAATGGTCTGGGATGCCAGCCAGACGAGTAATCGGCGCCACTGACGACGTGCGATCCATGCAACCACAGCAACAACATTGAGCCAGGCGACCAATGGTACAGAAAGATTGTGCGTGTAGAGCGACAGAAGCTCGATACCGATGATAGCGAGGAGCGGAAGCCACTTGCGCCGTTTTGGCTCTGAACCCTTGGGAGGTGGATCACGCAATAGGTGTTCGAGCAGGATGAGTAGAAGCAGCGCATATATGGGCGTGGTGATGTAGGCGCGTATCTCTTGTGAGTAGACCCACAGTATCGGTGATGCTGCTACCAGCCATGCAGCCGTGATGGCGACACGATCTCCAAACCATCGCCGCGAGAGCAAGGCCGTAATCGGCACGAGTAGCACGCCCAACATGAGTGAGAGATAGCGCAGTGCCCACACGCTGTCGCCGACAGCCTGAAACCAGGCGCTCAGCATGAGGAAATAAATGGGCGGTGAGTTGGGATCGATGTCTTGAGCACCGAATGCAAGTGGATGGTAGGCGCTGTAAATAGACCATGCCTCGTCATGCCACAGGCTCTGCGAGCCAAGGTAATACAATCGAAGTGCGTATGCGGCGAAGAGGATAACGACAAGAGCACCTAAAAAGCGTTTCGACCGATTTAAGTTCCCGAAAATACGATTCCTTTCATCACAACAGGATGTGCAATTATTAGTGACAGTGATTAATGCGTGAGACGCAACTAATGGAGCCCATATGACCGATTACTTACGAGATTATAGCACTGCGGGTAAGGGTTTGGCGTAAGGACTCTGATCGTATCTGTGAAATCTAGTAATCCGCGATTGATGCTTACGGTCTCTCCAATCTATAATCTCTACAGCTATACGCAGGGGAATACTATGTCTTGCCAAATGAAACTTTCGATGTTTGTCGATCCTGATCCCGCCGAGGACGAGTTACTCTTCGCCCGCAATCTGGGAATGGACTGTGTGTATACCTGGCTCACCGATGAGCAGTGTTCATCCGATTACCTCAAACGGCTGCGTGCGCGGATTGAGGCTGCCGGGCTGTACCTGTATAACGCAGGTAATATTCGGCTGGGGAAGTCCGACAAGATTCACCTGGCGCTGCCGGGACGCGATGAGATGATTGACCAGTTTTGTGCTTTCATTGAGGATCTGGGCAAAGCCGGTATTCATACTACGACTTTTACCTGGGAACCCGACCAGGTGTGGAGTTCGCCCAACAGTGTGAATCGTTTTTCGCCGGCGCGGCATGTTGACCTTGCGGAGCTTTATGCACGGCCATGGACGCACGGGCGCGAGTATGAGCGCGAAGAGCTTTGGGAGAACTTCACTTACTTTATCAAGCGCGTCATTCCGGTGGCCGAAAAAGCCGGTGTGCGGTTGGCATTGCACCCGAATGACCCGCCCGTCGATGGCAAACTTGGCGGCATCGCGTGTCTGATTCATAGTTACGCCGATTACAAGCGCGCCTTCGAAATTGCCGCCAGCCCCAACCTGGGCATGGAATTTTGTGTAGGCTGCTGGCTGGAAGGTGGTTCTGCTTTTGGTGATCTGTTCGCATCTGTGCGTGAGTTTGTCGCCGATAACCGCATCTTCATCGTTCACTTTCGCAATGTGACAGATACATTGCCGGTGTTTACGGAGACCTATCTCGACAATGGTTACATGGATATGTACCGCGTCATGAAGCTGTTTTGTGATACTGGCTACAGTGGGACGATGATTCTCGACCATTCGCCCCAGATGCCGCCGGCATATAAGGGTGCTGCTACGGGTTACGCTATCGGCTATATGCGTGCGTTGTTGCAACGCGCGGAAGCGAGCGCCTAAGCCCATCAGTCACAAGTTAAGGATTTCATGTACCTGTCAAGGTAATCTTCTTCCGGTTCAGGTCGTTTTGGTTTACGCTTCCGTTTAAGGACACCCAGTGATTGCGCGTCTTCGGCCAGGAATAGGATCACATCAGAAGTGTGA
>CAIQQO010000015.1 GCA_903873965.1 uncultured bacterium
AGGACCATGTGAACCCCATGAATGCACTTCGTAACATGGTTTGTAACAACCGCTGGGATGAAGGTTGGTCTCAGCTTGCTGCAATCCTACGCCAAGACAATCAGTCTGCCAAGCCAAAGGCGTCTCCGTTACCCCAGAATCCTGTTCCTGATCCTCCGCCAATCAAACCGTCACTTTTGCCACCAGGTTTCAATTTAAAACCAGCTATACCGTGGAGTGCCAAACGTTTTGGAAAGGCGATCTATCTCCCTTCTGCGGACGGAATCTCCGCAAAAAACTGACGCGCGAAGAAACCCGCTTCGCGGGTTCAGATGGCTAATCAACCCACGAAGCGGGTTTCTCTTTTAATATGGACTATAATTCTAGTCAATGTCACCGCAGGATAGATACGAGATAATCTATTCAGAAGACTCAGTTAAGCATGTGCTGCGTATCGACCGACGATACTGGAACCTGATTCGGGATACGTTACGTGAACAGTTGACCTTCCAGCCGAATGTGCGCACCCGCAATCGTAAGCCGCTCGAGCGGTCTGTTGTGATCACGGTGGACGAGGATACGTCGCCAAGTGATCTGGTGGATATCTGGGAATTGCGCTTTGGTGTTCGGAATGCGTTTCGTGTACTCTATCGGTTAGACTTCGATGTGCATCAAGTTCAGATTCTGGCGGTGTTGATAAAGGTTGGCAATAGGTATTATGCCGGTGACGAGGAGTATGAATTGTGAAAATGACGCCAAGAATAGCCCCTTTGGCTGAGGTAAAGGCCAAATTCAGCGCGTTTATCAATGCTTGTCGTGACTCAGATGCGCCGGTGATCGTGACACGCAATGGACGCCCAGTCGCAGTGCTCATGCCTTTTAGTGATGAAGACCTGGACACGTTCGCACTCAGTAGTAACCCAAAGTTTCGATCAATGTTGCAACGTTCCTATGAAAGCATTCGTCAGACGGGCGGTATTCCCGATGAGGAATTCTGGAAACGCATACAGTCGGGTGAGCAGGGCAAGTGAAACACCGCCTTTTCGCAGCGGCACGCGCCGTTGGGGCGCGCTCAGCGCGTGAAGATGACGTTGGATTCGCGCCAGAGATACCCCAGTTCAGCAAAGTATTTGGGCAGTTCGTCGATCGGTCGCTGCACAAAACGCCCGTTGCGGTAGACGTGGAAATGCGACCAGAATTGGCTGCACACTGCCCGGTACTCCTCCGGTGTCACGCCGGCGCGCCGGATCATGTAGGGATTGATCTCGGCTACAGCAGGGACACCCCGCGCCAGTAGTTGCGCCGCGCCCTGGAACGCGTACGACTCATAACCCTGGATATCGATCCAGATCAAGCTGATATCGTCGTGATATGCGGACGGCACTTTGGCGAGTAGATCGTCCACGCGTTCGGCTTGAACGGTGACAGTGTCGCGCCGCGACTCGCCGGCCAGATCACGCACGCGCCTGGCATTGTTGTCTGCGGCCTTGCTCGCGCTGCTGCGGATGCGGTGATCGCCGAGGTTATCCGGGCTGATCTCGAGTTGCAGCGTGGCCGGCGCATTGGAAACGGCGTACTGCAAGCTCATCACTCGATCCGTCAGATTATTGAGCGCCGGGTTGTGTTGCAGCAGCGCAAAGTTAGTCGGTTCCGGCTCAATCGCAACGGCGCGCGCAACCTCGCCATTCGTCAACATGCTGATCGAGATCACGCCGTTGTTTGCGCCGATATCGAGTAGCGTCTGTTTTCGATATCATAAAGGGCTCTCCCCAACTTTAGGTGAACCCGAAACACGCGACGATGTGCGATTACGGCGCAGATACCCGAAATACTCAGCAAGCATTACAGAGTCGTTAGCGTCAGAACTCTTGGTTACAATAGGCGCATCAACTCCCTTGAAAATGCACACTTCTGGGGGCTCGTAGCAGAAACTCATCACCTAAAGTTGGGGAGAGCCCATTCTTATATTATGTGACGTATCCCGTTCAGTAACATTTTTAGTGACGCCAGCAATTCTAAATATGACCATTCGGTGGGGCACACTCACAGAATCGAACTACCAATTGAGCAGTTTCTTTAATATAGCCCGTCTATTTGAGTGCTAGTGGGGCGATTACCATGCCATCTGAGCCATATTTAGAATTGCTGGTGACGCACCTCGTGTACTTGTCAAACTTCCAACAGCATGGTATAATTCTGTATAGCGAATTAACGTTCGTCTGGTTTCCGTGCGAGAGCGTAGGTGGTGGTGCACTTGCGCTCTCATCTTTTTTCTCCTGGCCAATCCCCCAATTCCCAATCCAACCTTAAATTTTCCGCGTGTTCTTTATGGCGAAACGATAGCTATTTATGCAGACGTAATCGCGCGCATCGTCGCCGTCTATCTAGTTAATGCCGGCATTATCACATAGCTTTATGCCGTTTCTGTTTTGTTTATATGGAGTCATACAATGACATCATGCCATGGTGCCATTGTATGACTCCATATGGAGAATTAACTGGATACGCGCAGACACATCTGATTAATTGCGTCCATGTTGTACTCAAACAGACGGGTGATTTCATGCGCTCAAAGTTGCTTGTCGTGTTTGACAAAGAAGTAATTCAGCTTACTATCATCGAAGTGTTGTCAAGCTTGTAAATTGATCTGTCTGGAGTGGTAAATGTCTGAAAACATTATAGGGTTCTCCATATTGCCGGTAAATGACGTCTTGCAGCAAAGCCAAAAAAGACTGGCCTACAAAAACAGCCCAAAATTCCGCGATCGCAATAAATACAGCAAACCACACGCGCGGACGACTCGGGAACGGAACGATACGACTCGGCTGGCCGTATCGGTTAAGACACGCGAGATGGTGCTTGCGATAGCCACGGCAATCGCCGATTGTGAAGGCGGAAGGCCCAATGTGCAGTTGACTACCAAGCAGCTGGTCGCTGATGGATTCGAGCGGTACATCGAGCAACCACGTCGCGAGATAGCCATTGCACGTATGAGCTAGATTGCGACTATCTGTCTCTCAGGCGCGCAAACTCGGCGTCGTAATCCCGGATTTGAAGGATACGCCGAGTAAGTATCGTTCCCACAAGACCGATTTAGACGGACGAACATTTCAAAGCAAAAAGGAAGCGGCTCGTTATCACGACCTGCGCTTACTGGAATCAAAAGGCCGGATCACGGAATTGAAACTGCAGGTCCCGTTTGTGATCGCGGTCAACGGCGTCAAAATCACGAAATACATAGCCGATTTCACCTATATCGAGTCCGGCTCGACCGAAGTGATTGTCGAGGATGTTAAAGGATATAGAACGCCGGTGTACAACTTGAAGAAAAAGATGATGTTGGCGGTATTTGGCATCAAAATACGCGAAACTTAATCTGATTATCTGCGCTCAACAGCCCCGGTCGATATATCGGGGCTGTTGAGCGCAAAGCCCCGACGGTATTTACACGTTCACCAGCCTCCGTGTAAATACGTGATAGAATGCAACCCATGAGGTTGCGCTACCAATTCCGCTTCTACCCGACTGATGAACAGGCTCTTGAGCTTGCGCGTGTTTTCGGGGCGGTTCGGTACGTTTACAACTGGGCATTACAGTTACGTTCGGATGCCTATCGCGACGGTAAAGAGATCGGATACCACGAATCCAGCGCAGCGTTGACAGCGCTCAAGCATCGCGAAGATCATGCCTGGCTGAATGATATTTCCTCCGTTCCGTTGCAGCAATCGCTGCGCCACCTGCATACCGCGTACAGCAATTTCTACGATAGAAAAGCCAAGTACCCAGAGTTCAGGAAGAAGCATGGCGACCAGGTTGCTGACTACGCCAGTACGGCTTTCAGTTGGGACGCCGCGAACCGAAACCTCACTATCGCTAAAATCGGGAGTCTTGACATTCGCTGGTCGCGCAGCTTCAAGAGCGAGCCGAAAACTGTAACGATCTCCAAAGACCGGAGTGGCAGATACTTCGTGACGCTGACACTGGATGAGGCTATCAATCCGTTCCCCAAAAGTGGTATTAACGCTGGCCTCGATCTCGGCATCAACCGACTCGCCACTCTCAGCACTGGCGAGCGGATCGCCAACCCAAAGCGCACAAGTAAGTTTGTGATAAAACTCGCCCGCGCGCAGCGTGCGTTGGCTCGCAAGCAAAAAGGCAGCGTCCGTCACGAGAATGCTCGTTTGCGTGTCGCAAAGATTCAAGCAAAAATCGGCGACACAAAACTGGACTACCTGCACAAGACAACGACCGATCTGGTGCGCCGATTTGACGTAATCTGCATCGAAGACCTGAATGTAAACGGCATGGTTAAGAACCACAACCTTGCCAATGCGATGGGCGGTGCGGGTTTTTGTGTATTAAGTCGGATGCTTGAGTACAAGTGCGAATGGTACGGCAAAGAACTGGTAAGGGTTAACCACCGGTTTCCTGCGGGCAAAACCTGTAGCACTTGCGGTCACATTGGAAAATCCTTGCCGCTCAACTTGTCCGAGTGGACGTGTTCCGAGTGCGGAACGCGCCACGATCGCGACAAAAACGTGGCGATAAACATTTTGGCCGTCGGACTGACGGACAATAAAAACGCACGTGGAGGGAAGCATCAGACCCGCGAGAGCTCGACTCTCAAGGGCAGCACCCGTCGAAGCGTGAACCAACTGAGTAAACATGGTGCTTAGCATTGTGTTTCTTGGAAATCCCCGTCGCGCAAGCGCAGGGAGGATGTCAATTAGTTAAAATTGAAACTGCTAACTCGGAATACGCGCAATAAGGTACGGCGACATTCTTTGGATGGTGTAATACAAGCAATAGAAGGAATAATATGAGCAGGTTTATCTGCATTGGAAATCAAAAGGGCGGAGCCGGAAAAACAACGACGACCGCAACAATAGGAGCAGCACTCGCGATCTGGGGAGCACGTGTGCTACTGGTTGACCTGGATTCGCAGGGGAATCTATCAACTTCACTTGGCCTCCCTCCCCGCCCGAAGTTGTTTGATCTTCTGGTCAAGCGGTCACCATTCGACTCATGCGTCGTCGAGACAGGACGGAAGAATCTCTGGCTGCTGCCTGGCGACAGTACAACAGCCGAAGCAAAGGAAACGCTGGCCGGACGATCATTCCGCGAGCAAGCACTGGCAAAGGCGCTTCAACCCGCGCGCGGCAAATTCGATTACATTTTGATGGACTGTGCGCCGTCAATGGATGTATTGAATATCTGTGCGCTGGTGGCCGCTCGTGAGGTTATCATGCCGGTCCCAGTTGAGTACCTGGCCATGGTTGGAGCGGCGGCGTATTCCAAGATTCTCGATCAGTTCGCCCAGGATGGCCTCGAAGTCAAATTGATCGCCGTGGTTCCAACGTTCTACGATGAAGTAACAGTCAAATGCCGGGAAGGGATTGGCATACTGCGGGAGCAGTTCGGCGACAAACTGGCGGACCCGATCAAGAAAGATGTCCGTATCGCGGAAGCACCGGGTTTCGGTAAAACGATCTGGGAATATAAGAGCAAGTGTGCGGCGGCGGACGGCTATCTCGCACTCATGAAACGCGTCGTAGCAGTAGGCGCAGTATGAAAACCAACAACCCGTTTCATAAGAATGAGACGGATCAGGACGTTCCGGTGGTTGACTTAACAACGCGGCGAATGTTGGGCAATACGAAAGGGCGTCAGAAAATAAAGGGCCGGGAGATCGTCCGTGGAAAAGAGACGCGCAAGAACGTTGACATGTCGCCCAGTCTGGCGGCATTACTGGACGAGGTCAGCGCCATGACCAGCGCCAGTGTTTCGGATATCGTGACGTTCTTACTGATCGAAGGGGCGTGCCATTCCTCAATCGAAACACTAAAAGATCGCCTTAAACCCTACCTAAAGCAACTGCGCTATGAAAACTACTTGCCAACTGTAAATGTTGGCGCTGCCAAACGTAAGTTTTTAGGCAAGAGTGATAAAAACGGGCAACTGATGGAACAGATGGAAAGTGGCGACGAGACCGAAATAGCCCACTTCTCTGCGCGTTAATAGTAACCATACAATGGTGTCTCTGTATGGTGTCCCCGTATGGCACCCTATCGAGATGTTTATCTCGTATCTTCTCAATAACCGGTGACTGATCATCTCCGATATCCTGTGGACGGCGGCACCTGAATATTTTAGCCTTGCCTACCCCACCCTACAGGCTTACGAGAATTTTGAACGTAAAGCCCTGGCCTCTAGACCGGATACACTCGGTGAAACAAACGGCGCAGATCGCTCTTGTGGTATTTTTCAAAGGTTCTAGTTGGTTTGGCATTTCATAATGTAATGCCTATACGAAAGGCGGGACGGCCAATAGTGGTTGCTCCACCTTTCAGTTTTTTTACGCAGCACGAACCATGGTTCATGTTCCTTCGCCGTTATCCAAAACTTAGACAAATAGGACTTGCGTCCTATTTGACGTTTGGTTGACGCTTCACCTTGGGAAGTTTCACGACAGACTTGCGCCCATCGTCAGCGCTTCCCAATCCACGCCCGTTTACGGCTTTCGCCGTGTC
>CAIQQO010000016.1 GCA_903873965.1 uncultured bacterium
GCGCCCATCAGCCCGGCGATGATAACCACAATGGCATAGTGCTCCGGCTTGGCGCTGTAGAACGTGGCCACGCGCGCTTTAACGTAGTATGGGCACACGTAGCCGGTAGGCGTGCGGCGCGCGTCTTTTGCCATCAAGGGGCGGTTGCATTTCGAACAGCGTAACAGGGTTGGGCCGCTGGCGACATAGCGGCAGTCGATATCGTAGGGGCTTGGCGGCGGCGGGACGGCGGGTGGGGGAATGCTCATTAATGGGCTCTCTTCATCACATCGAGCATGTCTTGGTGGATCAGCCCGTTGCTGCTCACGATCTTGCCCGAGGCCAACATGGTATCAGCACCATCATAATCCGTCACCGTACCACCGGCCTCGCGGATGATGACGATACCTGCGGCGATATCGTGCGGCTTGATTTTGCTCTCCCAGTAGCCGTCCATCTGGCCTGCTGCCACGTAGCACATATCGAGCGCCGCCGAGCCGATGCGGCGGGTGGCCTGCGCCGTGCGCTGAAAGGCGAGAAACTCGGGTACATTACTGTCGCTGGTATGCGAATCGTAGGGGAAACCGGTAATCAGCATGGCGCGCTTTAACGTCGCAATGGGCGAGACGCGAATAGGCACGCCGTTGCGCGTGGCGCCATGACCGTACGCCGCGGCAAACATTTCGTCGATGATGGGGCTATACACCACACCCACTGCCGGCACGCCATCGATGAGCAATCCCATCGACACACAGAAAATGTGGAATCCGTGCGAGAAGTTCACCGTGCCATCGAGCGGATCGATGTGCCACTGGTACACCGGACCCGATGTGCGGTTTTTCACAACCTCATACGCTCCGCCCTCTTCGCCCACAATGCGATGCTCAGGAAAAAGCTGATTCAATTCGCCAACGATGTACTTCTCGGAGCGGACATCATATTCGGTGACCGGGTCAATTTCGGTGGTCTTGAACTGCATGGTCGTACCGCGATTCGCTTCGATGGCCGCGATTCCTTCGCGCAGGATGGCGCCGGCGCCACGCGCAATGGTGACCGCAGCGCTGAGTATCTCCGTGAGTGAACTGCCCCCCGCGGAGCTATTTTCCAATGTGTTAGTCATAGCATGTATTTTACGCGTGATGGCATGGTTGAGTGAAGCGCAAAGAAACAGTGAGAAAAGGCGTAAGGGTGCTGGCCCAACATCATTCATACTATTGACAAACGATATGTATTCTGTATAATGTTAACTAATGTTAGTTAGTACAACCAGAGTAGGAGCCGTTGGCGCGGCGATTACACCCGCGAAGGAACGCGTTTTGCAGGTAGCCGAGAAGCTCTTTATGGAGCGCGGCTATACCGCGGTAACTATGCGTGACATCGCGGACTCTCTGGGGATGAAACAGGCTTCACTCTACAACCACGCTCCCGATGGCAAGGAGCAATTATTCGTTGAGGTAGTGGAGCGCAACCTTGAGAAACACAAAGAGGGTATGCGTGCCGCGATAGCTGGCGCGGCATCTGATCTACGGGCACAGTTGCAGGCGGCAGCACGCTGGCTGCTGTCACAACCACCGATGAACGTAGCGCGCATCACGCGTTCGGATATGCCGGAGATTGCGCCGGACAAGGCGCTGCACATTTCCGGGATGGTCTTTCAGGCGTTGCTTGCGCCGATTGAGCGGGCTTTCACTACCGCACAGGCGAATGGGGTAATTCGGGCGATCGATCCGAAGTTTCTATCAGGGATGTTCGTTGTCGCTGTGGAATCGCTGCATGAGGTGCCGCGTTACAGCAACCGGTCGATGGATGCCTTGATCGACGATACGGTAGGCTTGTTTCTGGATGGCGTATTGATTAGTTAAGTTTGTTTGTTTTGTCAACAGTGTGTTGTTTATAGATTGCTGGAGGAGTTGAAAATGGAAAATGTTGTTCATGAGCAGAAAGAGCCAATGATGGATCGGGTGCACCACAAAATGCACCAGGATGCAGGAGCTGGTGGAAACAAGGCGATTGGGTTTATTTTTGCAGCCGTATTTCTGGATTTACTTGGCGCCGGTATTCTCATCCCGGTGCTGCCCTATCTGGTTCGCCAATACAATAGCGATGCTCTGACAGTCGGATTCCTGTCATTGTCATTCGCCGCGGCGCAGTTCATCGCCGCACCGGTTCTTGGCGCACTCTCCGACCGCTATGGTCGCCGCCCCTTACTGGTGGTTAGCGTGTTGGGATCAGGCTTAGCCTATTTCATGTTCGGTCTGGGTGGATCGCTTGCAGTACTGTTCATCGCCCGCATCGTTGACGGCATAACGGGCGGCAATATCTCGATCGCGCAGGCCTACATCGCCGACATTACGCCACCTAAGGATCGCGCCAAGAACTTCGGTTTGATTGGCGCCGCGTTCGGCATGGGCTTCATCTTTGGGCCGGCGCTCGGAGGCGTTCTGAGCAACATCAGCCTGCAGGCGCCTGCGTTCGCTGCCGGCGCACTCTCGATCATCACCGCCGCGTTTGGCTTCTTCGTTCTGCCTGAGTCGCTGCTCGTTGCGCAACGCAAGACCGGCACTTTCTCACTGTCTGAGATTAACCCAGTTAAGCAACTTGGGGAAGCTCTTAAACGTCCGAACATTCGCATCATCCTACTGGCCATCTTTGCACAAAACTTCGCCTTCAGCGGCCTGCAGACCAACTTCTCATTGTTCTCGCTGGCGCGTTTTAACCTTGGTCCACAGGAGAACGCGTTGATCTTCACCTTCATCGGTGTGGTCGGCGTCATCATGCAGGGTTTCGTCGTACGTAAGATCGTCAATAAGGTCAGCGACAACATGCTGGCGCTCGTCGGCTTAACCATCATGGCTGCCGGGTTCGTGATGACGGCATTCGCGCCCGTGGTTTGGACGCTGTATCCGGCGCTGGCAAGCATCTCGATCGGCAGCGCGCTGTCCACTCCGACGCTGACCAACCTCGTTTCCAAACAGGTATCAGGTCGCGAGCAAGGCTCTATCCTGGGCACCACCCAGTCGGTGAACGCCTTAACTCGCGTGTTCGGCCCGGTCTGGGCAGGTGCAACGTTCGACACGATGGGCGCAGGCGCTCCCTATTGGACCGGCGCGCTCTGGTTGGTCGCCGCAGCATTAGTCGTAGTCACAGTCAAGCCATCCGGCGCGCAGGCGCATGCCCCTGGCATGCGAAAGATTGAAGCGGTGAGTGTCGCATTGCCAGGCAAGTAGACTTTATGAAAATCATCGTGCAACGCGTCACGCGCGCAGCGGTCACAGTTGATGGCACCATCACCGGCGCGATTGATCATGGCATGCTGTTGCTGGTTGGCGTGACACACACCGATACACGCGCGAACGCGGACTGGCTGGCGCGGAAGATTGCATCGTTGCGCCTCTTCCGCGCACTCGACGGTCCTTCTCACTTTGACAGGTCGATCACCGAAGTTGGTGGCGCTATCCTGGTTGTGTCGCAGTTCACCTTGTATGGCGACAGTCGCAAAGGCCGCCGCCCCGACTTTACGCAGGCGGCCAGGCCCGACATCGCCGCTCCACTGATTGACTACTTCTGCGACCAGTTGTGTGAGCAGGGTATCCGGGTGGAAACCGGCATCTTCGGCGCAGACATGCTGGTCGAACTGGCGAATGACGGGCCGGTGACGCTGATAGTCGAACGCGACGCGTGATGGGTTTTCTAAGCGGCCGCCATGACGTCGTTGCGCTGGATGGGCAATGTCCACGAGCCGGTGATGTAGGGGAAGCGCGTCTCCAGATCATCGGCAATGTCCACGCCAAGGCCGGGACGCGCCGGTAATTCGAGGATGCCGTCTTTGATGGTGGGTTTGTCCTTCAACATCGCCCACTGCAAGGGGCCCTGGATCATGCATAGCTCGCACATGTACGGTTGTGGTAGTGCTGCCACGTAGTGCGCGTTGGCCATCGTCATCAGGCCATTGTGCCAGTTGTGCGGCATGACGCGCACGCCGTAACGCTCGGCATATTCAGCGATGCGCATGCCTTCGGTCAGGCCGCACCAGCCCATGTCAGGCTGGACGATATCATAGGCCTTCTTCTCGAAGTAGTAGCGGAACTGTTCTACCGTTGTAAACTGTTCACCGCCGGTGATGGGCATCTCGACCGATGCCGCGATACGCGCATAACCATCGACTTGCGCCTGCGGGATGGGCTCCTCAAACCATGCAAAACCAAGCCGCTCCAGTTCATGTGCAATGGGCATGGCCTGCTCTTCTGTCAAGCGCTGATTACCATCGACAGCGAGGTCAAACTGCTTGCCAGTGGCGCGAACAGTTTGCGCCAGTTCGCGCATGAGGCCGAGGAAGCGATCAACAGTTACACCGTTCCATGACCATTCGGTGCCGATGCGCAGCTTCATGGCGGTATAACCTTGATCAATATAACCCAGCGCCTCATCGATAACCTGTTGCGGGCGCACACCCCAATCATAGCGACAGCCCGATGATGCGTATAACCGTACATGGTCGAGTGGCTTGCGGCCACGCCCCTGGGTGAGTAGTTCGCTTACTGATTTACCAGCCACTTTGCCCTTGATGTCCCACAATGCGCAATCGATGCCGGCAACGGTGCAATCGTAGGTCCATGAACGGTAGTGTGGCGGCAGTGGCGTCGATGGATCAAGTGGATCGAGGCCAATCAGCATGGGTTTGAGATAGGCCACCCACTCACGCATCAGGTTGGGCACGCCATAGGCGCAACTCTCGGCGATGCCAGTCGTGCCTTCATCGGTGTCGATGATGACAATGGCACCATCAGCCTTGATCGCGCGGATGCCGCCAACAATCCATTGGTTCTCGGGCTCATGTAGACGACTAACGCACAACATACGGACGTCTTTGATTTTCATAATCGCTCCATAAAATAGAATCATGTGCTTGCGGCGCAGTCGCCGCATTTTAACTTCTCACCACAACATAGGCGTATCTACAACAGGCTGCGCTGTGGATGGCGACTTTGCCGCGGACGGCGACATTGCCTCGGTATCCTCATTGTGCAAACACGCTTTCAACCAGTCGCCGCGTTGATAGATCGGGTAGCGCCCGCCGTCCGGGTGCATGGCCATCACCGTATGCCCCAGCCACTCGGCTTCGTATGCGTTGCCCGCAACGTGATAATGGCGGCTCTCAGCCGGCAATGGATACTGCACACTGGCCGTCTGGCCTGGCGTCAACGAGTCAAAGACCGCGTACCGATCGATGATGGGCAGGTCAACCATCTGTCCATCGAGGGTGGCAGCGACGTGTGCGGTGTTGACATATGACGGCAGCCGGATGGCGACGCGGTTTGACTGGCGTGCTGTCACATCAATACGTCCTGCCCACGGTTCATGACCGACAACCTCGACAGCCGCTGTCGTGCGTGATATCCCGTAACGCACGCGTGTCTCACCATCGCGCGTGTCGATGGCTGCGCGCCAAGCCAGATACAACGCGCGCATGCCACCGCCAATGCAGCATCCCTCTGCGCCGACGTAGATGAACAACTCGTTAGGGTGCGCCGCGCATTCGAACCCGCCGTGCAGCATGGCGAGGACATCGTCTGCGATGCCGGGGAAGGTACTGCGGATGGCATCGCGGTCGCAGTATTGGTTCTCCAGCAATTGGTTGCGCGTCACTTTCTCGATGTCGTCCCAATAGTCGCCGCCGCCCGCTTCGCTCAACAGCACCGCCAGATGGACGAAGTCGGCGAGGGCGCAGGTCTCGCATGTCCCGGCCCAGAATCCGTCCATACCCAGTCCGTCGGGCAGGAAGCCGAACTCGGGCATGTTGGCGCGCGTCCACTTGTACACATTGTGCGCCCATGCGACCATGTCGGCCTGTTCAAAAGCAATGCCCAGCCGCGCAATTCCGACCGTGACCGGCAGCACACCGCCTGAATGGGTGTTGGCTCGATAGTGACCATCTGGTGGCACGTCACCATGCCGCATATAGTGGCGCGCCAGGCCCAGCGCGAGGTCGATAGCCGCGGGATCGCGTGACACTTCGGCATAACGTGCCAGCGCGGTTAACAAGGCGTAGCGATAACCAATCCACTTCTCGGGCACATTCACTGGCGCAGACCACTCCGGCTTCATCGTCTGCGCCCAACGGTACGCTGGAAAGCGCCATTCATCGCCATGATGTAGCGCAATGGCCGCCAGCCCGCGCACCATTTTTTCGAGGCGTGGGCGCATCGTGTCGTCGCCCAGTTGCAGCAGCGTGGTCATAGCCAGCAACGGGGCGCGCTGGCAGAACAGATCGACATGCCGTCCCGACGTCAACACACCCGCAGCCGGGATGTACTTGCTCATCTCGGCGTTGGTTTCGCTCTTTTCATCATCGGGGTTATAGAACAAACCGTCCGATGCGTCCTGCTGTGCCCACAGGAAATGTCGCAGCATCGCTTCGGCAGCGAGCGCGTCCTGCCGCCCAGTCATCAGGCGTGCGAGCGCCAGCCCATCGACAAAACGCCCGGCAATATCGCACGTGTCCCAATAGGAGTGCTGCGCCTGCGGCGGTTGCGTTTGGTAATCAACCCAGAAATACGGGCGCGCGCCGCGCTCAAGATCCAGCCGCGCGAGTATGGCATCCATCGCCCGACTTGCTGCATCCGTCAACCAGTGCTGCGTGATCATCATGATGTATCTCAATCTACCTTGTGCTTTTCTATGCTTTGCGTATCACTTCGCCGCGACAGGCTGAAACCCACAATCAGCTTTACGGTAGTGTGGGCAACGCTGGAACAGACGGCAATGCGGGTACAACCGGCGGCAGGTCGAGTGACCGCTGGTATAACGGATACAGTTCGCCGACAGGATCGACTGAGATGAGTGTCTCGCCACGCCAGTGCCCTGTACAACTGGCGGCCTTGCCCGGGGCGCCGACTTCGTAGTATTGCGTCCTCTCGGGTAGGGCGTAGTACACACTCAGCAGGGCACCTGCAGATGCAGCGATCTCGATATAGCCTTTACGCGCCGTTACTGGTTGAACATTTCCATTGCCGGCCACCAGCGCATCGTTCACGCCGGATGGCAGGCGCACCGTTACTGGCCCATCCTGCCGCACGGTGATATCGAGCTGCCCACGAGCAGGTTCGTGACTCACCACGCGAAGAGCTGGCGTCTCCACGCTGAAGCGCAGGTGGATGGCAAGTCCGTCAGTAGCGTAGCGCCACAGATCGTGAATGGCGCGCGCGCCGGCGGCGTTGCAGCACTGCATCATGGCGGGAGCATCGAGGTGAAAGGCGTCGTTCAGTGTTGCGCGTGAGGCAAAAGCGCCGATCTGACTCGCGGCCACCCGGTCCGTTCTGGAATAAATGCCGCCGAAGGGCGCAGCGCCTGTGTCCTCGGGTAGCTGGGCAGTGGCACGATTGAGCTGATCGAGCGACAGCCACTGCGTTTCGATCAGGTGATTGCGCCCGAAGCGTTCGGCGTCGGCATAATACGAGCGACTGACATGCCGGCCGAGCAGGATGGCGGCTTCAATCATGTCCGTGATACAACAGGTTTCGCCATGGCGATGTCCCATGCCTTCGGGGAACCAGCCGAAATCAGTGCCCCACGCTTTGGCGTGTTCATAGCTCTGGCGCGCCCAACTGACCAACTCGCGGCGCCCGGTTACGATGCCGACCTCCAGCACGCCGAGCAGGAAGTTGGACCGGGTATGAAAATGATCGAGTGTGCCCTGTCCTTTGTTTGGGCCTTCACCCGGGAACAGGCTGCCGTCGGGCAGGTAGCCCTGCGTGTGTTTGAGCGCATAGGTGAGCAGACCGTCAGCTAGATCGAGCGCGGGCGTGAAACCAGTGGCGCGATAGAAGCGTATCGCCGGGACGATAACCGCCGCGTTGTACTCCTCGATGCCGGGATACAGGCCGGGCTGATGGAAATGCCAGCCGGATGTGCGGTAGTAGCCTTCGGGGAAATACAGGCCAACGCCGGCGACTTTTTGCGCCAGCGACAGTAACCCATTGACCATGTGTTCGCCGGCAGCCTTGAAGCGCTCATCGCCCGTCGCCAGGTAGCGGCTGGTGAGGCCGAGCAGCGTGCCGCGTTGCGCCCAACTGATTTCGGCATATGTTTCGGCAGCACTCGTCTGCCCCGCAGCTTCCTTCAGCAGCATGTCGGTACCCCATGGCTGCGTGAACGGCTCGTTAAGCAGCCATGTCAGCCCATGATCACCAAGAAAGCGCATCATCCAGGCTTCCAACTGCTTTTCGCCCGCGTCGGGCACAGCCTCGGGCGAATCGGGCCGCAAGACGCTGCGCACCAGGGTGAGGGCATCGATGTGACGTCCGCTGCCATCGCCGCAATCCCATAGACAATGCTCGGCGCGGGGTGGTCGGGCGCGCCAGTTCGCCAGAAAATACATCAAGCCATCGCGTTCCGGATCGAGCAGTGCTGTCAACGCGTGCGCCGCAAGCTCGGCGCGCGCCTGAAGGTCAAAAGGGTGAATCATCAGGTTATCCATACTTTGATGCCCATAGTGCAGGCAACTGATTCGGGCACAGCCGACGCCTCGTGTTGATCATTGAAACTGCAGAGCGGGAGCCACCTCGGTTGCTGTGAATGACTATGGCGTTTGGCGTGGCGCAGAGCTGGCTCTCGCCTCCTGTTCGCGGATGACATGAGACAAGCGTATGCTGGAAGGTCGTCCACCACCTGCCAGAACGTAATCCATGTCCAGGCGTGCTTCCGATAGGACTCGGTTCAGGTCTGCTCGATAAGCCACATCAGCCTCTTGCATTCGGGCTGCGATGGTCGGCAATTGAATTTTTAATTCCGCTGCTTTTTGCCGCAAAGACTCGGCAGCGCTGCCGGCGACGAACGCCTTCGCGAGCGTGAAGGCTTCGTTGCTGAATGTGTGAACAGCAATAACGATCTCCTTATTATGATCCGTTTTTTGGGGTAAACGCGCCATGCTGATCAGCTCCTTTATATCATCCGGAGGTAGCTTCCACCCAGAGGTAGCTTCCACCCGGTATCCAACTTACTTCTTCTTCAATGCTTTTTTCACTTTTGCTGTATCAAAAGCTTCCGCGGCCTGAACCAATTCGTCCCATGTGCCGGAGCATTTCTTCTGAAATGCGGTTACAAGTGTCTCCACGTCCTCGAAGTAGGCCTTTATCACAGCTGACAGGCCCATCCGGTCGATGAGTAATGTGGTCAGTTTTATGTTCTCCGGGTACGCCGTGACACTCGGTACTTTGATCCCGGCGTCCTTGAGCGACTTCCTTGCAAGCGTTTCGGTCACACCCTCATTGAAAGTTTCTCCCACTTTCGCGCGGAAATTCGGCTCAGTGTTGTTGTGCAGTATTTCGTGCGCAGTGGCAGTAACCAGCGTCGTCGCGCCATTAACGTAGACAATCCCTTTCCACGCAAACCCTTCGGTCTGCACACCTGCTGCGGCGTCATCGAGGGCGCAGTCGCCGGCTTTCCACGCGCTGCCATCCGAGCGTGGAATGTTATCGGCCATGCAGACTTCGTCGTATTTTGCAGAGCACGCAGCTTGATTCTCAAGGATAACAATCGTACCGGGCACGATTTTTTTTAAACCACCGTAAGCCCCTTGCAGGATTTTCTCTGCCGATGCCAGGCTCATAGCGCCAGGAGATAACTTCTGGCTCTTGGCAAACTCCTTCCCGGCCTCCTTACCTTCCTTCTTCTCGGTCTTTTCTTCCTGCTTGGTTCTGGTAGCGGATGGTGGCTGACGCAGTGTCAGCGGTGTTGTGGGTGTGCCTTCACCTGTTTTTTCAGGCGCCGTGTGCTGTTGTTCAACGATTTCGGACAATTGGGTTTCTTTGCCCTGCAGCTCTTCTCCTTCTGGATGCCGTTGCACGCTTTGCTCAGGCTTTGGCGTGAGATCACTGCTTGCAGCATGACCTTGCTGAATGACATGCGTCAGCTCATGTGCGATCAGATGTTTGCCCTTCTCACTGGTTGGCGAATATTGCCCTTCGGCAAAGAAAATGTCGGTGCCATGCGTGAATGCCTGCGCGCCCAATTCCCTGCTCAGCCCCGCTGCTTGTGAATCAGAATGTACGCGCACATGACTGAAATCCGCTCCGAATCTACTGCCCATCTGCTTGCACACCGCATCCGGCAAAGCCATCCCGCCGCCCTTCATACTAGACATGCGGTCTTCGACCTTTTCCGAAGCTTCAAAGCTTTCACCAGATGTGGCTTCCTCGCGTTGCACGGTTGGGGCGTCCACGCGTTTTGCTTCCCGCACGCGAAGCGCAAGCGCGGGTTTACGGCTCAATAGATTGCCAGGCGAAGGATGTAAAAAACTTCTGCTAGATGGCGTCCACGCACCGCTGGGAACGGCGTCTGTGCCGAATGAAACGCCCATGACATCATCGGATGCGCGACTCACAGTGTCAACATCGGCAGTTTCAAAGGTGAGTTGATGGCGGGGCGCAGCGACATTTTCCTTCCTGGCAACCGACTTATCTTTACTCTTTGTGACATCGACTGAAGCTTTCACAGCCTTTTTCTGCGTGGACTTGGTCGTGCTCATTTTTCCACTCCTAGCCATTCAAAATCGCGTTCGTTCAGCATCCGATCATCCTTGGCATACTCGATACGGATCGCTTCGAGAACATGGGGCATCGAAACCGACATTCCGTTTTTCGCCGCCATGAATGCCGCGTTAAGGGCGATGTTATAGATGCTGCCGCCTGATAGTTTGAACTTGCCTGCCAGATAGTGATAGTCTAGCCCTAGCAGGGGTGTCTCAGGCGGAAAGACCATCTGCCATATCAGTTTGCGATGCGCCTCATCCGGTTTTGGAAAAGACACCATAAAGCGTAACCGACGCGTAAAGGCATCATCCAATCCTGATTTGAGATTCGTAGCCAGGATCGCCAATCCCTGATAGGCTTCCAGGCGTTGCAATAGATAACTTACCTCGATATTGGCGTAGCGATCATGGCTGTCTTTTACCTCGCTGCGCTTGCCGAACAAGGCATCTGCTTCATCAAAGAAAAGCACCGCCCCGCCATCCTCGGCTGCGTCGAACAACTTACGCAGGTTCTTCTCCGTCTCGCCGATATACTTGCTGACAACGGCGGATAGATCGATGCGATACAGATTCAACTTGAGGTGGTTCGCGAGTATTTCAGCGGCCAGGGTCTTGCCAGTACCGCTTTCTCCGCCAAACAACACCGTGATGCCCAGGCCGCGGCTGCTGCGTCGGCGAAAGCCCCAGTCATCGTACACCGTGCTGCGTTGATCTACCTGGTCTGCAATGTGCCGCAGAAAGCGCAGTTGTTCAGACGGCAAAACGATGTCGGTCCACTTTGCCTTAGGTACAACGCGTTGCGCCAGCATATCCAGGCGCGGACGTGTGTATGACAGGCAAGCCTGCCACAACCGGTCGGCGGCGTCGCGTCCAACCTCCGTGTCGTCCCCGGCGCCTGTACTCACGGTTGTGCGGACGATGCTATGAATCGTTGTCAGATTCATATTAAATTGCCCCGCCAACCGCGCGGCTACTGTCTGTAGAGAGCGGGCGCCGTGCGACTCCTGCCCATGTGCGCCAGCTTGATCAAGGTTGCCCTGTTCTGCCAGCAGGCTCGATTCCCACGCAACAGCTTGTTCGGCCGACGTTGGCTTGCGGATATCGAGTGTGCAATTCGCCTGTTCGAGTCCATACCACACGTCGCGCGTATCCAGCATAAATAGCCCGCCGCTGCGATGAAGAAATTGCCGGATGCGTCCCGCCTGGTCGCCCACCTGGGCATCCGATTCCACTTCACTGGCGTCCAGGTACAGTGCCAGCGGCAATAGTAAACACTCACGTTGCCACAGATGTGCAAATTCCTCGATGTCGCGTGCGTTATTGGGGATTAACTGCGCAGGCAGGCTGTATACCGTAAGGGACTTCCGCGTAGCGACTTCCTGGGCGACGAGTTGTTTGCTGATGGAATCAGAGCCAACCAATTGAAGTATCCTGGAATGCCCTTCTAATTCGACTTGATCCAGAAAAGAAAGCGCGCGGTCAACCACCAGTTGCTGCGAATGCGACACGTCGCGCGACATCTGTGGCTTTTGCGCCCGCAGTGGGAGTAGGTAAGGCCACAGGCGATGATCCAGTTTGTTCAGGCCTTTCAGATAATTGACGATGCGTTCATCGGCTTGGAGAGGGCAGAGCATCATCGGCCGGTCAGGCTGTTGATGAATATCAACTAAGTGCCAATAGCGCAATGGGCTGGACGGAGAAAGCGCCTCCCAGCTGGCATCCTTGAATAAGGTAAAGGCCAGTGCGAAAGTGGGATAGGTACAATCGGGATTGCCTTGTGCCTGGGCATACAACTCTGCCAGACCTGGAGCAAACTCTATAGCGGCGCACAATAACAACGTTTTCTGATCAAATAGCGATAGACCCAGTTGCCGGCTCAACGTAGACCACGGGTGCTGGCCGGTGAAAGGCGGAGGAATCTTGTCCTCATCCGAACCCGCGATGGTAGAAGCCACCTCGGCGGCAGTTAACCGCTCACGCAACCAATTCACGCTCTCGGCTAACGCGTACTCATGATCAGGTACTTGTGTATACATAGTCATTGTTGCACAGGAATACCAACAGAGACTGCTTCCCTCCTCAATGGTACACCCATCTTACACAAAGACTATTGCCCGGTAGAACGATTTCCTACCAACTGATCCCGTTCGTAGCCAATTCCTTGCACTCACACGGTGTCCGCTTCTGCGGTCCCTTGGTCAGTAAGCCATCGTATTCTACGGCGCCTTCGGATGCGACCCAGCCATCAATGACAAATGGCGTCGCGCCGACGGCATTCTGCCATTCGCCGTTGTACTTGCGCACCAGGTGGACGTGTGAGCCATTAACGACGCCGCCCTCGCACGAGGGGTGACCGATGCGATCGCCAATGGCCACCTTGTCGCCCACTTTGGCGCGACCATCCGAGCGCATGTGCATATACAGGATGCTCCAGCCGGCGCGCTCATCACCGCCCGGATCAAGCGACTCGACGACTTCGCCATTGTTGCTGCGGGCAATCGTGCCCGTGATCATCGCCGTTACCCATTGATCCAGTTGGTTGCAGCCATACGCCGTCATCGAGGTAAAGTCGAGTGCGCCCCACGGCGATCCTGCACCCCAGGCGGCATGGGGTCCACCCGTGAATAGCCATGTCTCGCCCTTCGCCCATGGCAGCACAAACCCTGGTTGCTGAAGGCCCGTTGGCGCCAACGGGCCGAGGTCATACGTCCACGGGTCACCGAACAGGCGGCGATACGTCTGTATCACGCCCGTCGCCCCGTTATCCAGCAGGCTTAACCAGGAATCCACGCCGGTGGATGCACTTGTACTGATCGCCGCCACATAGCTCTGCAGCCCGGCTGTGCCGGCGTTGATGCCGTTGCCCATGAAAGCGCGCACGCCGTCATCCAACCGCACCCACAAACGCGAGCCAAGCTGCCAGCCGTAATAGCCTTCGTTCAAGCGCATCGATGCCCAACTTAATTGCACATTCAGGCTGTCGCCTCGGGTGCGCACATAGCCCAGCGGGAATTTCAGGCGATCGCCGGCAGGCGCAGGTTCATCGATCCAACCGCCTTTGTAGTCCAGCAATGCCAGCAGCAGGCGCGGATGGATGCTGTACTGCTCAGCCACACGCATCACGATTTGCGGCCCGGTCATCACCACGGCGTCGACCGTTTCCGTGTACTGGTTCAGGTAACCCTGCGGGTGTGCCACCATGAACTGGCTGATGTTGAAAGCAGTTGCCGTCGGGCTGTTCACCAATTCGCTGTCGGGGATGAGCTTGATCGCCGGCGCATGTGCCGTAATCGGCATGTGTATATGCAATACCTGACCCGCCTTCAGAACATCCGCATTCGACATGCCGTTCATAGACAACAACTCGGATATTGTCGCGCCTACCGCAATCGCAATGCCGCTGAGCGTATCGCCGGATCGGACGGTGTAAGTCGATGTGATAACGC
>CAIQQO010000017.1 GCA_903873965.1 uncultured bacterium
ATCATGCGCAGGCGCACCATTGCAACCCGTACCGGTTAGCAGATAGATAGCGGGGCTGCCTGGAAGCACAGCCACCGTGTGTAACGTGGCAGGTATGTTGGGATCCAGGTTCAAAGGCGCCAGCAGTGGGTTTAGCGGTGATGCACTATTGCCTGTGCGGTCGCCGCGCTGGTTATTCACGATGCCATTACCGCTTGAGATGCCAACCAGGTTACCGCCACCTGATTTCATCGTACCACCCAGATCGGGCCGTCCACGTGAAGACACGTTGGCAGCCACGAGGCTGTTCTGGAGCGTTGTCGTTGCTACTGAGAGCGACGTGATGCCGCCGGCGTCACGCGCATTGAGGCTGTGTGTTACTAGTGAGGTGTTAAAGGCGACAGTCGTGTTCAGCAGGTTGACGGTGCCTTTGAAGATCATCAGGCCGCCGCCGCCCTCATCGTTGGCGCCGTTGGCGCTGTTATTGGCGATCGTGCTGTTGATAAAACTGGCGATCGAAACACCGATATCGCCCTGCCCATTTTGGAACCCGCCGCCAGAGCCTTTATCGACATGGTTATCACTGACGTTGTAGGCGATGAGCGTGTTTACTACCGTTAGTGTGCCCTGGTTGGCGAGACCTGCGCCACCGGCGCCGGCCGTATTGCTCAAGATGACACTCTGGGTAATGCTCATCAAGCCGGTGTTATACACCGCGCCTCCGCCTTCACTCGCGTTGTTATTCGTGAAAGTGGTGGTTTCGATGGTCGTATGGCCGAGGTTGTAGATGCCGCCGCCGATCTGGGCGGTGTTGTTTGTCAGGTGGCTATCGATGAGGTGCAGGTTCCCGCCATCCACCAGGATTCCGCCTCCGTAGCACGGGTTGCCGCAGTCGGCCGCCCCATACGGCGCCAAGCCATTTGCAATGGTGAGTTTGGTCACCGTGACGTTGTAGCCCATATGAATATAGATGCCGCGCCCGATGGTTTGCGCATCCAGTGTCGTCGGGTGCAATCCGGGATCAGATACCGCCCAGTCATCGGGGCTATAGCCTCCTTCGAGAGTGAGGTTTTTGTCGATATACAGCACATGGGTATACACATCTGTTCCGGATGTGAGAACCTGGCTTCCGGCGCAGGTTCCAGCTATTTTCACCCAGTCGCCACTGGTTGCCGCAGAGACAGCCGATCGCAATGCGGTTGCATCGGTGCCGCTGAATGTTGCACCTGACCGAATCTGCGCAAAGCACTGATCTTGTTGGGGTTGTGCCGGGTTGGCTCGACTTGGTACCTTAACTTCAGTTAATGGTCCCGCTGGGGGGGCAGCGAGTTCCACCGGTTTGACGTCTTCTGCCAGTGCCACACCTGAGACAAACACACACAGTATGAATAATGCGACGCCTGTGGCCAGCGCGGCCATAGCGATTTGATTCAGTGAATTCCGAATTTGTCGTTGATTAACCATTGGCACAATAAACCTCAGCCGGATAAACAAGATCAGCGAAACGTGATGCGTGGCAGCACGATCTCGTTTGACCCACGAGTACGCGCACACCCATCACGCATATTATCTCAAAAAGAGGGTGGACATAAGATGCCACTCGATGTGAGTTTAGGGCGTCTGTGGTTTTACACTATTGCGCATATGGCGTAATTCACCATTCACATAACACTCCCGGAATTCTGGCTGGCGCAGAGCTGTCCCGCCAGTACTCCGGGAGAGCAACTCATGCGAGAAGTCAGAGGTTGATCAAGTCCTGCGCCAGTGACGCGACTTTCTCTGGCGTCATCAGATGCGGCGCCAGGCGTGCGACAACGTCGACAGGCTGGTTGCCTATCCAGCGAAGCATTGGCGACATCAATACACCCTCGCCGACGTAGCCGGCAACAATGGCACGTGCGCGCTTGTTCTCCAGTACATCGCTCAAGTTGCTGCCGATGTCCAGCCGCCCGGCCACATGCCGCACCTTGGCCATGGCCCGCGCCGTTGTCATACCGCTGCTGATGAAGCTATATTGACCAGCGCCGATCTCGACGACCAGTGCGCCATCCGTTATTGTGCCGGTGATCACGGTACCGCCCTCGGTCACTACCGAGGTGGCTTCCTGCGCTGGGTCCACGGGGATGCGCACAGTCGCCCATGTGTTCGGTGGAACAGTAACCTGCAGATGCAGCCCGGAGTCGCTTAACTGCCACGCCGAAACCACTTCGCCATAGACGGTCTGCAGCGCCGCGCGCACTGACGTCAATCCACCGCCCGGTTGTGGCTGGATCAGGATATGCCGGTAACCGGCGCCATCGGGCGCGGTATCAATCCCGGCCGCGACGCGGTACATCCAATCGCCAATCGCGCCGTAAGAGTAGTGGTTGAACGAGTTCATTCCGGCATCTTGGAAGCTGCCATCCGGCTTGATGCCATCCCAGCGTTCCCAGATGGTTGTTGCGCCCATCTTTACCGGGTACAGCCATGATGGGAAGGATTCCTGGTTGAGCAACTCATACGCCAGATCGGTATGGCCGAAGCGGCTGAGTACGTGGCATAGATACGGCGTGCCAACGAAACCGGTTGTCAGGTGGTAGCCGAAGTCGCGCACAGATGCAGCCAGGCGTTCTGCCGCCTTCGGGCGCATCGACTCGGGCAGTAGATCAAAGTGCAGCGCCAGCACGTAGGATGTCTGGCTGCTCGAACTGACGCGTCCGTTGGCCGTGACGAATTCGTCTGTAAAGGCCGCCTTGACCTTGCCCAGCAGCGCCGCATAGTCGGCGGCGTCCGCTGTCTTGTCCAATACAACCGCTGCCTGTTGCAGCAGACTGGTGGAATACGCAAAAAAGGCAGACGCAATCAAACTCTTGTCCGTGACCGGTGCGGCATCCATTTCGCCGCGTCCGCGGTAATCGAGCCAGTCGCCAAAGTGGAAACCCGTCGTCCACAGATAGGTGTCGCCGGCTTCGCGCCGCATATATTCAACCCAGCTCTTCATGCTGTCGTACTGCTGTACCAGGATGCCCGTGTCGCCATAGCACAGGTAGATCGTCCACGGACAGATCACGGCAGCGTCGGCCCACGCCGATGATCCGCCGCTGGGGAAACCGGGTCCAGCTGACTTTCTGGGGCGTCCCATCGGATCGGGAATGACCATCGGGACACTGCCATTCTTGGCTTTCTGTTCATCAGCCAGATCGAGCAGCCACTTGGTGAAAAATCCGGCTACATCGCGGTTATAGGCCGCCGTGCGGATAAACACCTGCGCGTCGCCCGTCCAGCCCAGCCTTTCGTCGCGTTGCGGGCAGTCGGTAGGCACGTCCACGAAGTTGCCTTTCTGTCCCCACACAATGTTGTGCTGCAACTGGTTGATCATGGGGTTCGAACACTCAAATGACCCCGTCGAGGGGATATCCGAGTGCACCACCACGCCGGTCAGGCTATCGAGTGTGAGTTCGCCCGGGAAGCCCTCAACCTTGACGTACTGGAAACCCATGAACGTGAAACGTGGCTCCCATATCTCGACGCCGTCGCCTTTCATCGTATACTGCGCAAGCTGTTTCGCGGCGCGCAGATTGGTAATGTAGAAATTGCCCTTTTGATCGAGCACCTCGGCATGACACATCGTGATGGTTGTGCCTGCCGGACCGCTGACCTGTAAACGCACCCATCCGACCATATTCTGCCCGAAGTCGACGACGGTTTCGCCGGCAGGGGTGGTGATGATGGCTTTGGGTTTGATTTCTTCATTGCGGATAATGGCCGGGCCGTTCTGTGCGACCAGAATATCGTTGGTTTGCTCCAGTATGCGCACGCCCAGCCAGTTCACAGCGTCATACCCACTCTTGTTCCATCCGGCTAACTCGGCTCGTGCGTCATAGATTTCGCCGTTATAGATGTCAGACATGCGAACCGGCCCCGTCGTTGTTTGCCAGCCGCTATCGCTGATCACGACTGCCGTGCTGCCATCGGCGTAGGTCACGACAAGCTGCAACAACAGCGCCAGCCGATCGCCGTAGGTGTTGCGATTGCCGCTGAAACCGATAAACCCTCGGTACCATCCGTCGCCCAGCAGTGCGCCAATCGCGTTTTCTCCGCTGTTTAATTGTGCCGTGACGTCATACGTCTGGTATTGCAGGCGCGTGTCGTAGCTGGTCCAGCCCGGCGCCAGTACACCTTCGCCCATGCGCTGTCCGTTCAGGTGCAACTCATACAGCCCGAGCCCGGTGGCATACACGCGCGCCGACTTGACAGGGCCGGTCAGAGTAAATGCCTTGCGCAGAACAGGCTGTGGCTGCGATTGTGTCACATCCTCATCCCAGTCGGGCGTGATCCACTGCGCAACCCAGTCGCTGTGTTGCAGCAATCCCATCTCCCACCATGCCGGCGCGCTCCATTCAGTTGCGGTGTCTGTTTCATCCCAGATGCGCACCCGCCAGTACACGCGCTGACCCGAAGCCAATGCCGGACCGCCATAGTTCACATGCACCGACTGGCCGCCCGCTACTTTCCCGGTATCCCAGAAAGGCGTTGCACCCGGCTCCGCTGCGGCTTGCACCTGATACGCCGTCTGGCGTGCGCCACGCCGGTCGCTCGCCATCTGCCAACTCAACCGTGGCGTCTTGACGTCGATGCCCAGGGGGTTGAGACGATATTCACTTTTAAGGTTATTGACTGTTGTCATATTTTGTCACTCCGTATTTCCGATTTCTCCTAGAAATTCACGCACCACACGCATATATTCCGCAAACTGCTCGCGGCGGATGCTGTGACCCGCGCCGGCGATGTGCGCCACACGCATCTGCGGCAGGATGGCCTGCAGTTTTGTTGCGTCTTCGCTTGAAACGATAGCCCCGCGCTCGCGTTCCGCGGTGATTAAGAGCGTTGGACATGTCACACTGCGCACTGCCGCGTGCCAATCCACCGCTGCCTGATCTTCTGTTCGCAATACATACATGCTCAATCGCAGCTTTGAGTCGGCCCAGGGGCCAAGTTCATCTTCCGACCATGAGGGTGATGCTGCCCGTTGATCGGCGATCATTTCCTCGCGCGTCTTGCGCTTCACATCAACAATCCAATGCCGTCTGCCGCCGCGTTGCGCAGAGCTTGGGGGTGGCCAGTTATGCGACCATGTTGGTGGAGGGTCTTCCAGCAAGATAGCGCGCGGCAAACCAGGGTGGGTTCCGGCTAATAACAGGGCGGTCATCGCGCCCATCGAATGTCCTAGCACGATTGGACGTTGCAGATGCAACACGCTGATCAGGCCAGCAATATCGGCAACGTGTTCTGCGGTGCCATAGCCGCCATCAGGAGCTTCCGATCGACCATGCCCGCGCGCGTCGAGCATGATGACGTCATATCTGGCTTCCAGCAGACGGGCTACGGGCGTCCAGCACAAACCATCATCAGAGAATCCATGTGCCATCACCAGCACGGGTTTATCGCCGCCGGTGCGGGTGTAATGCAAACGCAGGCCATTGGCCACGATTGTTTCAGATTGCCATGTCATTTACTAACTCCTATCATTCGGGTTTCGAAATCATTATGTTTTAGTAGCTCAGACCGTGACCAAATCGATACAGCGGGTCAGCTGAGTCAAAGGGCACATCGGAGAACTGGGCGCGAACCGCGTCCATCGACGAAGGTAACTCAAATGGCAGCTTGCCGGTCGGGGCAAACCGGCCAAAGACCACGTCGAGCACGGCGCCGTCACTGGCGCCAAAGTCACCCAGTAAAGCGGCACACGTGGCATTGATCTCAGGAATCACCGCAGGACGGTCAAGGTGCATTACGACAATGGTCGGCGTCTGCGCCAGAAGCGTCAGAATGTGCGCTTTCACCTCTCCCTTAAAGTCAAGATCGCCTTGATGGAACATGTCGCGCAAAAAACCCTGGCCGGGCTGATAGGGTGTATTCAGCCGCACTATAGCAACATCGGCATGCGCGGGATCAGTCACGACTTCGCCATACTGACTCGCCACTTTCACATCGATACCCTCGACGTACAGGCGCACACCGGGTTGCAATGGCAGATGAGCATGGCCAGCCGCGTTCTTCAACAGGACAATCGACTTACGCTGCGCCAGTTCTCCCGCTGCGCGGAAGTCGGCTCGACCCGCAGTGCGTTCAGCGGCATCAGGATTGAGATAGGGATTGTCAAACAGACCGAGGCGGAATTTGTCGCGCAGCAATCGGCGCACGGACTGGTCGATGCGCGCTTCACTCACCTTACCGCTGCGCACCAGATCAACAATCACCTCGGGGCAGTTCTCGCCGCCGAACTGATCGATGCCGGCATCCAGCGCCTTAAGCGCGCGCTCAGAGCAGTTGAGATGCTCCACGCCCCACGCGCGCGCCGCAAAGATCACGCGCCCGTCAAGTTCCATTGACGTGAGTAGACCCCAGTCAGTACATACGACGCCATCGAAACCATACTTCTCGCGCAACAGGCTGGTGATGACCTGCTTGTTGAAGCCAAAGCCGACCGCCTCGATGGGCAAGCCGACGGGCTGGCCATAATAGGGCATGATCATCGCGGTGCCTGCGCGGAAGGCAGCGTCGAATGGTATGAGGTGATAGTCGAAGTTGTCACCGGGGTAAACCTGTTCCTTGCCATCCTCAAAGTGCGGGTCCATGCCGTCTTTTTGCGGCCCGCCGCCGGGGAAATGCTTGGTCATACACGCCACGCTGGTTGGGCCGATGCTTTCGCCCTGAAAGCCAAGTACATACTGGTATACCAGTTCAGCAGCCAATTCAGCGCTTTCGCCAAAAGTGCCGTTGATGCGCGCCCAGCGCGGCTCGGTTGCTAGATCGGCCATCGGGTGCAGGGCGGCGCGTATGCCCACCGCCACATACTCCTGCCGTGCGATGTCGGCGAACTCGCGCACCAGCATCGCGTCGCGCGTGGCTGCCAGCCCGATCGGTTCCGGCCACTGCGAGAAGTCGGGCGTAGTCATACCGACTGCCGAGTTGCGGGAAAAGGCATGCCGCGGGTCCGACGATAACGTCACCGGTATACCAAGGCGTTCCTTTTCGGCTAACCGCTGCAGCCTGTTGCTCCATGCGACCATTTGACGCGGTGCTGGCGTCCCGGACAGATTCAAGTGTGTCATCTTCAGCCCATGCACCATGTGTGTTGGGCTGAATGGGCTGAAGCCACTGGCCGTCTCGAGCTTTTCGTCATCCGGATCCACGCCGATGAAGGTCTGGAACATCTGCCCAGCCTTCTCTTCCAGCGTCATCTGTGCTAACAGGTCTTCGACGCGCTCGCCAATCGGACGTTCCGGGTCTTCATAGATATCCAGCTTGCCGTTCTTGTTCAAATCGCGAAAGCCATTCATCTTTCCACCTCTCCAATAAGCAATTGCACCGGTCCAAGCAAGCCGCTCGGTTCCTGCGGCATATATCGCGACAAGAAATCGCTCTGCTCCTTGACCAGTGTGTTTGTTACTTCAACGATGAGCGTGTTTGCTCCCGCCTTGAGCATCCCGTCAACGTCAAATTGATAAGGCGGGCAGATGCGCACACCAGCACGGTGACCATTCAGCCATACCTCGGCAGTTTCGTACACGTCTCCAAGATCAAGCGTTGCCTTGTTGAAGGCATTTGCACACTCGAATGTCGTCTCATAGCGCAGCGTGCCTGAGAAAGCAGGCAACATGTCGGCTAGAACATGGACGGTGAATGCTGGTGTAAAAACAGGATATTGTTGCGATGTTGCCGTAGCTACATGCCAGTCGCCTGTGATCTGCAATGCGCCAATACTGTGGCGCGCAGGTGCAGGGTTATAGGGGCTGGTGACCTCGCCGGCGATGATGAGGACAGACTCATATGGGACGAGGTGCAACTCGAACCGTGCGCCGCGTTCCGTCTGCGTGAACGGCATCAGATGGGCCTTGTTAGCCAAGGCGTCGTAACGAATCAATGTTGTACCGAGCGGCACCTCGACGGACGTATTAACCACGTCATAGGGATGTTCATTGCTGAACATGAAGACGTCGCAGTCGACTTGTTGCACATGGTAGTAGCGGAGATGCGGTGCAGGGGGCTTGACCGTGATGTCGCACCAGCAACGACAGCGCAGAAATTCGGCAAGTGCCACGAGCGTCACGATGTGGACGTTGGCGTTATCGCGCAGTCGCTGCAAAGCGATTTCGGCGGCTGATACTGCGATCGTCGTGCTAGGCGGTTGCGGTGTCGGCAAACTGTTGATGAACAGGATGGGTAACCCACCAGTAGCCAGCGTTGCCAGGCGATCCAGCGCGGCTACCGGGAGCGTCTGGCAGTAAGGTACGATCAGGCACGCATAAGTTTCATCGGCGATCGCCAGTTTGCCATCGATGACTTTCGACGCATCCAGCAGTATGTCGATCGGGATAACGTCGCAGTCGATCTGATGCTGCGTCAATTCCCGCACCGGTTTGTGGAAGGGCATCCAGCCTTTCTCGTCTGTGGCCGACCACTCGCCCTCAGCATGGTAAAGCACGGCTGCCGATGCGATGTGCCGTCCGCCGGATAGCAGGTGGGCAATACGGTTGGTATAGTCGTTTAGTTCATGATAGTAACGGTACTGTGGATTCATGCCGTGCGCATACATGTGCGGCGGGCAGTCACGATCAGGGAAGGGCGCTTGCGAAAATGCGTGCGGGACGAAGACATTGATGCCGCGCGTCAACAGATGATCGGTCATCCACTTCATCAGCTTCAGACCTTCACGCCAGCCGTACGCGCCGAATAACTCGCACATGGCACGCCCGCGCTTCTTCGGATCGATATGCGCCAGCGAGGACGCCAGCTTGGCGACGCCGTAGTGGTAGAACTCGCCATCGGCGTCGCCGCTGATATTCGCCACAGGGCCTGAATCGAAGCCGGGAACGAGTTGGTGCAGCACGATGTCGATTCCCGCCATATCCTGCCCCCATAGCGCGCGGAAGTAATGCCCTGCGCCGGGGCCAAGGCGGGTGTGTACGCCGTTGTCTTCCAACACGTGCCCGATGTAGTCCACATGATGCGCGCGACACCAGTCACCGACCTGCTGTGTGAAGTTGATGCCATACAGCCGCGACACAATGTCCATGTAGGCGAAATGGACTGTGGATGTGTGCGCGCCATCGTCATGCCATAACAACGGCAGGTAGTGCTGGTAATGATCTCCTAGCGCGTTCGCGAGCAGCGCAGCGGTGTCAGCGCTCCACGGCAATCCCACACCGCGCTTGCCAGGCTTGCAGAGGAAGTCGAAAGTCTGCGGGTCGTTATAGAAGCCTGGCTCATCGGAAAAGAAGCCCGCAAAAGTGGCGCCAAAGTCGGCCTTGTAGCGCGCATAAAAGGGTACGTATACCGCGTCGATGAGCACGCGAGTCGATCCCGCAATCAGCGGATTGATGTAGTCTTTTTGGCCTGCGCTGCCGCCGCTGGTGGTTGTAAAGACGATAAAGATACGCCAATACCCGGCGGGTATATTCCAACGTACGCGATCATCCTTGACCTGATCGGTCAGATCGACATATTCATCGAGTAACTGATCACTGGCCGCATCGCGCCGCACAGCAATGATGGCGACCAGTTCTGGCTTTGGCGTATCAGGAGGACCGAATAGGTTGGCGTACCACGACGCCACAGTGAACGAAGCGCCCTGCTGCGGGCCTACGGCATCGAAGTGCTGCTCTTTGAGAAACAGCCGCTGCAGGTCTGCGGGTGCGTTCTTCATCTTGCCGATGGCGTGTCCGGTCGGGAAATGATCATCATCGAGCAGCCACACGCGCATGCCACGACGACGTGCTTCATCCATGATGATGTCTATGTCATGCCACCACTGCGGACCATAGAAGTCAGGATGGGGGCGCGCTTCGACGCACACCGCCCCAATCCCCGATGCCTGCACGCGCGCCATTTCCTCGCGGATGATGCCTTCTTCTTCGCCCTTCTGCCAAAGAAAAGGCAGAATGTAGTTAGCTTGCTGCCCTTGTAGAACGTCATTTAGTAATTTCATTTTTGTCTGATTCCAAATCCCTGCGTATGCATCCAGTCGCCAAACCGTTCGATCCATGTGTCCGACGGTAATCCTTGCGTTTGCATGCCAAAGCCATGCCCGCCTTTCGAGTAGATATGCAACTCGGCTGAATGCCCGGCCGCATGCCATGCCAGATACAGGTTGGCAGCGCCTGCTGCCGCTATCTTGTCGTTATCGGCGCACAGGACAAACAACGGCGGTGCATTGGCGGGTACAGGATGGTTGCCACGCCCATAGATCGGCGCTGCAAAGTTCGGGCGGCTGTCCGCATCGGGGCTGCAGGCTGCGGCCATGGTCACCATAGCGCCGGCTGAAAATCCAATGATGCCAATGCGATCCGAGGCGATACCCCACTCGGCGGCATGTGCGCGTACCAGTCTGACGGCCTGTTGACCATCCGCTTCAACCAGCGGGCCAAGCGCGCGCATCAACGCCTCCATACGGGCGGGGTCGCTGAGATTCTGCCACGCAACGGCAGGGAAATCGTCGCCAGTCTTGACCAGGCGGTATCGCAGGACAAACGCAGCCACCCCGCGCGCGGTCAACCATTGCGCTATATCGGTGCCTTCCATGTCGATTGAAAGGAAATGAAAACCGCCACCCGGCGCGACGATGACACCCGTGCCTGTGGCGATATCGGCCGACGGTAAGTACACGGTCAACGTCGGTTGCGTGACGTTGCGAATCACTTTCAGGTTGGGCGGGATCAGATCTTCCTGTCCGGTCTGTGTCCAGCCTTCCGATCCTGGCGCGTCGTTCGGCCACAGTGCGATTACTTCGTTCATCATGATTGGATTATTCCTTCGTTGACTTTGCGTCAGCCAGGTCGGCGCACGGTCGTTCCGCACGCAACCCGTCGACAAAAATACGGACCATTTCGCGGAAAATGTTGTCGTTGCTCATGCCATATTCCACTTCGACCAGTGTGCCCAGCAATCCCACCCGCAACTGGATTGCTGCCGCGAAGTTGAGAATGGCCGAATGTGTCAGCGCAGGATCAAGGCCGGGGCGCAGTGAGCCATCGGCAACACCTTCCTGCAGGATGGTGATGATGAAGTTACCGCGCGGTCCAAATTCGTGTTGAAACACCTCGACCATGCGCCTGCTAAAGCGCTCACGGGCATACAAGACATTGAACTGTGCCAGAAAACCCGCCTGACGCGGATCGTGAATAGCAAAGTTGAGCGCGCTATGGAGGAACTTCTCGATGCGATCAGCGCCGCTGGTTATGGCGCTTAGTACATCGCGTTCTGCATCCTCATGCCAGCCTGCAATGACGTTTTCGAAAAGCGCCCACGCAATTTCCTGCTTGTTGGCAAAATACTGGTAGATGGTGGCGCGCGTGACTCCGCCTGCGGTTGCGATTTGCCCGATTGTTGCGGCATCAATGCCTTTTTGAATAAACAAATCCTCTGCCGCATCAAGGATAACCTTGCGCTGGGATTCGCGATGCGCCATATAAGCGCCTCTGGTTGGCATCTCGTCGTGCATCATGGCCGCCACAATAAGTAGATCTTGCTCAAAATTATACGACCTGTATGAATTAGACACCAGCAAAGAAAGCGGCAAGTTTGATGCCAGCATGTTGATTACGAACGGGCTCGATCCAGAATCTATCTTCCTTGTCTTAGTATATCAAAAATCATATATAATAATTAAGATCTATATGAATCAACCTATCCATAGAGTCAAGGCCGAGTTTTTTAAGGTGCTGGCTCATCCAGTGCGGCTGGCCATTCTTGAATGGCTGCGCACCGGTGAGAAGAGCGTAAATGAATTGCAGGTGCTGCTTGGCGCTGATCAACCGACAGTTTCGCAGCAGCTTTCGCGGTTGCGCATTGGCAATGTGGTCACCTCGCGCAAAGATGGCACAACGGTGTACTATGCGGTGCGCGATCCACTGGTTTTTACCCTGATGGATGTGGCACGCGAGATACTGAATAATGACTTTTTCAATCACCAGACGATCCTGCAGGAATTGCAGGCTGCGAATAGACCGCAGAATGCCGCAGAGGGACATCTTCCTGATGGTGGGCATGCTTCTACTGGGCACTAACCGAATCGGGTGGACGCACAATGGCCGTCTGCAACGCTTACATGACTGTAATACTGCATTGTTTTAAGGCAAACTGAACATGAATATTCCCTACGTCTCAATGATTCGTGAAGAGTTTCGTGGTTACTCCCCGACCAAGTTCCAGAAAGACTTGTTGGCCGGGTTGACAGTGGCGGCTGTGGCGCTTCCACTGGCGTTGGCGTTTGGTATCGCTTCCGGATCAACACCGGCGGCTGGCCTTGTCACCGCGATACTTTCCGGCATCATCATCGGCGGACTTTCAGGCGCTTCCTTTCAGATCAGCGGACCCACCGGCGCTATGTCCGCCGTCCTCATCCTTGTCGCCAAAGACTTCGGTCTGCCGGGGCTTTGGGTCACCGGCATGATCGCCGGCATCATGATCCTGCTCGTAGGCATTTTCAAGCTCGGGCGCACGGTGTTGCTGATTCCGCGACCCGTCATCACCGGATTCACCAGCGGGATCGCCATCATCATCTTCGTTGGGCAATTGGGCAATTTCTTTGGTGCCACAGCCGCCCCTGCCGGCATTCCCCTGCTCACGGCGCTTGGTGTGACCACGGACAGCTCGTTATTGAGGTTGTTTGGTTATCTTGGTTTTAACTATGCCATTAACGTGCAGACGGTCATCACTGCCGCGATCGTCATTGCGACGATGTTTCTGCTGCCCAAGTCGATCAGCAAGCGTGTGCCGGGGTCGCTCATCGGCTTGGTGATCGCCACCCTCATCGTATTGGCGCTAGGCTGGAATGTGCCGACCATTGGCGTCATCCCCAGCAGCATCATTCTTGATCAACGCTTGACGCTGGATGTCATCGTGCTTAAAGACCTGCCCAAACTGTTCATGCCTGCGCTGAGCGTCGCTGCGCTGGGTGCGATCGAGTCGTTGCTGTGCGGTGCGGTGGCAGGTAAATCAGTCGGCAAGCGCATGGATGGCGATATGGAGCTGATCGCGCAGGGCATCGGCAACCTTATCATCCCGCTATTTGGCGGCGTCCCGGCAACGGCGGCGATTGCGCGCACCAGCGTCGGCGTCGCCAGCGGTGGTCAAACCCGCCTCGTCAGCATCATCCACGGAGTGATTCTGCTGTTGTGCGCGCTGTTTCTCGGGCCGATCATCTCAAAAATACCCATGGCAGCCTTGGCCGGCGTCCTGATGGCAACCGCTATCCGCATGAACGAGTGGAGCGAAATTCGCTGGATGATCCGCCATAAATTCCGCTCTGCCATCGTCTTGTTCTTCATCACCATGCTCGCCACCGCCATGCTCGACCTGACGCAGGCCATCATCATCGGCGTCGGTTTGAGCGGGTTGTTCTATATCTATCGCTCCAGCACCATTGAAATCACCCGCAAGGAAGTGGATGTGCGCATGTTGCAACAGCGCGGCCACACTATTGACGATTCGCATCCTGAGATCAGCGTTGCCTATATCACCGGCCCCATGTTCTTTGCCGCCGCACAGACTTTTCGCAAGGCCTTCGAAGATCGCACCTGCGACAAAGTGCTGATCCTGTCGATGCGCGGCGTACCGTTGATCGACGTCAGCGGCCTGGAGTTGATCGAGGAACTGCTTGAACAGCAGGAAAAGTGCAAAGGCCAGTTGATGCTGTGCGCTCTCCAGCCGGCCGTGATGCAAATGTTAGTGCGGTCGAAGCTGGTCGATGAGGTGGGCAAGGACAATATCTTCTGGGCAGCCGACGCTGCCATTCTTGAAGCCAACCGCCGATTGGGTTTCCCTCCCGCCGCATAGCTCCGGGACTTGATCATAAAAAAAGACCGGCTTCCATAAGCCGGTCTTTTTTAACACCATATTCAGCAGCCAGGCGAATTACTTCTTCGCAATGCCGTGCTTTAGTGCTGCGTGGGCGGCTGCCAGTCGTGCGATGGGCACGCGGAAGGGCGAGCAACTCACATAGTTGTTACCGATGCGGTAGCAGAAGTCCACCGAGTCAGGATCGCCACCATGTTCTCCGCAGATACCGACTTCGAGGGTCGGGCGCTGTCGGCGACCTTCGCTGACGGCCATCTTCATCAATTCACCGACGCCAGTCTGGTCGAGTGTCTGGAACGGGTTGGTGGGCAGAATGCCATCTTCGACGTACTTCAGCAGGAAGCCGCGCTCTGCGTCGTCGCGCGAGTACCCGTAAGTCATCTGGGTCAGGTCGTTGGTGCCGAATGAGAAGAACTCGGCCAGTGAAGCGATCTCAAATGCCGTCACAGCGGCGCGCGGGATCTCAATCATGGAGCCGAACTTGTACTTGACGGTGACGCCCTTCTCCTTCATGACTTCCTTGGCCACTTTTTCGAGTTCAGGCTGAACGTGCTTCAACTCGTTGATATGGCCGGTGAGTGGGATCATCACTTCAGCGTGCGGATCGAGACCTTCAAGTTTGACGTTGCAAGCTGCTTCGAAGATAGCGCGCACCTGCATCTTGATTAAACCAGGGATCATGATGCCGAGGCGGATGCCGCGCAGACCCATCATCGGATTCTGCTCATGCATTTGCTGGACTGCAGCAAGCATCACTTCTTTGCCCTTCAACTCTTTCTCTTCATCTTCACTGATGCCCTCATACTTGCGCTTGGCGTAAGCATTCGTGACATCTTTCAACAAGTCGTCGCCGCTGGGTAGGAACTCATGCAGTGGCGGGTCGATCAAGCGGATGATCACAGGTAAACCACTCATCGCGCGGAACAGGCCTTCGAAGTCGGCGCGCTGGAATGGCAGCAACTCAGCCAGTGCTGCCTCAACTGCATCGGGTTCCTTGGCCAGAATCATGCGCTGCACGATAGGCAGGCGTACTTCCTCGAAGAACATGTGCTCGGTGCGGCACAGGCCGATACCAATGGCGCCAAAGGCGCGGGCGCGCTCGGCATCCTTCGGATAGTCAGCGTTGGCCCATACCTGCAGGCCGCGGAACGGCTTGTCGTTAAGCGTGCGGGTTTTCCGCGCGCTGATCTCATCCGCCCAGCCCAGCAGTGTCACCAGGTCTTCCTGATCTTCGTAGCGTGGGGCGACGGTGGGTAGGTGGCCGATGTACGACTCACCCTTCGCGCCATCCAGTGACACCCATTCGCCTTCCTTGATGACGTGACCGTTTGAGGTCACAGTGCGCGCTGTCAAGTCAATCTTCATCATGTCGGCGCCGCACACTGCGGGAATGCCGAACTGACGAGCGACAACGGCTGCATGTGAAGTGGCGCCACCGCGGGCGGTCAGAATGCCCTTGGCTGCGACCATGCCATGCACATCATCGGGCTTCGTTTCGGGGCGAATCAGGATGACGGCCTTGCCTTCTCCCTTGCCCCATTTCTCGGCCAGATCGGCGTCGAAAGCCAGCATACCGACGGCAGCGCCGGGCGATGCGTTCACGCCGGTAGCGAGCAGGCGGCCTTCCTTTTTAGCCTTCTTCACTTCCTCGCCATCGAACTGCGGGTGCAGGAGGAAATCGACATCGGTCGGGGTGACGCGCTTGATCGCCTCATCCTTGGTGATCAATTTCTCGGTGGCTTGGTCGACCGCAATCTTGATGGCGGCGCGGGCGGTGCGCTTGCCGTTGCGGGTCTGAAGCATGTACAGGGTGCCTTCTTCGATGGTGAATTCGACGTCCTGCATGTTGTGATAATGCTTCTCAAGCTTGGACGTGATGCTCATGAACTGCTTGTAGGTCTTCGGCATCTCCTTCTCCATCTCAGTGATGGGCTTGGGAGTGCGGATGCCGGCGACGACATCTTCGCCCTGAGCGTTCAGCAGGTACTCACCGAGCATGACCTTGTTACCGGTCGAGGGGTCGCGGGTAAAGGCGACGCCGGTGCCGCTGTTCTCGCCCATATTGCCGAACACCATCATGACCACGTTCACAGCGGTGGGAAGCGTTGTTTTCCAGCCCATCTGCTTGGCGTAGGTCTTGGCCTTGTGGCCGGTGGCGCTGCGGAACACGGCCATGGCGCATTCCTTCAACTGATCGTGCACATCTTGTGGGAAGTCGCGGCCAGTCTCTTTCTTGATGACCTGTTTGAAGGTGGCGACAAGTTCTTTCAAATCATCAGTGGTGAGTTCGGTATCATGCTTGACGCCCTTGTGCTCCTTCATGTGCTCCATCGGGGCATCGAACTTTTCATCGTCGATGTCGAGTACGGTGGCGCCGAACATCATCAGCAGGCGGCGATACGAGTCATACGCGAAGCGCGCATTCTTGGTGATCGTGGCCATCTCTTCGACGGTGGCATCGTTGAGGCCGACGTTGAGCACGGTCTCCATCATGCCGGGCATCGACTCGCGCGCACCGGAGCGCACAGACACGAGCAGGGGGCGTATACCCTTCTTGCCGCCGCCGAACTGCTTGCCGCTCTGCTTCTCAACCACTTTCATTGCTGAGAGTGCTTGATCCCAGATCGCCGAGGTGATCTGGTTGCCGGCGCTGACGAATTCATCGCACACTTCGGTGGTGATGGTGAAGCCGAAAGGAACCGGCAGCCCTGCGCTGGTCATATCCCACAGGCCGGCGCCTTTGCCACCGAGCAAGTTGCGCACGTCGTTCCATGTTGGCGCTACTTTTGAGACAGATTTGGTGTCATTGAACAAATAGACCCACTGCTTGGGTGCAGGTGCTTTTACTGCAGGCGTATTTGCCACAGGTGCTTTGCCGGATTTGCTGGCGCTTTTTTTAGCGGCGGCAGCTTTTACGGCGGTCTTCGAAGCTGTTTTAGTTGCCATTCTTGCAATCTCTCCTGAAATATCTTTTGGCAGGCTCCAATGAAGCTTCGCCAAATAAAACTAAATCAAACCTATGTATTTTACGACAAGTAACGATAACAGGCCACTGCGCCGCGTCAAGTGATGAACGGTACGTCAGTGCGGCGATTATTCGCGCCGGTTTAAGAATCTTAAAAAATGAAATCTTAAAATCCTTCCATCTTGCTCAAGTCAACCAACCCTTGCGCCTGCGCGACGACAGCCTGCAACAATGCCAGGCGCCCGCGCCGCACGGCCTCATCTTCGGCCATGACCAACACCTTCTCGAAGAAGACATTGATCGGCGCGACAAGCGTGGACAGGTTGCTCATCAGCCCGTTCACGTCGCTGGCGGGTTTTAATGCGACAACAACGTTGTATAGGTCATGCGTCGATGTATCCGGATCGGCACTCACGTCAAGCGGCAATGTCTCTTTAAGGTCGCGTGTGATGCGCGCGCTGCGTGCATAAGCCGCGAGGATAGGCGCCCACTCCGCCTGCTTGACCCACTGCGTCAATTGTTCAACGCCGAGTTGCGCGCAGTATGGATCGTCGCCATGCATCGCAATGATGGCATCAACAGCATCGAAGCGGTTGCCGGCTTCGAGCAACAAGGCGCGCTGGCGCTCGCTGATGAACTTGTTCGCAGCATTAAGCGCATCCGCATCAGCGCGCACTGGCAGTAGCGCCGCCGCCGACTTCAGTCCTGCACGCAATGAGAAGGAGCGCTTGCTCTCGACGAGGTTTTGCACCACGCCGATGGCAGAACGCCGCAAGGCGAACGGGTCGGCTGATCCCTTCGGTGCGAGACCGATGGCAAACAGGCCGGCGATGCTATCGAGTTTATCGGCCAGTGACACAATCAACCCGGCCAGCGTGTCGGGCGTGTCATCTCCTGCATAACGTGGCAGGTAGTGTTCGTAGATGGCAGTAGCCACCGCATCGACATGCGTCGTTTCGTCACTGCCATGATTCAACTTGTAATACTCGCGCCCCATCACGCCCTGCAGCGAGGTGAAGTCGATCACCATGCTGGTGGCAAGGTCGGCTTTGCACAGGTGCGCTGCACGTTGGGAGATTGACTGATCCACCTCTCCAGCGCCCAACGTGTCGCCGATAGTGTGCGATAACTTTTTAATGCGAATGGCTTTATCGAACATCGATCCCAGCTTGGCCTGGAATGTGAGCGTTTCCAGCTTGGGAAGATACTCGTCCAGCGGCTTCTGGATATCGTGGCGGAAGAAGTAGGCAGCATCGGCAAAACGCGCGCGCAACACGGCTTCGTTGCCGGTGCGGACTTCGTCGATGTGCTGTTCGTCGCCATTACGCACGGCGATGAAGTGCGGCAACAGCGCGCCGGTGTTGGCGTCAATCACCGGGAAGTAGCGCTGATGTTTCCGCATGACGGTCATCAGCACCTGTTGTGGAATCTGCAGATAGTCGGGATCAAACGAACCGATCAGCGCAGTGGGCTGCTCCACCAGATTAGTCACTTCGCTGAGCAGGTTCGGGTCGATTGGCACGCGCCCGCCGACAGTGGCCGCAATGGCTTCGACCTGTTTACGGATGATGTCGCGCCGCGTGTTGATATCGGCCACGATGTGACGGTCGGCCAGGCGTTTGGCGTACTGCGCTGCTGTGCCTAGTTGGAAGGGCTTGCTGCCTTTGCCGCGCGGGCCGATGCTGGTGTTGCCGCTGTGCAATCTGGCGTATTCAAACGGGACGACATTGCGGCCCAGCAGCGCCACGATCCAGCGGATCGGGCGCGAGAAGGCCACATTGGTGTCATTCCACCGCATCGTTTTCTCAAAGCTGAGTTTGGCAATCACGCCGGGGAGTACCTGGGCCAGCACTTCAAGCGCGGGACGCCCGTCTTCGTGTTTGTTCGCGTATACATAGCTGCCCTGCGCATCTGTCTTCACGACAAGCGTCGCAGGATCAATGTTGAAGCGCTTGGCAAAACCTGCTGCTGCGGGTGTAGGCTTGCCGGCGGCGTCAAACGCTACCTTGGCGCTTGGGCCACGCACCAGTTCATCGAGCGAGCGTTGCTGCGATGCAATGCCTTCGACCAGTGCGGCGACACGGCGCGGCGTGGCGAACAGCTTGATCTCACCATGATCCAGCCGTGCTTCATCCAGCGCCGTAGTGAGTAGCTTGCCGAGTTGGTCGCGAGCCACCGTAACATCACCGGCGGGCAACTCCTCTACGCCCACCTCAAGCAGTAGCGGCACCGGGACCTTCAGCACTGTGACGCTCTTTTTCTCCTCTTCCTTACCTTTCTTTACCTCAGCGCCTTTCGCCAGCCACGGATAACCCATGTCTTCGCGCTGTTTGAGATAGGCAGTGGCGACTTGTTTCGCCAGTTCGCGCATACGGGCAAAGTAGCGCGCGCGTTCAGTGACGCCAATAGCGCCACGCGCATCGAGAAGGTTAAAGGTGTGCGAGCAGTTCAACACATAGTCGTGCGCCGGTGTGACCAGTCCGCGTTCAAGCGCACGTTTGGCCTCGCCTTCGTAGTCATCGTACAGTTCATGCAGCACTTCGACATCGGCTTCGTTGAACGCGTACTTGCAGCGCTCTATCTCGGCGCTCAGGTTGACGTCGCCATAGGTGCGCTGTTTGTCCCACCGCAGGTCCCATACGGCGCGCACATCCTGAATGCTGTGCGACATTGCGATGCGCTCCAATCCATAGGTCAATTCGAGTGAAACCGGATTGAGCGTGAAACCGCCGGCTTGCTGAAAGTAGGTGTACTGTGTGATCTCAAGCCCGTCCAGCCACACTTCCCAGCCCAGTCCCCATGCGCCAAGCGCAGGCGACTCCCAGTTGTCCTCCACGAACCTAATGTCGTGGTGCGCCGGGTCGATGCCGATAGCCTTCAAGCTTTCGAGGTAGAGCGCCTGTGGTTCCGCGGGCGCCGGCTTCAGGATCACCTGAAATTGCGTGTGCGTGTACATGCGATTCGGGTTCTCGCCAAAGCGACCATCATCGGGGCGCACAGAAGGCTCAACATAGGCCACGTTCCATGGCTCAGGGCCGAGCACGCGCAAGTAGGTGGCGGGGTTCATTGTGCCGGCACCGACGACCTGATTGTAGGGTTGCCAAATCAGACAGCCCTGATCGGCCCAGAATCTTTGCAATTTGAGGATGAGATCTTGAAAGGTCAACATGACTTTATATATAGCGGTTCCGTTTTTTAAGATTACAGGTTTACGAAAGCGTCACTGTTTCGGGCTACAGTATATTACATGCCCGCACGTTTTAAGCGTTGCTGTGCTGGTGAAATGTGCGATGAGACACTCTCCTTTACAATAGCCGCGCCATGGAACAAAACAATACCCCAGACCAATATCCAACAACAGAGGTGATCTACTAATGCTGGCTGTATTCAAGCGCGCTCGGACGGAGTATCCACGCCAGTTCTGGCTGGTGTTAAGTGGGATGATGATCAGCAGCATTGGCGGAAGCATGATCTGGCCGTTCCTGATGGTGTATGTTAGTGGCAAGCTGCGCCTGGACATGACTGCAACCGCAAGCCTGATGACACTGAGTGCTGTCTCGGGGTTAATTGCGTCATTCGTTGCCGGCCCGATTGTCGATCGGCTGGGGCGCAAATGGGTCATGGTGATCAGCCTGATTCTGAATGCAGTCAGTTACGTGTTTATGAGCGAGGCAAGCACTTATGTACACTTCGCCGTGCTGATGACGCTCAACGGCGTTTTTAATCCGCTCTATCGCATCGGCGTGGATGCCATGATTGCCGACCTCATTCCAACCGAAAAGCGAGCCGATGCCTATTCGCTCATACGCATGGCGCACAACATCGGCGTGGCCGTAGGCCCGGCCATCGGCGGGTACATGGCATCCATTTCGTATGGCATTGCATTCGATCTGGCGGCGTTGTCATTGTTCATCTATGGCGTGCTCATCATCTTCTTTACCGTCGAAACCATGCCGAAGCTGGCTCCTCATGAGAAGCATCCGGTTGAACGCGCCGGTGGTTATGGCTCGGTCTTGCGCGACAGCCCCTTTATGGGGTTCGTCGTTTCAACGACGTTCATGACAATCGCTGCCGCTATCATGTGGATTCTTCTGGCGGTGTATACCAAGCAGAACTTCGGCATCTCTGAGCGTGAGTACGGCTTCATTCCCACCACCAACGCATTGATGGTGATTTTCTTCCAGTTCGCAGTGACCCTTTTTACCAAGCGCTTTCCACCGTTGTGGATGGTCGCACTCGGCGCCTTCTTCTACACCATTGGAACAGGCGGCGTCATCTTGGCGCAGGGCTTCTGGGGCTTCTGGACGTGTATGGTGGTTTTGTCGGTCGGCGAGTTGATCATGCAGCCGACAGCCAGCACCTATGTGGCCGGGCTGGCGCCGGCGGACAAACGAGGTCGCTACATGAGCCTGTATGGGCTGACGTGGAATATCGCTTCAGGCATCGGGCCGGTTATAGGCGGCATGCTCAATGACAACCTTGGCCCAATATCGATCTGGTACGGCGGCGCGGTATTTGGCGTGATCAGCGTGATCGGGTACATCGTGCTGGCAATGCGGCATAAGACAAATCAACTGCCGGAAAGCCCCGCTGTCGTTGAAACAGCGTGAGACTCAACAGTCATTCCGACATCGCACATCCAGACTGGCTGCCATCATACGGCCAGGCGCCAACTTACTTCGTGCGCCTGGCGTAGCGAAATGTGCAGCGTGCTGCGCCTTGCATGATGGTCTGATCGCGCACCAATGCGATGTCGGGATTGAAGCCCTCGATGAGCGAGCCATCGCGATTGCATGACAACACTGCGCCGAGGTCGGCCATGCCCAGCGCGCGGTACATGTCGGCATAGCCGCAGCGTGTGACGTCATACGAGTAGTGCTCGTCGTTCTGTTCGAGCACTTCAACATCCATTGCGTTGCCCTTGCGCCAATCGCCCGCGGTACTCGCAAAAGCCGATAGCGACGTGTCGCCTGCCTGCGCCGCGCGCTCAGCGCCCTGTCGTCGCGCTATGCCCACAATGGTCTCGCGCACCCTAGAGACAACGCGTTCACGGTCAAACTCGTTGCTCAATGCCTCAATTACCGGTCCCAAAATGCGGGCTTCGATCTCGCGTCGTTTCAAAACGCCGATCTCGTTCAACGTGTCAGGCGGAAGGGTGAAGGACTCTTGTTCTGTCATGGTTACGGGTGTCTGATGACGATCTTGCCGAAGTGCGCGCCACTTTCAAGATGAGCGAGCGCATCGGGTGCGGATTCAAATGGGAAGACACGGTCGATCACCGGCTTCAAGTGATGCAGCGCAATGGCGCGATTCAGGTTGTCGAAGTCGGCGCGTGAACCGACGTAAATCTCATTGACGTTGACGCCGCGCGCAGCGGCTGCATCGCGGAAGACCGGATCACGGTCGAAACCTGTCAAGCCGCCGATCAGACTCACTGTCCCGCCGGGACGAGTCGTCTGAACTGATTGCATCACCGTATCGCGCCCGCCGACTTCGAGGACAAATTCGACACCGACGCCCGCAGTCGCCGCCAATGAACGCGTATGCCAATCAGGTGTTGCTTTGTAGTTGATCGTTTCACTGGCGCCCAGCGCCCGGGCGCGCTCCAGCTTGGCATCGCTGCTGCTGGTGATGATGGATCGTGCGCCGGCCAGTTGCGCCAGTTGCACACCGAAGATGGATACGCCACCGGTGCCCTGCAACAGTACGATGTCGCCCGGTTTCAAGTGTCCGGCGGTGAAAAAGGTGTGCCACACCGTCACTGCGGCGCATGGTAATGCTGCTGCTTCTTCATAGGTGAGGTTGGCGGGAATCGCTACGAGCGCTTCTTCGTGCAGGATGACGCGTTCGGCCAGCATGCCATCGGCCGAACCGCCGCCAAGCGCGCCGGCTGTTTTCTCACGCGAGGTAGCCCCATCGATCCAGCCGTGGCCAAAGAAGCATGCCGCGACGCGTTGCCCGACGATGACACGTGACACGCCAGCACCGACTGCAAGTACTTCGCCGGCGCCATCGGATAGCGCGATGGTGGGTTGGGGGATTTTTCCGGCGGCAGCGCGGCGCACCATGCTCAGGTCGCGGTAATTGAGTGAAGTCGCCTTGACCTGTATGAGCACTTCATGCGCGGCGGGTTGGCCATCGGCGCGCTCGATCATTTTCCATCCGGTCGGGTGAATTTCCCAAGCTTTCATTTCATCACCTCATCATTACTTTTCGCAAGGAATCAACGACTACAGTTTCTTGAGTCCGCTGATGCCAGCCGACAGGCGTCTAGTCCTGCCGTCATTGAAAGTGACTTCGACTTCTTCATCGTCGCGCTGGCGGATGCTGCGCTGTACGATGCCTTCGCCGAATTTCTGGTGATACACGCTGTCGCCGGGCTTAAACTCGGTGGCGCGGTTGAATGAACCGAGCGCCGGCGTTGTTTCGACGCGCCACGCGGTGACATTCGACAGCACGGCGGAATTCTTTCGCACCTTCCCATCCAGCAATGCTGGTGGCAGATCTTCGAGAAAACGCGATGGCGCCGCGATGTCGCTCCGACCCCAGGTGCTGCGTTGAAAAGCGCGCAACAGATACAGGCGCTCCTTAGCGCGCGTGATGCCCACGTACATCAATCGGCGCTCCTCTTCCATCTCCTCCGGGTTTTCGAGACTGCGGCTGTGCGGCAGAATGCCTTCCTCCAGCCCGACGATAAAGACGCAGCGGAACTCCAGCCCCTTGGCTGCGTGCAGTGTCAGCATGACAGGCGCGTTGACTGTCTCTTCGAGGTTGTCCGATTCACTGACGAGTGCCACGTCGTTGAGGAAGTCGCTCAACGGCGCATCACCCGCAGCCAGCGCAACCTCGCGCAACTCAAGCACATTAGCCCAGCGGTCGTTGCCTTCTTCCGTGTTGTCGTTGATGTACTCGCGGTACTCGCTGTCCGTGATGATCTGGTCGAACAAACGCCCGACATTCATTTCGTCGCGCAGGTTCACCCATTTTTGCCACAGCGTCGCAAATTCGGCCAGTGCCTTGATCGAGCGCCCCGTCATCTTGTTTTGTTTCAACGCTTCAAAGGCCGTGATGCCGGCGGCGCGCGCCGTTTCATCGAGCGTCGCGAAGCTCTTGTCGCCGATGCCGCGCGCCGGTACGTTGATGACGCGTTGCAGGCTGACGGAGTCTGCGGGATTGTTCACGATGCGCAGGTACGCCAGCACATCCTTCACTTCCTTGCGCGCATAGAAGCGTGTAGCGCCAACCAGCTTGTAGGGCATCCCGGCGCGCACAAAGGCTTCTTCTATCGCGCGCGATTGTGCGTTGGTGCGGTACATCACTGCGATATCACCGGCGATAGCTGCTTTCTGGTTGATTAACTCATTGATCGTGTCGATCACATACTGCGCTTCGTCATCGGCGCTGGACAATTCGCGCACGACGATCTTTGGCCCTGGCCCTTTCTCGGTGAAGAGTTTGATGTGGGTGCGGTTCGGGTTCTTCTTGATGATGGCCATCGCCGTATCGAGGATGGTCTGCGTTGAGCGGTAGTTCTGGTCGAGTGCCACGACCTCCAGATCGGGATGATCGGTCTGCAGTCGTTTCACGTTGCGATAATCCGCGCCACGCCATTTGTAGATACTCTGGTCGGGATCACCGACGCAGAACAGGTTGCGATGCCTGCCCGCGATCATGTTCACCAGGTTGTACTGCGAAATATTGGTGTCTTGAAACTCGTCGACGAGCACATGTAGATAGCGTTCCTGCATCTTCTCGCGCACGGCTTGACTGTTCTGCAACAGGCGCACCGATTCCATCAGCAGGTCGTCAAAGTCAAGGGCGTTGTTGGTGCGCAGGATGGCGTTGTATTTTTCATACACGCGCTTAACGATCTCGCTATAGTACGTCTCGATCTTCAAGTCCTGTGGCGTGATCAGCTCATTCTTGGCCGTGCTGATGGCATTCTGCATCGCAGCCGGTTTGTATTTTTTGTCGTCAAGGTTCAATGCATCCAGTGCGCTCTTGACTACTTTGAGTTGATCATCCGAGTCATAGATCGTGAAATCACGATCCAGGCCGGCCGCCGGCGCATCGCGACGCAGGATGCGCGCGCAGATGCTGTGGAAGGTGCCCATCATCACATCACTGCCGCGCGATGCGCCGACGATCTTGTTCAATCGCTCGCGCATCTCGCGCGCGGCTTTGTTTGTGAAGGTCACCGCCATGATGCGATAAGGAAAGACCTGTCGTACTTCAAGCAGGTAGGCCACGCGGCTGGTCAGCACCCTTGTCTTGCCGCTGCCCGGCCCAGCGATGACGAGCACAGGGCCGTCTTTGACCTCCACTGCTTGGCGCTGGGCGGGATTGAGATTATCGAGCAGATTGGTTGTCATACGATCTACCGTTATACCATGCCGGCCGCACCAGGCGCCTGCAGATCGGCAGGCCGATGGTGCTTGGCAGGCATTAGTCCGTCGTCATCTGCAGGTAAGCCAGCAGAAAATCGTCCAGATCGCCAGCCAGCACTTTTTTCGGCTGGTTGCTGGTACGACCGGTGCGCGCGTCACGCACTTGCTGTTGTTTGTAAAGCGTGTACACGCGTACATGATCTGTCAGCGAGATCACGCCATCGGCATCGACAACTTTTACATCACTATCCTGACGATGCAACTGGGCGGTCAGAAAACGAATTGCCTGTTGCGTCAGTTCTTCCTGTCCGATAGCGTTACGCCAGTGAAACGTGCGTCCCGTTGGCTGACCGCCGGTGATCTGGCTGATTACGGCGCTGCGCGTGATGCGCTCGGTAACGATTCCGGCCTCGCGAACGGCGTGGCTTTCACAGCGCACAAGCTTCTGCATATCGGGTGTGGGCGGCAGGTCGGCCTCTACATCCACATGCGCCCAAACACTCAGGCGCGGATCGCCTTTTTTGCCGGTCTGGCCGCGCACCAGCCGGTGCGACCCGGTCTCGCCGCGCAACAGGGCATACGCTCCAAATCCAGCAATGTTGAGTGTGACTTCACTCAGCGCACCGTTCGTCACTGCTTCGTTCAGCAGAGTGACGTGAAACCTGCGTCCCATGCCCCACGCTGTGTACATCTCAATCAATGTTCTGACCCATTCCCCAGCAGCGGGCGTATCATCCAACTGGCCAATTTGCCGTACAGTCACAAACGCCGGAGACTGGTCTTCCTCCGTTCTCAGGCACAGCATCAACTCGGTCAGCGGCAATTCGCGCGTCAATTCATTGTAGAGTGGCGCTACTTCATTGGGCAGCACGGCGACCTTGCCGCGCGCCGGCCTGACATTACCCAAGGCCGCCTTGAGTTGTTCCAGCAACTGGCGTACGTTCTCAGCCTGATCGACGCGCTGGGTTAACTGATTCAGTATCTCCATCTGCGCTGTGGCTTCCTGGGGCTGTTGCCAGAATTCAGGCTCGCCGATGCGCTCCATCATCTTTTCAACGCGCGCTTTCTGCTCATCAATACGATATTGCTCGAACATGAGCGTCACGCGCGCCTCATATTGATCCAGCGCCAGGCGCAAGTCTTTAAGGTTCGGTAAGGGGATGTCAACAGCGGCCGCCATTTGCCCGCTGCGTAATGCCTCCCCATCTGCGGATTCGGACAGATTCAGCAAGCCGACCTGAATGTCGCTGTTACGCACCATCAGGCGCACGGCCGCGCCTGGTTCCAATCGCTTGCGGGCGATTTGGCGCGCCAGCGGGTATGTGATGCTGCGTTCGATCTGGCGCTTAAGATAACGCGCGCCGTAGCGCAGGTCATAGCCGCGCTCCACTATCAAATCGAGCACTGCATCATCCACGCTGATCTGGAGGTTTTGACGCACGATGCCCTCGCGCGAGATGACCTCGATCACCTCGCGCTGCGCGATCTGGCGGATAACGTGGCGCGGTAGCGGTTTGAAGAAACACACGGCATCGAGACGGTTGATGAACTCGGGTCGAAAGTATTTTTCACTCTGGCGGATCACAGCGTGTTCGGCTTCCAACATCGGATCTCTCATGCGAAAGCCAATCGTCGGGCCAACCTGTTCTGCACCCAAGTTGGATGTCAGTACGATGATGGTATTGCGCAGGTTTATCTCCTCGCCCGCTCCGTTAAACAAGATGCCCTCATCGAACAGTTGCAGAAAGCGCTGGTTCACCAGCTCATGCGCCTTCTCAAATTCATCCAGCAGCAGAACCGAAAAAGGTTGTCCATTCAGGCGCATCGACAGTTGCCCTTTTCGAAGGGACTCGTTATCTCTGAGTGGGTTGCCAAACAACAGGGAAAGTTGCCAATCTTCCGCGTAGTCAGCCATATTGAAACGCACGATACGATCCGGCCCGCCGAAGAGAAACTGTGACAGCGCCTTGATCAGTTCGGTTTTGCCAACTCCCGTCGGGCCGATAAATAGAAATACGCCCATCGGTCGCAGCGGATTGTTCAATCGCGCACGCACCAGGGCTATCATGCGCAGAATCGCGTCGACCGCCTGTTCCTGCCCGTAAACCCGCCTTGTCAGGGTAGCGCGCACTGCCGCTTCATCGTAAGGGGCATCATCCGTGACAAGAAACTCGGGTAGCCCGCTACGCTGAATGAAGCGACGGCGCACTCTATCGCGCTGCAGTATCTGCGCGTTGCCGGCATCAATGGTGGTGAGGACATCTTTCAATAGATCAATGGCTGAACCGGGCAGCAGTTCATTGACCTGAAACCGCGCAGCCAGTTCGACTGCTTCGTCACATGCATCTGCTCCGATACTCACCAGGTGAATCACTTCCAGATCTTCGGTGGCTTTGCGAATCACGGGGATGGCCGACACCCGATCCATCTCGCCGACCGTGATGCCCGAGAACAGGTTTTTATAGCCGGAGTATTCACTGAATAAGGCTTCAAGTGGTCGTGAACGCGCTTCCATGATCATGCGCGGGTGTTTGCCTTTGAGTAGATCACCGAGTACATAGGCCAGGTCTTGTGGCGAATCATCTTCGCTGATGCCCAGCCCGAGCGCGGTGTGAAAATCGCGCAGGAAAAGAATCGCGCCTGAATCGACCAATTGCGCCATGAAATCGCCAATATGACTGCTCCACTGGGCTGACCCGCCCAATGCGTTGATGATGCGGCTGGGTGTGATCTCGAATACCTGGGCATCACGGAGCGTTTTCGGACATTCACCTCGCGTGATACGGTTGATGGCGTGATGCACCACGGTAGTCTTGCCGCTGCGCGGCCCGCCCATGACGACCGGATAGAGTTCACCTGGCGACGCCAATGCATTCAACACATCATCTACTTCCTTGTCGCGTCCGTAAGCCACAACCAGTTTCCCGGCGGCGGAAGCAGCGGTCAAGTTGACTGCGTGGGTGCTTAGCATTTCCATGAAATGGTGGGTGCTTTCTGCCATCTTGTTCATCCCCTCTACATACTCACTCGATACCCTGCACGGCTTTGCTATACCTTGGGGACAGTCGTTGTAATCGTGCTAACAAAAAAGCCGACGCCAGATGCGTCGGCTTTGCCTACGTTTTACTACTTGTTTAATTTGAACGATTTCAGGAACTTGTCCACGTCCTCGGTTTTAACTTTGTCTTTCAGCCCCACCACGATGATCTGATACAGCCGGTTCTTCACTAGGTAAATGCGCCCGCGCAGGCTGCCGTCGCCGGCGGTAGTAACCTTGCCACTGGCGCTGAACTCTCTGCCCGGGTTGTCACTTAGTGAAACATCGCTGGATGACAACACCGTGCCGCCAAAATTGGTGATCTGGCCGTTCATGGCGCCATCAAGCACCTTGAGTGGATCGGCGGTGCTCATCATGTCTTGCGGGTAGTCCGCATAACTTACCAGGAAAGCCGAGTCGGACACTTCCACCGAGTACATTGTCAGGTTAATCGAGCCTGCAACCGTATCAACAGCCTGCGTGGACTCCTTCGGGGTGGACGGCATACTGACCGTGAAATTTCCTTTGTCTGATGAAAATTCCTTCCAGTCAGAACCTGTGCCGCCGCACGCTGCCAATACCAACGCCAGAACCACTAACAATAAGCTTTTTGTTTTCATACTTCCCTCCAGTAGATACGTCATTATAGCGGTAATAGACGGCTTTGCATCCCTTTGAGACAGGCCGACGGACGTCATTATGACTTTTGAGTCCCGCGGGATTGACGCCGTCGACCTGTTGCCACTGCGAGAGAATGGCCGTTATTTCTCGATATTAAACTTCGCGCCATCGCTGCTGCCAAACGTCTCGGGGAAGTACGTTTCCGACACGTTGGCTGGCATCACCTTAAACGTTCCTGCGATGCTTGGCCGGATGACGTAGGTGTACTCATAGGTCCCTGCGGGCAGGTAACTGGCAAAGATCGCCGCGTGATCGTCGCGCAGCTCGATGTGGCTGAACCACCACCAGCCCCAGCCGCCAGCGCCACCGATCTCTTGCACGCCGGTTTCTGTATCAACGTGCTGGCTGGTCTTGAGCGATGTGTCCACGGCCTCAGCGCCGCCTGGTAGCGGGTCGTTTAGCTGAACGAAGTGCAGGTCATTCGGCGCCACGACGGTCAACCGCACGCGCACATTCTGACCGATCTTTGCGCTCGTTACTGCGTCGCACGGCTTGCCTGGTTCTGGTTTGCAGTCGGCCAGTTCGTAGCGTCGTGCAATCACGATGCCGCGATCCAGCGCCTTCGCCTCATCGGCGGGAAGGTATACCTTCAGGCGCGCGGTGTAGTACATTCGTCCGGTGCCAGCGCCGCGCTCGAAGATCAGTTCGTTGGTTTGGCCTCGCAGCAGTTGCGCTACTGGCGCCGAGTACTTGACTGATGAGCCGAGGGCTTCTGCACTGGCCTGTCCGCTCATCACGGCATCACCATTGAGCGTAGTGCGCCAGGTGTAATCAGCCGCCTTCTCGCCCACTGCATCCGACCAGTCCTTTAGCGCCATGACAGCCCAGGCGATCTCCTGATTGCTCTGCCAGCTCTCGCCTTCGCGCGCGACGAGCAGCCAGCGCACAACGTTGCTGCTCAACGCGCTGGTCGGATCGAGTCGCGCCAACGCGCTCAACACGACGGCTGTGCTGCGCGTGTTCGTGCCGAAGAGGAATGGATCCTGAGTCTTCTCCTGCCACATCATGCCAGTCGGCCCGCTTACAGCCGCGCTGGTCAGATCTGATAACAACGCCTTGACGCGGGTATCGCCCTGATTCACCGTATCGAGGCTCATCGCCAGCATTGCCTTGCTCGCATAGTTCAACGTGTCTCTATTTTCGTACAGTTGTCCGAGCCGCCCGCTGTCGTCGGCACCCGATTCGGTCAGCGCAAACATCACGAAAGCCTGCTGGTTAGCGAGGCTCGGACGCTTGTCCACCGCGATCAGGCGATTCACCAGAAATTCGCGTGCATGCGATAACGCATTGGCATCGACGCTGAACCCGCCTGTCTGAGCATGCGCCAGTGCGAGCAGGACATAGGCGGTCATGATCGTGTTGCTGTCGTCAGAAATCCACCAGCCCCAACCACCATCGCTGTGTTGGCTGCTCAATAGCCGCTGAATTGCGCGCGTCACGTTGTCGGGTGTGCCTGCGTTCTGTACGGCAACGCTTACCGCCAGGCGCGATGCCGTTGTCTCTGCGTTTTCGTACGGATAGGCCTGCAACAGGTTGTCGCTGGTCTTGATCACCGCGGCCAGCGCCGGGTCAACCTGCACGTCCAGTTGACCTTGGCCTGTGTCCAGGCGCTCAGGCAGCGCAACGATCTCCAGTTTCTTGCCCGGTTCGCTGACATCACCCGCTGTCGCCACAGTCTCGGGCGAGGCGTAATGCAGGATCGGGATGCCCTGATCGGGCGCAGTCGCCAGCCCGGGCTTGCTGCTGTCGGTCAGCCCTTGAGCGCCGCTGTCTTTCACTGCAAACGTGAGCACAGCACTGGGTGCGTCATCTACAGTCACGATCCAGTTGACGCGCGTCGAGCCCTTGGCCGGAATCGTTACTTGCTGCGGCGCGCTGTCGCTCAATGTAACGCCCCTGGCCTCAAGCGTTACAGCCGCTTGAATGTCGGCGCTGGTGTTGTTGTTGACCACGGCGCCCAGCGTCACGGAGTCGCCAACCACGAAGAAGCGTGGCGAAACCGGACGGATGAGCAACGGTTTGGTCGACAGGATTTCGTTTTTAGCCTGTCCTGCCTTGCTGTCGGATGTGATCGCGCGCGCATCCAGCGACCATGTTGTCAGGTTATCGGGCAGGCGCACCTGCACCTGGGCTGCGCCATTGGCGTCGGTGTTGACGACGGCCGTCCACAGTGCGGTGTCTTTGAAGTCCTGACGCACAAAACTGGAGTCGAGTGCCCCCGCCAGGCCGCCTCCACCGCCGCCTTTGGCGTTCTCGGCGATGATCTTGGCCGTGATGCGGTCAACGTTGATGTTCAAACTATCAGCAGTATGCACGCCCAGTCCGCGCACGCCATAGAAGGCGTCGAGGATTGAGGGGCTGTTTGGGTCGGCCAGGCTCAATACAGCCTTGTCAACTAGCGCCAGCGATAGTTCTGCCTTGACCGGTTTGCCGGTGGAATCCGTCACCTTGATGTCGTAGGTGACAGTGTCGCGCGGGGTATAGCTCGGTTTGTCGGAAGTCACGGCTACATGGAGTGCAAACTGATCGGGGTTGACCTGGAATCCCACCATGCCGACTTTATAAGAGGGCACAGGGTTATTCCCGTCAACACCCTTGACCAGCACGACCGACACGAATGCATTCGGCGCATAACCGGCTTCCACCGGAATTTCGATGATGTCACTGTTAGTCTGTAGTTGCACCACCCGATGTGACAAGAAGCGGCCGCGCTCGATCGACAACAACGCGGTTACACTGCCATCATAGGGCGACGGGACAAGCACTTTGACTACATCGCCGACTTTGTATTGCTGCCGATCCGTCTTCAGGTCGATGCGGTCGTTGTTATTCACGCGCCAGCCGACGTAGTCACCGCCGGATGATACATACACGGAGTTGCCGGCCATGGGGCCTGCTTCGCCGGCACCCTTCACGACGGCATGGAACTCACCACCACCTTTCGGTATGAACGAGGTTGTGATTTTGCCATCGGCACCAGTCTTGATGTCACTGGTTGAAACGAGCGTGTCGCTGGGCACCGATGTGAACGTGCCGTTGCCATTCTTGTCCTGCTCCTGCGCCGTAAACCATTCGCGCTGATAGGTCGACACTGTCGCACTCTTGTCGGCGACGGGCTGGCCATGCCAGTCGACAGAAATCACATCGAACTTCAGCTCTTTGCCCGAGACGCCGATGTAATCCTGCGGTGCGATGCCGAGGTAGTAATCGCTCTTGTGGATGACGGCCTCGGTACGCGCTGAGACGCTCTGGTCGTTGGCGTCGGTGACGCTGAGTTCGAGCGAGTAGACGGCGCTGTTCTTGCGCTTGCTGATATCGGCGGGCACCGTAATGTCGATATGACCGCTGCCATCCGTCTGTCCAATGCCGTTGGCGATTTGTTCGTTGTAACTGACTCCCCGATAGAATGAGTCGTAATCACCGAACACATAGTTCCCGGCGCCCTTGTATCGGTCGAAATAGAAATCGCGCGCAAACAGCGTCCACTGCACCTTGGCGTTGGATACGTTACCGCCGAAGAAGAACTTCGCGTCCACGGCAGCTTTGAATGTGTCGTTGGCCAGGTAATCGGTCTTTTCTGTGTTGACGATGACTTCAAACTCGGGCAGTCGATAAGCCGCTACCTGGAACTGGACACCGTAGTTGCGGCACTGCGGTTGGCGTATGTTGCCGTTAGCAGGAGCGTTGATGGCATTGCCCTTGAAGCCGGCGGCGGTGTCAAAAGGCAGGCACGTCTGCACGTAGTAGTAACCGGTGGCGGCAGCATTGTCCAGTGCAAAGGCGCCGCTGAACGTGCCGTTGGCGCTCACAGGTAGCGTCGTGCTGAAAACAACCTGGCCCTGGTCGTTATTGATCGCAATGTCGGCCGACGTGATTTTTGGCGCCAGGGTGTAACGCGCGTCATCTTCAGAGCGCACGATGCCCTTGTAATAGACCATCTGGCCGGGTCGGTAGATTGGGCGCTCGGTATACATATACGCCATGTATCGCGTGCTGCCAAACTGCGTCTGCAAGTTGAAGTCGTATGGGTTGATGCCTTGATCCCAGCGGTTGTAACCCAGGCCAAAGTTGGCCTGCCCCGGCTGACCGATCACGGCATAGAAGGCGGTGTACTCTTCGAATGGCCCGGCGAACTTCGCCAGCAACTGCCCGTCATCCGAAGTAACGCCCTGCTTGATTTCGTTAAAGGAGCGGTCGTAGAAAGACACGGGCAAGTTGCCTGCAGGCTGGCCGTCATTCAGGTTTGTGACCCACAAGAGCGCCTCGCGCTCGGCCTGTTTCAACGTCACATGCAGGTTCGAAACGACCAGGATGTGGCGTGCCGGCTCGTAGTATTGCACGGTTGCCGCGGCTTCCGGCGCAGTGAGTGTGAGAATGTAGATACCTGGCGCCAGACTGCCTTCATCCTGGGCGAGTGCGACTGAGGCGAAGGCGACTTCGTTCAACCCCGCCGTCGTCAACTGCGACCAGGTGCGCACCACTTGACTGTCCTCGGGTTTGAACTGCCGTATCAGTTCGTAGGCATTATCGGTGCCGGTGAACTGGTAGAACTGCTCTGGTGTGAGTGAAGCCAATTGCAGGTCAAGTTTGCTGACGTTGCGATAGGTGGCAAACAACCGGGAGGATTTGCCGGCGTCATACGTGCCCATCACGCCGTTGGTGTTGAGCACCGCATACGGAACGAGTGGCGCCGTGGTGAACTGCACCACCGTATTCTTGCCGATCTTCACGCCGTATTGGTCGGCGATATCGCCGCCGATCGTCAGTTTGTACGCCGTCGAAGGCTGCAATTGCAGATTGAGATAGAAACTCTTGTCGTTCGCATCGTAATAGCTGTACACCTTGGTTAGCGTAATCCCTGGCTCAAAGGTCAGGTTGGGCACGATGGTTTCGGGAAGGACTGGCGCCGTAAAGCGAATAGTGACGCCATTGCCCGAATCGGCTTTGTTGTTTCCATTGGTGGGCGACGTACTCGCGACGGCTGGCATCAGAATTGAACGGAAGGCAAACTTGCGTTGGCTCTTGGTGCCGCTCGATCCCAGCAATGCTTTTGCGCCGGCGTCAATCACCACGGTATACATGGTGTTACGGTTGTAATCCTGGTCTGGTACAAAAGCCATCACCTCGCCCGAGACGGGTGTGGTCTGCGGTGGTGTGCCGACGGCCAGATTCTGGCTGGTGCCTGAACGCTGCACCAGCGTTGTGTCGACCACATCGTCAGACCAGCGGAACGTACCGGGGACATCAGGCGTGATCTTGAATGCCGCTTCGGCCGAGGCATGATCCATCTTCTGGCTGAATGTGATGCTGATCGGGCGGCGCAGGTTGACATCAATAGTCGTGTCTTCGGGCGAGAGTGCCTTAATCGTCGGCGCAGCTACGCTGAAGCTCCACGAGTACTCTTTCTGTAGCAATGCGCCAGTGGTGTCTTTCAGCCCTGCGGCAACTGATCCCTTATAGACGACGCCGGAGGCCAGCGGTTTGCTTGGGCGGAACAGGTAGATGCTGGTGTTCAGCCACTCGCCCTGACCTTCGATCGTAGGTGTGAACTTGACCGGCGTGGGTAAATCGGCCTGCTGGCCGATACTCGTCAATGGCACGACCGGGCGATTGAATAACACCGTGATGCGCGCATCAGCGGCCACATCCTTCGCCCCGCCAGAGGGGATGGTCTGGGCCACATCAAGGAAGCCGATGGTGCTGATGTTGAAAATCTGCGGGCGCGCCAGAGCCAGCCCGCGCGCGCTCTTGGCGGTGTCTTTCAGGCTGATCGTGTACTGTGTTGCGCGCTCCCAGGTCGCCGCATTGCCGGGCGTACTGGGAAGCAAGGC
>CAIQQO010000018.1 GCA_903873965.1 uncultured bacterium
CCGGGATTGGATTCCCGGTGATCCCACCCCGCTGGAAAAACGTGTGGACATGCGTCAGCAGTACGCCATTGCCGCCAGTGACCGGCGCAAGATGGAACAAAACCGCAGGCAGGAATTGGCTACGCCAATCAATGAAACGCCAACGTTCAAACCAATGACACGCGAAGAAATGCGAAGACAGGGGCTAATATGATTGAAAATACTTCTCAAATGCACGAATACCAGGTCGCAAGCATGGCGGCACTGGAGAGCAAGATCATTGACGAGTGGCCTGAAGCGCTGACCTACCTTGCCTATCCAGAAGCAAAAGCCTTATGGGCAGCGGTGTCGAAAATAAAAGAATTGGGGCAGGACTCCAAAAACAAGAAGACAGACGACCCATTGCTGCTGGCAAGCCTGATGGTCAAAAACGGCTATCCAGAAGCCACACCTGAATTTGTGAGTGATAAGTTGCTTGTGGTTGGCAGGATGTTTCCGGCAACTAACATGGCGCCTATCGTTGGGTATCTCAAAGAGATGTACGAGCGCCGCGAGGGTGACAAGTACCTGGCGACGCTTCAGCAGCAGATCAAGAATGGCAAGATCGACTTCGCCGAGGCTGAACGCCTGTTCTCTAATCGCAGGACTGAGATTGCAGGAGTACGGCGAGAGTATATCCTCAATGCTGAGGATGCAGCCGAGTTTGGAAGAATGACCGCTATGTATCGAAGGCAAATGGCCTCAGATAATAGTGTGCCAAGATTGCCACATGCTCTCCGCAAGCTGCAGACAGAGGTGGAGCTTGAACTGGACACGCTAGTCCTGATAACTGGCCCGACAGGCGGCGGTAAAACAATCCTGTCGGAGATGATTGCCGAGCAACTGATGGACGGCGGCGAGAACGTGCTGTACGTACTCACCGAACTGACAAAGCCACAAGCCATCTGGCGCAGGTTAGCCAGAAAATTTGATACTCCATACAGCAAGTTGCGACTGGGATATTGGGAGCATCGGTTTGGTGAGGAACTTGCCAAGCGACCTAATGGCGGACACATTGATTACTTTGAGGCCAATGGCGTGCCGCTGGATCAGATTCTCAATGAGGGGCGCAGACGCCGTGCTCACATTATTCTGGACTACTGGGACATGCTGACGCTGGGCTCTCTGAAAGCACTCCAGTCAATGAAAGGCATCACCATGAACAAAGGCGATATGATCGGCGCAGGGCTGGCTGATGCCAAAGGCTACGCGCAGCACGAGAAGCGTCTCGTTGTTGTCGTGCAGCAGTATGGCAAGGATGAATCCGCCGGGCCGATGGACTCAGCCCGGTTCAAGCATCGTTCCAACCTGTATCTCAAGATCGACCTTGAAGAGTGTTCAACTGGTAAGTACGTTTACCATCCTGAGTGCGACAAAAATGGGGACGTTGTTCGGCTGTGGATTAAACCCGGCAAGCTTGACCCTAATGGAAAGATCGTGTCCGCCAAAGATACCTTTGGCGGCAGCGCAGGAAACTCATACGCGGTATTCATGGACGGAGAGCATTTTCGCTTCATTGATATGGATACCGTAAGCATGGGAACAGTTGATAACCCGACAGTGCTGAAAGCAGGAGATCAGATTTCGTGGCGGTAAAGGCCGATACCGATTACATGGTGGCGCACATCGGGTGCTACAAGTGCCAGTGGGACGACCAACTACTGCCCTACACCATCATCTTTAGAGGCGTGAATCCTCATGCTTATGAGTTTGCTGTCTACAGCGAAGACGGTGCCACTCATGAGTATCACACGATACCGCTTGGCCCACCGGCGTGGCGAGTGATGTTCAAGGTCGAGTTCAAGGACTTGCCCTACAACATCAGACGCAACGTCGCCAAGAGGTACAAAGAGCTATGGAAAGCGAGCAGGCCACCCCCTGTGGCAAGCTGAAAATAACCTGCAACGAGCTTGAAATCTCCCTGGTGCTGTCTACCGGGGAGATTTTTTTATGGGGCACGACCAGGGCTTGCCCAAAAGGTTGACCACAACATACCGGAGGCGCTAGCCTTCAATTTCGGAGGATTAAACAATGAGTTTTGAACTACTACGAGATGCGGTGATTGCCGCACTGGACAGCAGCACGTTTGAGAAGTCGAAAGTCGCAATGGCGTTTGAGAGTGCGAC
>CAIQQO010000019.1 GCA_903873965.1 uncultured bacterium
AGGCGACCTGGGCAGGCAGGGATTGCACATCGACTGGGGCACCGCGGAAAACGCGCAAGACCTCCGCAACTTCTCGGCATCGTGGGTCAATATTGGTTTCTACTTCACTGACCTCACGCCCGATCATGGTCCGCTGTATGTGGTCCCCGGCAGCCACCGCCGTTACGAGATCGGGCCCAACCGCAGCCTGGAGCACATGGCCCGTGATGCGCGCATGGTGCTGGCGCGCGGCGGTGACGCCGTGCTATTCCACTGTTACACGGTTCACGCCGGCGGTTACAACTTCTCACAGACCAGCCGACGCGCCATCTTTCTCTCCTATCGCCCGGCCTGGGCTGAGCGCCCCGATCACGCTGCTGTCTGGCCAGACAAACTCATCGCCACGGCATCGCCCGAGCTGCGCCGTCTGCTGATGGGCAATTAGAGATTAGTGGTTATCGACCACCGTGTGATCGTGGAACGTCCCTTGCGCGTGCATCCGATTGTGCAGGCTGCGGTGCGCCGATTGCAGCACCAGCCGCATGCGCTTGTAGACTGCATCCTCGGCGCGCGTGCCCACGGTGTCAATGTAGGCCAGTGAACCCTCAATCTGCTCAAGGATCGTGACCGCATCCGCGGCCGCCAGCATGGGCGACCCCTCAACCGAGATCATGACGGGCGACGAGTGCGCCGCAATGATCTCGGGTTTATCATCGTAATGACCGCGCACCAGCAATGCCAGCCACGCGCTCTTGTCCACCCGCACTGACCAATGCCCTGCCGCATCGCCGCCCGTGACGGTTGCGCTCTCGCGGATTTCGCCATTCACCAGCAGGTCCACTCGCGTCAGTGGCACAGTCACGCTACTCACCTGCCACGTCACATCCACCGTGCCGCCGTTGACGGACATCGAGATGCGGCTGCCCATGGGTTTCCCATCCACGGCGAAATCGAGGAGCGGCCCATAGCTGACAAACGTCTCGGCGCGCCGCACAGCGTCCATCCAGTTGGCATAGGTGAATCCATCGCCACTATTGGGCGGGACGCGTGCGTAGGTGCGCACAGTGCCGACGGCGGTATCCGCCGACATCTTGTCGGTGCCACCCGCAGCCGCCACCATGTACCCGCAGTTCAGATAGCGATACCAGTCGGATAACGAGTATGGGTCGATCCCGCCGTACAAATTGCCCCACGACGTCATCTCCACGGCATCGACGTCGCCATTGACGACTGCCGCTGCGTGTTCGGCCCGTGGGTTCGGAAAGTGCGGCAACACGACCACACCACCCTGCACCTTGCACTGCCGCGCCCACTCACTCAGTAAAATCTCAATCGGATCGCCCAGCGCCGACTCATCCGGACCACCTGTTGTCATCGGCGCTATGACGCGTCCGCTGTAGCCCAGCAGTGATATATGCCCCAGCACATGCTGGCGATTCTCCGTGCCCACACGCACCAGATATTCACCATCACCGCCGGCCTCGCGGCTGCCCCATGTCATGCGTCCATCAAAGTCGCCCACATTCGTCATCAACTCGCCCCATTGGCTGGCCAGCAGGTTGATCACGTTGACACCCTCAGCCGCTCCTTCGAGCAACGCCGAAATTGGCGAAAGAAAGTGCACATGCGTATCGGCTGTCACCCAGCCCATTTCGCGCCATGGCAGCACCTTTTTCAATTCGATCGTGATCTCGCGCGTATCGGCGGTGACCTCAACCACCTGCCGCACAGGTCGAATCTCAAAGCCTTTCGAGACTTCGATATAGACTTTGCCCAACGGCAGGTCGATCGTCGTTTCGCCATTGATGTACGTGCAGGCATGCGTGCTTTGATGCGCAAAGTCCACGCTGTAATCCTCAAACCATGCCGGGTTCAAAATGCGGTGGCGATCCACCGGCGCGAGGTACTCACCCGCGGCGCCATGCACATGCAGTTTCACCGGCACAGGGCGACGCCCGTGATCTACAGTTCGCAGTGTCACGCGTTGTGTCGCAGGTGCCATGGGTGAAATCGCCACGCCCGGCTCCCCAGCATCCACCTGCGCCGCCATGACGATCCGCGTGCCACCGGCGCTGTCGAAAAGATGGAAACAAGCCTGCTCATGCGCTGTGTATTCCACCAAGACCTCATGACTCGAAAGCTGCGGCACCTGATTGTTGTACGTCTCGCCCCACACGTCATTCGGGTAAACAGTGCGCGGGCTGGCTGAAATGACCTGACCCATGTCAAGTTGAATTTGCGCCAATAACCCGTTGTCATCCAGCCGTGAGTTAAACGACTCACCCTGCGGCAGGCTGAGCACAGCCTTGCGGCGCGCCCGCCAGCGCAATGGCAACGCTGACGCATTCCCCGCTGTCACTGCCGAGACAACGATCACGCCGCACACGGGTTCAAAGCGGATGCCGACGATCGCCTTCTCTGAGTGGGGATTCTCCCACGCCCACAGCCAGCTCGCCCAGGGTCCGCCATCATTCGTGAACGCGCGCGTCTGCAACCAGCCCCAATCTTCGATCTTCTGCTGGTGAGATGGCTGCAACGGGTGCTGTTTGCGCATGGCCACGGCTTCGAAGCAGTTCTCGCCCCAGTTGCGATCGACAGGCCCCACCTGATGCCGTCTGCGGATAGCGACGCACTCTTCTGCGCCATCTGCATACTGGATGACGTAATGCGCCGCAAGCTCGCCGAGTTGCCCGTTCCCGCGCGATGCCGATATGAAGCCACTCGCGTTGGTGGCCGCCGTCCGAATATCCGAGGTGTGCATAAACACCAGTTGGCGCGCCATGACCGGCGCAAAGGTTGCGCTTACCGGTTGGTCATAGAGGGTGATCGGCGCACTCGCGTCAAACGGAATGCCCCAGCCAGTACACCTATCGCCTTCGGGCGCGTGGTTCAACGCCTGCGCCATGGCGGTCGTGACATGCGCGGCAGCAAGCTGATCGGCCAATGCCGTAGTCTTAATACCTTGCAGTTTGACAGGAGCAAACAATGACGATCGCGGTCCGTCTGAGTAACTGGTCATATCAAGACCTTCCTTTGTGCACTCAATCCAGTGCCCATTCCTTCTCTACTGCGCGCAGATTGTTGATCACATCTTCGGGCAAGGGTATGCCATTGATCAGGGCGTCGTCGCGGCGATCCCATTCCATCTCGCCCGGAAGATAGATGCGTTCGGTACCGGGCGATGTGGGCGTGCATTTGATGCGCCGCACCAGTTCATCCATGCGCGCAGTAAAGTCTGAGAACGGCATCATGATATTCGGGTCAATGGCGATGAAGCAATGCCCCTGATTGATGTGGGCATCCGTGTCGGTGATCCACGTCTTGATGTCGGTCGTGAACGCCGCGCCGGTGAGAACCCCAGCGAGTATCTCGATCAACAAGGCAATGCCGTAGCCTTTGTAACCGGCCATCGCCTGCATCGCGCCGCCGGCCATCAGTTGCGCAGGGTCGGTAGTGGGTCGGCCCTCTTTGTCCACGATCCACGTATCGGGAATGGATTTACCAAGGTGATCGGCCGCAAACACTTTGCTGGCCGCCACGGTGCTGGTCGCCATGTCGAGGAAAACCGGTCGCTCGTTGCCGGCGGGGATAGCGTAAGTGATCGGGTTCGTGCCCAGCACGCGCCCTTTCGCGCCTGGCACCGTCATGAAAGGATCCACATTGGTCATGGCAAGGCCAATGAGCCCGGCCTTGGCGGCCATCATCGCATAGTAACCGGCTGCGCCAAAATGACTGCTGTGAAACACGCCGGTGTACGCGATTCCGGCTGTCCTGGCTTTTTCAATAGTGATGGTCATGGCCTGCACCGCCGTAAAAGGAGGCATGGCATAGTGTCCATCAATGCGCGCCCAGCCCGCCGCTTCGGCAATGACCTCAGGCGTGGCGAGCGGGTCAAGTCCGCCATCGCGCATGTGGCGCAAGAGCGGGCGCAGCTGCTTGGTCCCATGGGTGTATACGCCCCAAGTGTCTGTCGTTACCAGAACATCAGCCGTCACAAGGGCATCGGCCTCGCGCATGCCAGCTTTCAGCATGGCGCGTATACACACCGACGTCAAATCATCCACTAATACACGACCCTTAACAATATTCAGCACGGATTATGTCTGCTACCTTTAATATGCGCAAAAGTGCGCCATACCAGTACCTCACGGTACCCGCTACTGCGGGTATTCACTTCATCCTGCGTTGCCGCCGATGCGGTCTTACGTGCAGTCCGTGAACGTTTTACGCTCGACCTAGCCAGCGCCGGAGCGAATGCTATCGATGGCTGCATCAGGCCAATACTTACAGTACCCAGGGCAGTATCGCGGATATTAAGAGCCGCATTGAGGTCTCGATCAACGATGTTGCCACACTCGCAAATCCA
>CAIQQO010000020.1 GCA_903873965.1 uncultured bacterium
AACTGATACTCCTACTGTGGGTTTGTCGGGATACATGGAAGTTCATGCCAATTCGAATGTGTTTGCCGCCATTCCTTCATCCCGCTCATAACCTCATCTGTCAACGTGTGCCAATCTGACGTGAAATCCTGTTTCATGCTCCCATTCTACGACGCGCAAAAATCTGACGCTCACCCCTCAATACCCAGCACATTACATTGGCGAAGGCAAGTAGCTATCTCGATACCTTGAAGATACAGGATCTGCATCGACTGGAACATTACTATGCAGGCCTTTGATGCATCTTCGATGATCTACGCATGGGATACCTATCCCGCGCAGCAATTTCCAGGATTATGGGAATGGGTGGGGGGATGAAGGATGAATGAAGCAGAAACCCGCGCCGAATATATTGATCCTGCACTCAAAGCCGTGGGCTGGGGCGTCGTGGCGGGCAGCCGCATCCTGCGCGAATACCCCATCACGCTCGGGCGCATCGAGGGGCATGGCCGGCGCGGCAAGTCACTCACCGCCGACTATGTGCTGGTGTATCGCACTCACAAGCTGGCCGTGATCGAGGCCAAGGCGTGGGACAAAGCGCTGACCGAGGGCGTTGGACAGGCGAAGGACTATGCCACCAAGCTGGCGGTACGCTTCGCCTATGCCAGCAACGGCAAGGGCATCTACGGCATCGACATGCGCAGCGGCAAGGAAGGCGTCGCGCCGCGCTACCCCACGCCTGACGAGTTATGGAAACTCACCTTCGCGCAGGACGATGCATGGCGCGACCGCTTTGCGGCCGTGGCGTTCGAGGACAAAGGCGGCTCGCACCCTGGCCGCTACTACCAGGATATCGCCGTTGAGCGCGTCATGGCCGCCATCTCCAGCGGCAAACAGCGCATCCTGCTCACACTCGCCACCGGCACCGGCAAAACCTTTATCGCCTTCCAGATCGCGTGGAAACTGTTTCACAGCCGCTGGAACCTCAGTCGCACGCCCACGCGCCGCCCGCGCATCCTGTTCCTGGCCGACCGCAACATCCTGGCGAATCAGGCCTACAACGAATTCTCGGCCTTCCCCGAAGACGCCCTGGTGCGCATCACGCCCGATGACATCCGCAAGAAAGGCCACGTGCCTAAAAATGGCAACGTGTTCTTCACCATCTTTCAGACCTTCATGGTCGATACGCCCGGCGGTGGCGCGCCCACGCCCAACTTCGGCGCCTACCCACCCGACTTCTTCGATGCCATCATCATCGACGAATGCCATCGCGGCGGCGCCAACGATGAAAGCAACTGGCGCGCCATTTTGGACTACTTCAAACCCGCCGTGCAACTGGGACTGACCGCCACACCCAAACGCGCTGAAAACGTCGACACCTACCTCTACTTTGGCGAACCCGTCTACATCTATTCGCTCAAAGAAGGCATCAACGACGGCTTCCTGACACCGTTCAAGGTGAAGGAATTCACCACCACACTCGACACGTACACCTACACACCGGACGACAACCTCGTCGAGGGCGAGATCGAGCGCGGCAGGAAATACACCGAGGCCGACTTCAACCGCATCATCGAGATCGAGGCGCGCGAACGGTATCGCGTCAAGCTGTTCATGGACATGATCAACCAGGCCGAAAAGACGCTGGTCTTCTGCGCCACGCAGGATCACGCCCTGGCTGTGCGCGACCTGATCAACCAGATGAAGAGCAGCTCCGACCCGCTGTATTGCGCGCGCGTGACGGCGAACGACGGCGCGCTGGGCGAACAATATCTGCGCGACTTCCAGGACAACGAGAAAACTATCCCGACCATCCTCACCACGTCGCAGAAGCTATCGACCGGCGTGGATGCGCGCAACATCCGCAACATCGTCCTGATGCGCCCGATCAACTCGATGATCGAATTCAAACAGATCATCGGGCGCGGCACGCGGCTGTACGAGGGCAAAGACTACTTCACCATCTACGACTTTGTGCAGGCACACCATCACTTCAGCGATCCCGAATGGGACGGCCCGCCTGACGATCCTGAGCCGCCGGGACCGGTACCACCGGGCGTGGGTGCCAACCCAAAGCAAGTTGGTGAGACGAAAGGGACCTATACGGCGCGCCCGAAGGTCGTGGTGCAACTGGCGGATGGCAAAGCCCGCACGATCCAGCACATGGTCGTGACGACCTTCTGGCATCCCGACGGCACGCCATTGACCGCGCAGCAATTCATGGAACTGCTGTTCGGCAAACTGCCCGAATTCTTCAAGAGCGAAGCCGAACTGCGCGAACTGTGGTGCGCGCCGACAACGCGCGCCGAACTGCTGCGCCGCCTGACCGAGAAAGGCTTTGGGCCAGAGCAACTGGGCGAGATGCAACGTATCATCGACGCCGAGAACAGCGACCTGTTCGACGTGCTGGCGTATGTGGCCTATGCCGTGCCGGCGCTGACCCGCGCCGCGCGCGTTGCGACGGCCCAGGCGCAGATCAGCACGCACTTCACGCCAAAACAGCAGGTGTTTATCGACTTCGTGCTGGCGCAATATGTGCAAGTGGGCGTAGAGGAACTCGCGTCGGATAAACTGACACCTTTACTGAAGCTGAAATATAATGCCCTCCACGATGCCGTGGCTGACCTCGGCAAACCGGAGCAGATCAGTCGAGTTTTTGCCGGGTTTCAACAATATTTGTATCGTGAACAGGGTAAAGCGCGTTAAGACGCGGG